>JABDFM010000001.1 GCA_013286565.1 Bacteroidota bacterium
TTAAACATGAAAACTTTAAAATACCTGTTTGCATCTTTAATGCTACTCATCGCAGTTAGTTCAGCACATGCGCAGGGTAGTGTAACCGGGGGAGCTGTTAATAAAGTATTGACATCCTATTATGGTGTAAAGAATGCGTTGGCTGCTGATAATAACAGTGATGCAAAAAGCAAAGCCAAAGAATTATTAGCAGCTGTTATTGCTGTACCATCGGACAAATTAAATGCGGATCAGCATAAGATTTGGATGACTTACACCGATAAACTGCAATTCGACAGCAGGCATATCAGTGAAAGCGGAGCCATTGAACATCAACGGGAGCATTTTACCAGCTTATCAAAAAACCTGTATGCTGTTTTAAAAGCAATAAAACTGAATAGTACGGTAGTTTATGAGCAATACTGCCCGATGAAAAAGGCCACCTGGCTAAGCGAAACAGCAACCATCAAAAATCCTTACTACGGCAAAAAAATGCCTGAATGTGGCCGGACAACAGAAACATTAGCCTCCGTAAAGCAATAAATTACTAAAAATATTAGTAATATTCCTTATTTATTTTCATTTTTGTGTGATGGCCCACAAACGCTATATCATGCATATCGACCTCGATTCATTTTTTGTATCGGTGGAACGACTGGATAATCCTGAGCTGATAGGCAAGCCTATTATTATCGGTGGCAATGCGCAGCGGGGTATTGTGGCCTCGTGCAGTTACGAAACACGCAAGTTCGGGGTGCATTCGGGTATGTCATCGCGGGATGCTTTTAAGCTGTGCCCGGATGCCATCAGCGTTCGGGGCAATCACACCCGTTATTCAGAAGAATCGCGTAAGGTGACGAAGATCGTGGAGGATATGGTGCCTCTGTATCAAAAAGCATCAGTAGATGAATTTTATATCGATCTTACAGGCACCGATCGTTTTCATGATCCTTATAAACTGGCTTCGCAATTAAGGCAACGCATAATTAAAGAAACCAAACTGCCGATCTCCTTCGGACTGGCGTCGGGTAAAACTATCGCAAAAATGGCCACTAACCGGGCCAAACCCAATGGGCAGCTTTTTGTACCACATGGCAGCGAAATGGATTTTTTGGCACCTTTACCAATTTCTGCTATACCGGGCTTAGGTGAAAGTACCTGCCAGAAGATATATCAATACGGCATCGAAAAGATAGGCGACCTGCAAAAAGTGGAGCTTCATTTTCTGCAAACGGTATTCGGCAAGAACGGGCGTTGGATATACGAAAAGGCGAGAGGCATTGACTACGGTGAAATTGTGCCCCACATCGACCGGAAATCTATATCGACTGAAAATACCTTTATGAACAATGTATCGGACAAACGTACGTTGGAGAGTATATTGGTATCCATGACCGAAGAGCTTTCATCCAAATTACGGCGGGAAAACAAACTTGCATCGTGCCTGGCAATCAAGATTCGTTATGCCAACTTTGAAACGCATACACAACAGGAAAAAATACCCCTGACCGCAGCCGAACATATCCTGATACCCGGCATCAAAAACCTTCTCAAAAAAGCCTGGAATCAGAATAGACCGGTGAGATTGATCGGTGTTAAATTGAGCCAGCTTTGTACCGGTAGTTACCAGATCAACCTGTTTGAAGATAACGAGCAGCAGATCAGGCTTTACCAGGCGATGGACCGGATCAACTTTAAATTTGGTGATAAAACGGTTTGCCGGGCAGCCGGGATGGAAATAGGGACAAGGAATTTTAATCCGTTTTTGAGAGATTGAGGACTTAATTAAAATTGTCATTTCGAACGCAGAGAGAAATCTTATACAACTTGCATGGCCGCTTTGCATATTTTATAAGATTTCTCTCTGCGTTCGAAATGACATACTATTTATAACACCTTCCTCATCAAAATATCAGTCTGCTTATCATTGCCTACCCAAAACTCGTGGCTGCTGAATATCACGAATCCGCTTCGCTCATAAAAACGGATAGCATCAGGGTTATGCTCCCAAACGCCGAGCCAGACATATTCTAATTTGGCTTCGATGGCTTTTGTGATCACGAAATCGATCAGTTGCTTTCCTATTTGTTTACCCTGTTGATCGGACCGGACATAAATGCGTGACACTTCAACCGAATTGTCATCCTGGAACTCGCTTTGTTCTGAAGCATAATTAAGCTTGATATAACCAACTTTTTCACCATCAATCAAAGCAAAATAGAAAGCGGAATTAGGATTATTAATTTCAGATAATAGCTTTTCAGCGGTAAAAGCAACTGAAGTATAAGCTTCAAAATCTTCCGGGTTATTTAAATGCTCAAAGGCATCGTAGAATGTTTCCTTGCTTATAGTAAGCAACGTGTCAAGATCGGAAGAATGAACTTTTTGTATGGTGATAGGCGAATTCATAAATGAAATGAGTCTCCGTGGACTTTGTGCCTTTCTTTTTGACCTCTGTGGTAAAAATAACCACAAAGAACACGGAGTTTTTCACAAAGGAACACAAAGTTGTCTATTGTACAAAACCCCAGATTAGCTTATTCAAATTGACCCTGCAGTCGCTCCAATCTTTCTATCATCAAATTCAGCTTCTCTTCTTCACTTTTAAATATCCGTTTTTTGTAATAGAGTGTTAAAAACAGAAACCATATAATAGTGAGGCTATATATTGCTGCTTTACCATATACCGAAACATGGCGCAGTACTTCAACAAAATAAAGTGATAAGCCGAGGCTGATCAGCATCACAAACAGGTAATAGAACCACCCGGCTATTTTAGCCCGGTTTTTTTGGTATTCTTTAAGATCCTGTAAATAGTCAGTTGGGTTTTGTGTAGCATCATGCTTATTCAGTACACGGTAATTGCGGATAATAAGCACCGCGTATAATAACATGGTGATCAGCATGATGAAAATGCCCATGTAGGTCATCCACGATTGGAAAACGAAAAAGAATAATATGATAAACGTAAGCGCAAGCATAGCCACCATCACCACTATACCCCAATACAATTGACTGGTAATGCCCCTTATTCCCTTCTTTACCTGCTTCAGCGCTTCATCCACTGAAAGCTGGTCCTGTTTTGGCTGATCCTGCCAAACGGACATCAAATGCTCAAAGTCTTTCATAGTGGTTATATAATTCTGTTAATTTCTGTTTAATGCGATATATCTTCACCCTCAAATTCCCTTCTGAAATGCCGGATATCTCCGCAATCTCGGGGTACGGAACTTCATCCAATACCATTGTTATGATAATCCTTTCTGATTCTTCTAATTTTGAAATGCACTTGTATAGCAGCGCCACCTGCTCATTCTTCTCCGAATATTCCTCTCTTTGATTTTCAGAGATCTGCGGGGTAAGTTCGTCCTTTGCTTGTCGTTTTTCAGACCGTAGGTAGGTTAGGCAGGTGTTTACAGCTATACGATAGATCCAGGTAGATATTTGTGCCTGGTTGCGGAATTTCTCCAGGTTTTGCCACACCTTCAAAAAAGTTTCCTGTAGCAGGTCGTTGGCGGCGTCATCATCGCCGGTATAACCATAGCACAGGTGATATATCTTTTTTGAATTAGCTTCAAATATTTTCTTGAAGGCCGCTTCCCTGTTATCCAATTCAGTTAATTTTTTTGTGTGTTAGATAGTAAGATCATTCAAATGTTACAGCAGATAATCATTCATGTTCAGCCATTTTAATTTTTCTTCAGCTTCGCCCACCATAACATTGTAATCCTGGCTGTAATCAAATTGCAGGTCCTCATGTAATTTTTCTATCACTTTCTTTATCTTATCCAGTTGCCTTATTAATATAAGGCGAAGTGGCTTGTATGATGATGCCCGCTTATCGACATATTGAATATAGTTTCGGCAAAAATTCATCAGCAACTCTATCTCTGCCTGTTTCGACCCGGTAAATTTGATGTATTTATTTAATATCCTTAGTATTTTTCGCAGGCCCTTGGCCAACTGGTAATTGTTATATGGCAGTTGGCTAAACATAAAGCCGTTCTCGGCTATCAAGCCCTCGATAAAGGCTTGCTCATTATCAGCATCAAATAATAAATAGGCGGTAAGCTCCTTATTTTCCTTTTTATACCGCACCAGGCGCAGGCAAAGCTCCATCAATTGGGCGTGATCCAAATGGGGAAGCTCTTTCTTGATATCCTGTACGCCGTATTGTTTCATGCTCATGCCTCAAACTTAATTATTTTAAGCCTCACCCCAAACCCCTCTCTGGTTGGGAGGGGCTTAAATTGTTAAATATTTGTAGTTTCGCAGTCCCGATTAATATGAAGAAAAGCAAACTCACCCTTTACATCTTTATCGCGCTCATTTTGGGTATCATAACCGGTTACGTTTACAATATTAACGTTATTGATACTTATAATAACAAGATATCCGCCGCGGAAGCTACCATTAAAACAATTGACGCCCGGTTAGTTTTGCTAAAGGACACTACCACTACAGAGTTTAAGCAATTAAAAACCACCCGTGCCGCACAATTAAAAGAACGGGCAACTGCCGATGCAACCAGGGAAAATAAGCTGGAAGGTTTTACTCTCTTGAGTGATATATTTTTAAGGCTGATTAAAATGATCGTAGCGCCGCTGGTTTTCACTACGCTTGTTGTCGGCGTAGCCAAAGTGGGTGATATTAAAGCCGTAGGAAGGATAGGTGGAAAGACTTTACTGTTATTTATCAGCGCCACATTGGTTTCTCTGCTATTGGGTATGTTGCTGGTGAACCTATTTGAACCCGGAAGCAGCATACATTTAGCCCTGCCCGATAGTTATTTGGGTACGGATATAAAGAAATCGGCCATATCTCTTAAAGACTTTATAGGTCATGTCTTCCCGAGAAGTTTTACCGAGTCGATGGCGAATAACGAGATATTGCAGATCGTGGTATTCTCGCTGTTTTTTGGCGTGGCTACAGCAGCAATAGGCGATAAGGGCGAGATCATTATTAAGTTTATGGATGCTGTTGCCCACGTAATCATGAAGATAACGGGCTATGTGATGATGCTTGCGCCGATAGCCGTATTCGGGGCCATCACAGCGATAGTAGCTAAAGAGGGATTGGGCATTATATCCACCTACGCTGCTTTTTTGGGCGAGTTTTATTTCTCGTTGGCATTGCTTTGGGGCATTATCATATTCGCCGGGTTTACTGTGCTGAAAAAGCGCGTATTTACTCTGATCAACAATATAAAAGATGCCTTACTGGTAGCGTTCAGCACCTCCACAAGCGAAGCTGCCTACCCAAGAGCATTAGAGGAACTGGAGAACTTTGGCTGCAACAACAAGATCGTTAGTTTTGTGCTGCCTCTTGGTTATTCATTCAATTTGGTTGGTTCGATGATGTACATGACCTTTGCTTCGTTATTTTTGGCCCAGGCTTACGGCATACATTTGTCCTGGGCACACCAGCTATCTATGCTGTTGGTTTTGATGCTGATGAGCAAAGGTATAGCAGGCGTGCCACGTGCAGCACTGGTAGTTGTAGCCGGAACAATAGGGATGTTCAACATTCCAGAAGCTGGTTTGGCCCTGCTTATCGGTATCGACCCATTAATGGATATGGGTCGCTCTGCAACCAATGTGTTGGGTAATGTAATAGCTACAGCCGCAGTAAGTAAATGGGAGGGAGAACTGGCAGATTAATTTTAATATCGAATTTCGAATGTTCAATATCGAATTTTAAAGTTTTATAATATCAGTAATTCAAGAAATTTAAAATCACTAACTCACTAATTCAATAATTACCCCCATGTCCGATCGCAGCAAAAAAATATTTTTGACCATTTGTATAGTGGTGCCATTCCTGATCTATTGTGTGTATTACTATAGCCATATGATCAAAAACGCGCCTTATAAGTTTACGGAATTCCAATCCATTGTTTTTCAATATGGGCCAGGCGATAGCCTGGTTAATAAGTTCAATTCAAAAACAGGCGATTATGAGTATGTAAACTCGCACGATTCCATCGTGAAGATGCACCTGCATTTGAATAAAGACGAACTGCTTTATTTGCACCGTAAAGCTGCCGACCTGGGTTTCTGGGATTTCCCCAGCGTGGAAATGGGTGATACTACTATTAAGCACAATGGTATGAGGCCACCTCGGTATTTGATCGAGTTTAACTATCAACGTAAAAGTAAAAAGGTATTGTACGATGCTTCATTTGATGGCGACCCGAGATTAAAGGATGCCAATGAGCAAATGATCAAAGAAATAACCAAAGTTTTGGCTGATGCAGAGGGAAGACAGAATAATTGATAGATTAGTAAATGAAATATATCTTAACTCTCTCCGCATTATTAATTTCAATTTCTTGTTTTTCGCAGCAGATCAGCTATAAAGAGTGGCAGGACGAAGCTAAGAACGATATTAGGATGTTGCCAGAGTATGGGAACGTGACAAAAACAAAAGAACAGGTCGAGGCTGATAACGAACTAACAAAAACGGCCTTAAAAGCAGATGCTACTCATAGAAAGGCTTCCGATCATTTTATAGAACTTGGATTTACTTATTTATCCAGAGGTGATATAAAGACCGCTATGTACAGGTTTAATCAAGCCTACCTGCTTGATCCTAAAAATGAAAATATTTACTGGGGTTACGGCGCTATTTACGGCTATTTTAATGATTATCAAGCCGGGATGGTTCAATATAACAAAGGTTTAGCTATCAATCCCAATAGTTCAGTTATTCTGACAGATAAGGCCACGCTTTATTTTATGGGTTTTCAGCATGATCAGGATCAAGCTGAACTTAATACAGCAATAGATCTGCTCAAAAAATCTTATGCTATTGATGCTAAGAATGTAAACACCACCTATAAACTCTCTATTTGTTATTTCTTAAATAAGGATTGTGTGGATGCCCTGAAATTCTTCAATGAATGCAAAGCGCTGGGCGGACAACCAATAGCAGAGAATTATGCTGAAGCCCTGAAGAAAATGTGCTCTAATTAATGTTTAAAAAGCAGTAGTTTTTTTAATATAAAGTTTATATATTTGCACCTCAAATTTTAAAACATTAATTAATAACAATGTACGCAATAGTAAGTATAGCCGGACAGCAATTTAAGGTTGCAAAAGACCAGCAACTCTTTGTACACCGTTTACAAGGGGATGAGGGCGCTAGTATTGAATTTGACAGTGTGTTATTAGCAGAAAACGAAGGTAAATTCAAATTAGGAACTGATTTGAAAGGTGCAAAAGTATCAGCTAAGATATTGTCTCATTTAAAAGGTGATAAAGTGATCATTTTCAAAAAGAAAAGAAGAAAAGGTTACAAAAAGAAAAATGGCCACCGCCAGCAATTCACAAAAATCGAGATCACAGGGATCACATTATAATTAAGGTTTAAACGAGCCGATTTACATCAGCTCATAAAAATATTAGAAAATGGCACACAAAAAAGGGGCCGGTAGCTCAAGAAACGGCCGCGAGTCACATAGCAAGCGTTTAGGTATCAAGATTTTCGGTGGTCAGCCAGCAATTGCAGGTAACATCATCGTTCGTCAGCGTGGTACCCCGCACAATCCAGGTCTGAATGTTGGTATTGGTAAAGATCATACTTTATTTGCATTAACTGACGGTACCGTAGTTTTCAAAAAGAAAGCTGATAACCGTTCATACGTTTCGGTAATACCTTTCGAAACTGCAGCCGTTGTTGAAGCACCTGCACCAAAACCGGCTGCAAAAGCTGAGAAGAAAGTAGTTGAAGCAAAAGCGCCTGTAGCGGAAGCACCAGCTGTTGAAGAAGCACCAGTTGCCGAAGCAGCTCCAAAAGCAAAGAAAGCAGCAGCGCCAAAAACTAAAAAGGCAGCTGATACTGAAGAAAAAGCAGCTGAGTAATTAGCAGATTGCATAAATATTGAAAGCCCTGGTCTGAATAGACTGGGGCTTTTTTTATGATCAATGACTTGGAAGAGGAAAAGGTACTGCCAAAGTGAAAACGACCCGCGCTGGTTTTCCATTCTGCATACCTGGAATCCATTTCGGGCAATTATTGATTACTCTCAAAGCTTCTGCATCAGTTTCTGGAGAAAGGGATTTCTGTACTTTAATATGTGATAGACTACCGTCCCTCTCTACAATAAAATATACTATTACATGCCCATGAAGGCCGTCTTTTTTCGCCTTTTCAGGATAGTTTAAGTTTTCTGCAAAATATTGGCGAAAGGCTTGAACTCCTCCAGGCCAGCTGGGATCTTGTTCTACTGCCGTAAATACTTTATCTTGATCAAATGTCACAGTGTCTTTCGCGGTTGTTTGCGCTAGTAATACAAAATTAACCGTAACAGTATATTGCACCCTCACGGCCCGCCCATTTTGCATACCGGGATTCCAATTAGGACAAATCTTCATCACACGTAAAGCTTCGGCATCGATATCGTCAGCTACACTTTTCACAACCTTAATATCACTTAAGCTGCCGTCCTTTTCAACCACAAAAGTTAAAAAGACTATTCCCTGAATATTTCGGCTTCTCGATTTCTCAGGATAGTGAATATTATCTCCCAAATATTTATAAAAACTTACAACCCCACCTACAAATTGTGGATGTTGTTCAACGGCGGTAAATATTTTACTATGATCATCGGGCATCGTGTCGTTCAGTGCTGTATTGGCAGCCGCCGGTGGTAATTTAAAATTTATTGGAACGGTATATTGCACCCTCACTGCCCGCCTGTTCTGTATTCCCGGGGTCCATTTTGGCGAATTTTGCAATACCCTGATCGCCTCTGCATCAATTTCTTGCGAAATGCCCCTGACCGCTTTTACATTACTCAAGCTGCCGTCTTTTTCAACAATAAAAGTTAAATACACCTTTCCCTCGGTACGATTTTTAACGGCGAAGGCAGGATATTGAAGATTTTGTGATAAATAGCTGTAGAAATTTTGCATTCCGCCCTGGAACGAGGGGTCTTTTTCGACGGCTACAAATATCTTAGCAGTATCAGGTTTATTATCAGCGGGAATGGCTGATGTAACCTCCTGGGCTTTAACCGCTGTTGAAGCTAATAACATCGTCACATAAAATATAAATATTTTCATTTTACTTTATAGATATATAATTAAAAGTTAATTGGCATGGTGTACTGAATTCTAACAGGTTTACTATTTTGTATTCCTGGTGTCCATGCTGGTGATTCCGTTAGTACTCTTAATATTTCTTTTTTCATAGAATCAGTAACTATCCCCTTTATTATTGTAGGTTCTATAACGTGTCCATCAGCTCCTATAACAAAGCTTACGAATACTTTACCTTTAACATATTCTGTAAAAGGAATATTTATGTTTTTGGATAGATACTTATAAAATTCTTGTATTCCACCAGGAAACGAGGGATCGGATTCTACTAAAGTATAAACCTGTTTGGAAGAATCAACAGGATGAGTAATATCTATTGTATCCGTTTTTAGATGACTACGGGTTTGCGCTTTAGCAGTAAATAGTGATGATAATAATAAACAGCAAAATAAAAGTCTTTTCATGCCTAAATATAACTAATTCTCCCTCACCATCAATCCATCGGCGAAGTCGCGGAGATATTGTTTATGCTCATCGGGCAGGTTAATAGCATCCAAGGCCGTAAATGCTTTATCTGCATAGGCTTGCATGGCTTTTTCGGCATATTGCCTTACCTGCAGCTGGTTATAGATACCCGTAAAGGCAATTACTTTTTCATTCTGATCGGGCTGTTGAATGTTCAACCATTTGTTCAGTTCGGCCGCTTGTGATGGATCGGCCAATTCCAGTGCCTTGATCAGCAGGAAAGTCTTTTTGTTGGACATGATATCGCCGCCAACCTGTTTGCCAAATTTTTCCGGGTTGCCATATACGTCCAAAATATCATCCTGCAACTGGAAGGCAATGCCCAACTGTTCGCCAAAGGTATATATCAAATCAGCATCATTAGTGTCGGCTCCGCCGATGATAGCGCCAATTTGAAGTGCGCCGCCTAAAACAACGGCGGTTTTAAGGCGTATCATGGTAATATATTCTTCAATGTTGACATTGATGCGCTTCTCGAACTCCATATCCAGCTGCTGACCTTCGCAAACGCCTACGGCTGTGGTGTTAAAAATATCCAATATCCGGCGCAGTATGGCATTGTCAACCTGCATCATCAGTTTGTAGCCTTCTATCAGCATCACGTCGCCTGAGAGAATACCTACATTTGGGTTCCACCGCTCATGCACGGTGGTTTTTCCACGACGCAGTGGGGCATTGTCCATAATATCATCATGCATCAGCGTGAAGTTATGGAACACCTCGATAGCCAGAGCGGGAGGTATAGCTTTATTCACATCGCCGCCAAACAGGTCGCAGGCCATCAAAAGCAGGGCAGGACGCATACGCTTTCCGCCAAGCGACAGAATATATTTTATCGGCTCGTATAATTCGGCAGGATAGCTGGGGAAGTTAAGCTGTTTAACTTCGGCGCTGATAATTGCCTGCAGATCGGAAAGTTGTTTCAATTTGATTATTGAATTAGTGAGTTATTGAATTATTGATTGGGGTGATTCCTTTAATCATTGCACTAACGAAAAATCGATCTGCTTTTTAGTCAGGTCAACGTTTTTAACTTTGATCCGTACCTCATCACCCAAACGGTAAACTTTCTTTTTACGCTGACCGATGATCTGGTAATTCTTTTCATCAAGCGTGTAAAAATCGTCAGAAATATCACGCAGGCGTATCATGCCCTCGCATTTGTTCTCTATGATCTCCACATACATACCCCATTCGGTAACACCCGAAATAATACCGGTAAAGATAACACCGATCTGGTCCTTCAAATATTCGGCCTGTTTGTATTTAACAGATGAACGCTCGGCATCGGCAGCTTTTTTCTCCATTTGCGAGCAATGCTGGCAAAGCTTTTCGTAATGCTCTGCATTGGCTGAATGGCCGCCGTTGAGATAATGAAACAGCAACCTGTGCACCATCACATCCGGGTAACGACGGATAGGCGAGGTAAAGTGGGTATAGTAATCAAACGCCAAGCCGTAATGGCTGCTGGTTTTGGTGGTGTAAATAGCCTTCGCCATAGAGCGGATGGCCAATTGGGTCAAAACATTCTGTTCCTTTTTTCCTTCTACATCCTCCATCAAAAAATTAAGGGATTTGGCTGTTTCTTTGTCTGATTTGGTATTGATTCGATAACCAAACCTTGCTGCGAACTGGGCAAAGCTGGCCAATGCATCAGGTTTTGGTGAATCGTGCGCACGATAAACAAAGGTGTATTTTTGCTTGCCCTTGCCTTTTTTGGCTACAAATTCAGCTACTTTTCGGTTAGCCAGCAGCATGAAATCTTCGATGAGCTTATGGGCATCCTTGCGCTCTTTGACGTAAACGCCGGTTGGCTTACCACTTTCATCCAGCTTAAATTTTACTTCGGTAGTTTCAAAGCTAATGGCGCCGTTTTTAAATTTGCGGTCGCGAAGTATGTAGGCAAGTTCGTTCAGCTTATGGATCTCATTATCGTATTCGTTTGATCGTTTTTCGATCACTTCCTGCACTTCCTCGTAAGTAAAGCGACGGTTGGAATGGATCACAGTTTTACCGAACCATTCTTCAACTATACGCGCCTCATTATCCAGTTCGAATACTGCCGAAAAGCAAAGCTTATCTTCATTTGGCCTTAAGGAACACAGACCATTAGATAGTCTTTCCGGCAGCATGGGTATCACCCTGTCAACCAAATAAACTGATGTAGCACGATCTAAAGCCTCTTTATCCAAAGCAGAATCTGGTATGATATAATGCGAAACATCTGCGATATGCACGCCTACTTCATAATTTCCGTTGGGGAGATATTTAAAAGACAAGGCGTCATCAAAATCCTTGGCATCAAACGGGTCGATGGTAAAGGTCAAGATTTCCCTGAAATCGCGCCTGCGGGTAATCTCATCAGGTGTAATAATATCCCTGATCTCTTCCGACTCGAGTTCAACTTCTTTCGGGAATGATAATGGGAAACCATATTCCGCCAGGATGGCGTTCATTTCCGTATCATTCTCGCCCTGAACACCCAAAACATGCTTGATACGCCCCACAGGATTTTTAGCATCGGTCGGCCAGTCGGTTATCTCAGCAATGGCCTTTATGCCGTTTTTTGCACCGTTCAATTCATTCATCGGAATGAATATATCGTGCATCATCTTCCGGTCGTCGGGAATAAAAAACGCAAAGCGTTCGGAGAGTTTTACAATACCCGTAAACTCCATTTTATTACGCTGCAGTATTTCTATTACCTCGCCTTCCTGGCGCGAGCCTTTGCTTTTGGCGTAAACGTAAACCTTAACACGGTCGCCGTTTAGGGCGTTGCGCAGTTTGCGCGGGGCTACATATATATCGGTTTCGGCTTCATCATCAGTGATGATGTATGCAGAACCATCATTGGTCAGGTCAACTTTACCTTCAATAAAAGTTTTTAGCTCCAATAACTGGAATTTACCGGGAGATAGCTCTTTTAAAACACTCTTTTTTGATTCTTCCCTTAATATTTCGAGTATAATATCCCGGGATTCAGGATCTCGGACATTTAGTTTAGCGGCAACTTGTTTGTAATTTAATGGCGTATTGCCATTCTGCTCAAATATATCAAGCACCATTTGGGTGAGAACCTGCTTGATAGATGAGCTTTTTTTGTTTTTAGACATAGGTATTATTTAATTGTGCTAAGGTAGTGATTAAGTCTTAAGTTCAGAGTCTTGAGTAATTAGTACATGGAGATTTA
Source organism: Bacteroidota bacterium (assembly GCA_013286565.1). Lineage (GTDB taxonomy): Bacteria > Bacteroidota > Bacteroidia > Sphingobacteriales > Sphingobacteriaceae > Mucilaginibacter. Next base: position 12,736 of record JABDFM010000001.1, read on the forward strand.
CTCATAATCCCGAGCCGGGAATGGAAGCGATCAGTCTTTTAGTATAGTCTTCTTTTGGGTGATAGTAGATATCATCAGGGTCTCCGGTTTCAATGATCTCACCTTTATTCATCACCATAACACGGTCAGAAATGTGTTTAATGACGGATAGATCGTGCGATATGAAAATGTAAGTTAGGTTGTACTCTTGCTGTAATTCGCGGATCAGATTTAAAACCTGTGCCTGCACGGAGACATCCAAAGCGGATACGGATTCATCACATATGATGAATTTGGGCTTTAGGGCCAATGCCCGTGCTATTACTATACGCTGGCGCTGACCACCGGAAAATTCGTGGGGGTAGCGGTTGTAATATTCCGGAGGCAGGTTTACTTTTTCTAACAATTCCAACACGTGCTTTTTGCGTTTGGTGTTGTTATCATATAATTGATGAACCTGTAAGGGCTCCATGAGTGAATCGCCAACTGTGAGTCGGGGATTTAAAGAGGAGTAAGGGTCCTGGAAAATGATCTGGATATCACGTCTCATATTGCGCATATCGCGTTTATTCAGCTTACGCAGATCGGTATCCTCAAAGTTTACGCCACCGGAGGTTGGTTCAATCAGCCTCAAAATACTTCTACCCAAAGTTGATTTGCCACAGCCGGATTCTCCCACCAAACCCAATGTTTCGCCCGGATAGACGTCAAAACTGACCTTGTTTACCGCTTTAATAACTTCTTTCTGTTTTGCAAAAAGACCGGTACCAACCGGGAACCAAGTACTTAATTCATTGATCTTTAAAATAGGTTGTTGTGCGTATAGCTTCTTTTTTCGTTCCTTTATTTCTGATGAAGGATAAACATACCGCTCTCTTATTTTTTCAATTGATACTGCATTATTTGCTGCGTCCAAAAAATCGGCAATAATTGGCAGTTTCTTTAGGTGATATTCCGGCGATGGGCGGCAGGCCAATAACCCTTTTGTATAGGGATGCTGAGGATTGGAGAAAATGGTTTTCGTATCTGCTTCTTCAACAATTTCGCCTTTATACATCACAATAACCCGATCGGCGATCTCGCTCACCACGCCCAGATCATGGGATATGAATACCAGGCTCATGTTACGTTCGGCCTTAAGCCGGAGCAGTAATTCAATGATGGTCTTTTGTACGGTTACATCAAGGGCAGTTGTTGGTTCGTCAGCAATCAGTATTTCCGGGTCGCAGGAAAGCGCCATCGCAATCATTACCCTTTGTTTTTGCCCGCCCGATATTTGGTGAGGATAACTATCGAATATAGCTTCTGGGCGCGGCAATTGCACTTCATTAAAAAGCTGGATGGCTTTTTCCTTTGCCTCCTGTTTGTCAACCCCTAAATGCAACTGAATTGCTTCCGTAACCTGGAAACCGCAGGTCAGCACCGGGTTAAGCGAGGTCATAGGCTCCTGGAAGATCATGGCTATGCGGTTGCCGCGTATAGCACGCATTTCTTCCTCAGGTATTTGCAGGGTGTTGATGTCATTGAACAATACGTTTCCGCTAATAATCGTATTATCAGCATTATGCAGACGCATAATGGCCAATGAAGTAACCGATTTACCGGAGCCGGACTCGCCTACAATGCCAATGGTTTCGCCTTTCTGCAAGGTAAATGAGCTATCCTTAACGGCCTGTACTAAACCATTCTGTGTTTTAAATTCGACCTTTAAATGGTTTACCTGCAGCATTATTGCCCGATCAGTGTGATACAATCATCCGCTATTAATTCTTCGCCACGGTAACGCCTGATAAGTTGGGCCGTAGCGACAACATCTTTCTGACAATAAACAGCAATACGCTCCAGATCGTTTTCGACCCAATAAACATGGCCCACCATACTGCCGTCAATATCATCTTTTGGAGTAGGTATATTGAAAATGGCGGTAAGTAAACTCAAAGAAGTATAGCTTTTATAATCGCCGAATTTCCAAAGCTCCATCGTATCCAGGTGATTTATTTCCCATGGCTTTTTACCAGCTATTTCTAACTGTGGCGGAAACTTGATGCCGTTGATCAGCATCCTTCGGCAGATGTATGGAAAATCAAATTCCTTTCCATTATGCGCACATAAGATAAGATTCGTAGGCTGTGAGTGGAGCAGATCGGCAAATTGTATCAGCAATTCACTTTCATCATGCGAGAAATAAGATTTTACCCTAAGGCCGGTGCTTTTTCCACGTGTAAATATGCCTACGGATATGCAAATGATCTTACCAAATTCAGCCCATATACCTGCGCGCTCGTAAAACGCTTCAGATGTTTCTTCCTTGCGTTGGTATTGCGTTTTCAGATCCCACAATTTTTGTAAATGCTCCGGCACCTGGTCGTGACTACTGTATTGTGGTACGGTTTCGATATCGATCACCATGATGTTGTGCAGGTCAAATTGTTCAAGCATTTCTGTATGTATTTTTATTGCCAAGATAATAATTCAGTTGGCAGTTTTTAGTTGGCGGTTTGCAATATTTCAGATCGCCTATTTGACTCACCCCGACATCGCTGCGCTTGTCGACCCTCTCTCCACTGCGCGCAAAGAGGGTTAAGGAAGAGTAAACATAGTATGCAATTCCTTGTGGTGCCAACTGCACACTGAAACCTGCCAACTATTTCGCCAGTACCTCAAAATTGATCTCCAGGTTATTCCCGTTCCCGTCAACCAAGGTCAATTTATGCTTACCGGCAGACGGATTTAGTGCAACCTGGTGGAAGTCGATGGTTTCACCAACATATTTATCGTCCAGGTGCCAGAAGATCTTTACCCCGGCTTGGCGGTGCGCTGCATTGCAGATCATACGGCCACGACTGCCATCAGCTTCGAGTGGTACGTATACTTTTGCGCCATCTTTTGGGTAGATCAGTTCCATCGGGCTGCCTTTTTCAGCCAGCGCACAGTCCGACCGGAAAGGTGGTAAAGTGTGATACAGGTAGTTTTTAGTTTTATAGTAATACTCCATTGATGGCGGCAGCACGAACCATTTTTTGGTCGCCATGTTCCCCGGCGATTCGCAATCGCCTGTTACCTGCCATTTGCCGCTTGCATCTAAATGGATTAGCTGATGCCAGGGGCAAACGGGTGCTTTTAAGCCACTTTTAGGCACCCACATGTCGTCGACATCCTCGCAATATTCACCGGCCCGGTAACCGCTTTGATGGCATACTTTTATTTTTACCATTTCGCCGACGGGCATTTCAAACCAATCACGCGCGACTGGAAGTAGCCTGAAAATCTCGAACAGGACTGGAGCGGCGGTATTGATGCCTGTCAGATCCGGACGACCTTCGCCATCGGTATTGCCTACCCAAACGCCTACCACGTATTTCGGGGTGATACCAATGGCCCAGCCATCGCGAAAGCCGAAGCTTGTGCCGGTTTTCCAGGCCACGCGCTGGGTTGAACTGAATTGCTGCCATACCATCTCTTCGCCGGGCCGCATTACTTCCTCCATCGCCTGGAAGGTGTAATAGATTGAGCCTGCATCCAGTAAGCCTGATTTTTCTAACTGGGGCTTTTTAGTTGGCTGAACGGAGTATACCGGACTATGATAATCGGCGGTATCGTATTTGCCGTTGTATTTGGTATAGTGATTTAGTACACGTGCCATGTCTGCATAGGCCCCGGTTAGTTCCCATAACGTGTTTTCGCCGCCGCCTAAAATGAGAGATAAGCCATAATGATCAGCAGGTTTTTTTAGAGTGGTAATGCCGGCCTTCTGCAAAAAATCATAGAAGCGCTCGTATTTAAATTGCTGCAACATTTTTACGGCGGGGACATTTAAGGAGCGCGACAAAGCCCTTGAAGCAGGTACGGCGCCATCATAACCCAAATCAAAATTCTCGGGGTGATAACCTGCTATTTGAGTAGGGATATCCGGGATGAGGCTATTAGGCAATATCAACCCATCATGCAGCATGGAGGCATATAAAAGCGGCTTTAACGTGCTGCCGGGGCTGCGTGGCGCATCCACCACATCTACATCGCTTTCCATTTCCGGGTCGTTTGAATGGGCGATGTTCCCGGCATAAGCCAAGGCTTGCCCGGTTTCTACATCCAGTACTACGGCGGCTATGTTATTGATGTCATTTGCTTTTAAAACAGAATGATGCCGTTCTAAAATGTCATTTACTTGCTGTTGCAGAGTTGATTTGATGCTTGTTTTAATACGGGTATCGCCAATTGGATGGTCGGTTTTAAACCGAACCAGCAGGTGAGGGGCTGATTGCGGCAGTGGTAGTGGCCTATCGGGTACAGGTTCAAGTTTGGCAAGCGATGCGGTTGTGCTGTCAATTACGCCTTGTTTATGCAACCTGTCAAGCAATTGGTTCCGTTTTTTGAGTAGAATCTGCCTGTTTTTCCCAGGGTGAACCAACGAAGGCGAGTTTGGCAATACCGCCATGGCAGCCATTTCGCCCCAGGATAACTTATCGGGGCTACGCCCGAAATAACGCCAGGATGCTGCATCCAATCCAATCACATTGGTGCCGAAAGGAGCGTTGCTGGTATATAGGGCCAGTATATCTGCTTTGCTATGGGTACATTCTAATCGCAGCGCCATAAGTATCTCGCCCAGTTTATTCCAAAAAGTACGCTTGTGTTTGGTAGCGAGGCGGATCACCTGCATAGTAATGGTGCTGCCGCCGCTGATGACATGTTTTGCCCGGATATTTTGCCTGATTGCCCTGCTAAAAGCCACAATATCAAAACCGGGGTGATGCTCGAACCTTTTATCCTCAAAAGCAATGATACACCGCTTGAATTTTTCGGGGACATTGGGGTTATAAGGGAAATGCCATTGACCGTCGTTAGCGATGGCAGCGCCGAGTAATTGGCCCTGGTCGTCATCAATTACGTAAGAAGTAGGCGAATTAAACAATTGCCGCGGCAAACAAAACCAAAACCATAGCGTCAAACCCAATAAAATAGTGAGTAATATGATTACTTTTGGTTTTCTGAAGTAATTTTTGATCCGCTTTATCACAGACGACAAGGTTTTTATGAAAATAGAAAAATTATCTATCATTATTCCTGCTTACAACGAAGGTAATACCATCCACCTGATACTCAATAAAATTAAATCAGTTAAATTGATCGAGGATATCCAAAAAGAGATCATCATTGTAAACGACTGCTCAAAAGACCATACCGAACAGGCTATTCTCGATTATCAATCCGCTAACCAAGAGCTCAATATCCAATACTTTAAACACGAATTTAACAAAGGCAAAGGGGCATCCCTGCATACCGGAATATCCAAAGCAATGGGTGAATACCTCATTATACAGGATGCTGACCTGGAATACGACCCCAATGAATACAATGATCTCTTAAAACCCGTTTGCAACGGTTTTGCGGATGTGGTTTATGGCTCGCGCTTTATGGGCAGCAACCCGCACCGGATATTGTTCTTTTGGCATACTATTGGTAATCGGTGGCTAACCTTCCTCTCGAATATGTTCTCCAACATGAACCTGACGGATATGGAAACCTGTTATAAATTGATGGATACCAAAATGATCCAATCCATCAAACTAACTGAGCAACGCTTTGGTTTTGAACCGGAAGTTACCCAAAAAATAGCCAGGATACCCAAGATCAGGATATATGAGGTAGGCATATCCTATTATGGTCGTACTTATGATGATGGCAAGAAAATAGGGTGGAAGGATGGTGTGAGGGCTATTTATTGTATCTTTAAGTATGGGTTGTTTAAAATGAGTTGATTGAGATAAAATTATTAACACAACTGATTATATCAGATCAAAATTTTCTCTCTTAACTCCTTCGATATAGCTTCCGTAACACAGATAATATCCTCAGCTACCTGGGTGTTATTGACGATCACCTGCTCGCATTCGTCTTTATAAATTAATAAATATTCTTTGTAGGCAGGCATTACATGGTTTACCCATTTATACATCACGTCATCGTGCGAATAGCCACGCTCTTCCAGGTCGCGTTTTATACGACGGCGCAAAGCAACGTCTTCATCGGCCTCGATAAATATTTTAAAATCAAGTAAACGGGCGATTTCTGTGAAATGGAAAATAAATAATCCCTCCACGATCAATATCGGGGCAGGTTTGATTTCGAGAATTTTTGGTATGGAAGAAGGATTATTGAAAGTGTATTCTTTTTTATAAACCGTTTCGTTATTGATCAGTTTGGTGATATCACCATAGAACCCTTCCCGGTCAATAGTAGCAGGCACATCAAAGTTATACAGCCTGTTTTCTTCAGGCGTCATATTGTGCGCTACCGGTATATAATAATCGTCCTGGGACACCAGGCAAACTTCATCAGCAGTAAAATGTTCCAGGAAGCATTTTAAAAAGAATGTTTTCCCTGAGCCGCTTCCCCCGGCTATCCCAATGATAAACGGTTTATTGGGTGTAATATCGCGCTCAGTCATATTGGATAAAGGTAATGCCTTCTACTTATTTATGCTAATTGGAAATAAAAAGGCTTATTCATTCGGTGCCCCGTAGCTCAGATTTACCTGGAAACGTTTGTCCAGAGCGCCTAATGATTGTGCAACATTTTTTGTCATTACAATGATCACGTCTTTAGTTTGCTCATTATCAGTAAAGCGACCCACAACCTTTGCAAAAACTGTTTTGTTGGTCATAATGTTGGTGATCCTGATTACCGTGCCAATAGGAGCGGTACGATGCAAAACAAGCATTTTATTTGGATCGAGGCCATCATCATCCATCCAGGTGGCAACGCCTTTTTCGTCTTTTTCAAACAAACCATATTTATTGCCATTGGCTGCATGATGGCTGCTATCCTGTGAGGCAGGGTTAGTAGAATCACGTTTAGCCATAATGCTGTCAGTTTGATGAGCTACAGGAGGCGGAGGAGGGGTTGATATAGAGTTTGACGCTGAAGCATTAGATTTAACCAGTAAGATCTGCCCCGGATGTATCGCATTTGATTTTAATCCGTTTAGGTTAACGATATCCTCAACTGATGTGTTAAATCTTTTGGAGATAGCATATAAAGTTTCCCCTTGTGAAACCTTGTATTGGGTAGCCGTGCCATCGCCGCCATTATTTGCAGCTGACGGGTTTTGAGGTACCGGTTGAGTTTTTTGTACTACAACAGGGGCTTGCTGGGTGAACGGACGATCAGTAGGCACTTTAATGATCGTGCCTATCGTCATTTTTACATTGCTATTGTATTGGATAATCAATTTAGGGTTTACATTATAGCGTCTGCCTATCGAGTAGTAATTATCTTTTGGATCAAGTTTATGAAGGATCACTTTCTTCCCGTTTTGATTTTCAACACCCACCGAGTCAGCTACGGGTTTAGCAAAAACGGATATAGAAAAGGCTGTTGATGTAATGGTTAGCAATAATATTTTAAATTTCATCTTAATTTTTAAACAGTATTTATAGGTTTAAAACTTTTAATTCCGACTTGTTTTTCAGGTAGATCAATTGATCCCTGTAAATAAGGAACGCCTCTGGTTGCAATTTTTGTATATCGGTGTTCAATATATCTTCGTAAATTATATTGGCATTATCTACGATATACAGTCTTTGCTGCAATGTCCCTTCTGCAAGCGCGTGCAAAGATACAATTCTCAAATTATTGTGCTCAAGATAATGTGCTGTATTTCCAAAAGGCACTGATTCTATAGGTAAAGTTTCTAAAAATTTAGCAGGGATCACGTCCGGTAAAATGATATTAGTCACTTCCTCAACATCTATCAATGGCTCATAAGGTCTTACAGGTGTACCGGTTTTAATATCAGCTAGATACAGCATCCGCGGCTGTATCCGGGTATCATAAATTACCGGGCCGTTGACTGATAAATGGTCGAACGCGTTGGTGTAATTATTCCATAACAGGCTTCCAGACTCTCCGTCAAAAGCTATTAAACCCTTATGTGCCGGACCCGATTCTGATTGATAGTTGTGAAGCAGCAACACACCTTTATAAGCGGCTTCGATGCCGGTGAGCCATCTTTCCTCCGTTTGCAATCCGTCGAAGTTAACCTTGCCGCTCTCGAGGTTTACAGATGAGAAAAATACTCTTTTATCATCCTGATCCCTTATTTCAGTAAAAAGCGTTTGGCTATGGGCATCTATCTCCAAACGCCATACGGCTGATTTAAATTGATAACTAATGTGAGATTGCAGCATCTTTTTAAAAGTTACAAATATGGGTATTTCATTCCGATAGGTTTCTATAGCGAAATTCGGCAGGAGTAACGTTTAAATTTATAAATTTGGCGACTGCTAAATAAATCCTCTCCATTGGAGAGGATTTAGGTGAGGCATAAACTAAAATACGACTACATAGATATGAGCAAAGGCATCATCAGTAAAGAAGAAGATTATTCACAATGGTATAACGACCTGGTAATTAAAGCCGATATGGCCGAATATTCGCCGGTAAGGGGTTGCATGATCATTAAACCCTATGGTTATTCCATTTGGGAAAAAATGCAGGCCACACTGGATAAAATGTTTAAGGAAACCGGTCACAGTAACGCTTATTTTCCTTTGTTCATCCCCAAATCATTTTTTTCAAAAGAAGCGAGTCACGTAGAGGGCTTCGCCAAGGAATGTGCTGTGGTGACTCATTATCGCCTCAAAAATGACGAGAACGGGAATATTGTAGTGGATGAAGATGCCAAATTGGAAGAGGAACTGATCGTAAGGCCAACTTCGGAAACCATTATCTGGAACACTTATAAAGGCTGGATACAATCCTACCGCGACCTGCCTATCTTGGTAAACCAATGGGCCAACGTGGTGAGATGGGAAATGCGTACGCGTTTATTCCTGCGTACCAGCGAATTTTTATGGCAGGAAGGTCACACCGCACACGCTACAGCAGATGAAGCCATCGCAGAAACAGAACAAATGCTGGAGGTATATGCTGATTTTGTAGAAAACTGGCTGGCATTACCCGTGATAAAAGGTCGTAAAACCCCTAACGAGCGTTTTGCCGGGGCTTTGGATACCTATTGTATTGAAGCTTTGATGCAGGACGGTAAAGCTTTACAGGCAGGTACATCGCATTTCCTTGGGCAGAATTTCGCTAAAGCATTTGACGTAAAATTTACCAACAGGGAAAATAAGCTGGATTATGTTTGGGCCACTTCGTGGGGTGTCTCTACCCGTTTGATAGGTGCATTGATCATGTCGCACTCGGATGATGCTGGTTTAGTATTGCCTCCAAAACTGGCGCCTATACAGGTGGTAGTTGTGCCGATCTACAAACACGAGGAAGAACTGGCTAATATCACCGCGTATGTAAAAGAGCTGACCAAAGAGCTGAAAGCAAAAGACATCTCTGTAAAATTTGATAACCGCGATACCCACCGCCCCGGCGCTAAGTTTGCTGAGTACGAATTAAAAGGTGTGCCTTTGCGCGTAGCCATTGGCAGCCGTGATATGCAAAACGGAACAGTTGAACTGGCCCGCCGTGATACGAAAACAAAGGAAACAGTTCCACAGGAAGGTTTGGCTGGTCATATAGAAAAGCTGTTGGATGAAATTCAAACGAACATCTATAAAAAGGCATTCAATTTTAGGGCTGAGAATACAAAGGAAGCAGATACTTACGACGAATTTAAACGCCTGCTGGATGAAGAGCCTGGCTTTTTATCGGCTCATTGGGATGGCACGCCTGAAACAGAGCAAAGGATAAAAGAAGAAACCAAAGCCACTATACGCTGTATCCCTTTAAATAATAAACAGGAGGAAGGTAAGTGTATATTGACAGGTAAGCCATCAATACAAAGAGTATTGTTTGCAAGGGCGTATTAGTAGCCCCCAGCCCCTAAAGGGGAGTTAAAAGCCGGGTTTGAAATTAGATACTATTAACATTAACAAAAAAATCCCCCTTTAGGGGGTCAGGGGGCATGAAATTCGCAACAAAAGCTATACACGCAGGGCAGGAGCCCGATCCAACGACAGGGGCCATTATGACCCCGATATACCAGACATCTACTTACTGGCAGAAATCGCCGGGGGACAATAAAGGGTATGAGTATTCGCGCGGAACAAATCCAACCCGTAAGGCTTTGGAAGATTGCCTGGCTGCTTTGGAAAACGCCAAATTCGGGCTTGCTTTTTCGAGCGGAATGGGTGCTACGGATGCAGTGATGAAATTGCTTCGTCCCGGTGATGAGGTGATCACAGGTAATGATCTGTACGGTGGTTCGTACCGGATGTTCACCAAAATATTTGCCAATTATGGTATCAAGTTTCATTTTTTGGATCTTTCAAAACCAGAGATCGTTAATGAATATACGAACGATAAAACCAAAATGGTTTGGATAGAGACACCTACTAACCCGACCATGCAGATTGTTGATATAGAAGCTATTGCAAAGATCACCAAAATAAAAGGTTTAACATTGGTGGTTGATAATACTTTTGCTTCACCATACCTGCAAAACCCTATCGACCTGGGTGCCAACATTGTAATGCACTCGGTAACCAAATATATTGGTGGTCACAGTGATGTGGTAATGGGTGCCTTGATGATGAACGATGAGGATCTGTATAAGAGGCTTTGGTTCATCTATAATAGCTGTGGTGCAACGCCCGGTCCGATGGATAGTTTCCTGGTATTACGTGGTATCAAAACCCTGCACTTGCGTATGAAGGCACATTGCGAGAACGGCAAAATAGTAGCCGAATTTTTAAAGACCCATCCGCGCGTAGACAAAATATACTGGCCCGGATTTACCGATCACCCCAATCACGAAGTTGCCAAAAAACAGATGCGTGATTTTGGCGGGATGATATCCATCACGCTAAAGGGAGCCGATCTGCAGGAAACCTTTAAAGTAGCATCCTCATTCAAGGTGTTTTCATTAGCGGAATCATTAGGCGGAGTAGAATCATTGATCAATCACCCGGTGACCATGACCCACGCTTCCATACCAAAAGAGGAACGCGAAAAGGTTGGTGTAGTGGATAACCTGCTGCGTTTTAGCGTAGGGGTGGAGGATATTGATGATTTGATAGAGGATATACGACAAGCGCTTTCTTAAGTGGCAGTTGCAGTTTGCAGTAGCAGTTATAGAAGCTTACTGCTACTGCCAGTGCTACTGCTACTAACATACCATGATAGAAAACCTCAAAGCTTTCCTCGATTCCAAGGTTTCCCAATATAACCGCCTGGATTTTATAAAGAACGACCCGGTATCTATCCCGCACTTGTTTACTAATAAGCAGGATATCGAGATCATGGGTTTTTGGGCAGCAACTCTGGCTTGGGGGCAGCGGGTTACCATCATCAATAAATGCAAGGAATTGATCACCCTGATGGACGGCACGCCCTATGATTTCATTATCAATCATGAAGAGCCTGATCTGAAAAAGCTGCTGCATTTTAAACACCGGACGTTTAATGATATCGATACATTATATTTTATCTCTTTTTTCAGGTATCACTATTCTCAGCATGATTCATTGGAAGATGCTTTTATGCCCCTCGGTTCCCTAAGAGGGGTAGAAGAAGCACTCAATCATTTTAGAAGCTACTTTTTTTCATTGCCTGATTATCCCCATCGCACCAAAAAACACGTTTCCTCGCCATCACAGAAATCAACTTGTAAACGGTTGAATATGTTCCTGCGCTGGATGGTACGTAAGGATGGCTGTGGTGTTGACTTTGGCATCTGGAACAAACTCAAACCATCAGACCTGATCATGCCCTGCGATCTGCATGTCGACCGTGTGGCCCGTAAGCTTAAACTGATCACCCGCAAGCAAACAGACTGGCAAACCGCTATAGAACTAACCGAACGTCTACGTGAATTTGACCCGCTCGACCCGGTTAAGTATGATTTTGCCCTGTTTGCATTGGGGATAGAAGAGAAGTTTTAATTTTAGGATTACACCGATTTTTGTCCCGATAGCTATCGGGATGATTGCACCGATTTTATCTTTAAGCCATATATTAGTGGCATGGAAAACGAAAACCATTTATCAGATTTCTTAACCGGAAAATCCGAACACACCTTAATGCTGTTCCACCACTTTGTAAATGAGTTTGAAAAAGTGGGCGATGTAACTTTGTACCCTGCTAAAACCATGATCGGTGTTGCTAATTCACATAAACGTGTTGCCTGGATCACGGCTTTAGGGAAAAACTTTATTCACGTGGTGTTCCCGTTTAAACAGCCTTACCCTGATAATTTATGCTTCCAGAAGATAACACAAGTGCCGGGAGATACCCAGTTCAACCATCACTTCAGGATGCTACAGAAAGAAGATGTGAATGAGGAGGTAATTGAGTTTATGGGATTGGCTTACCGTGATGAATCGTAATCTGTGAAATCATCCATAGCTATCGGGACTGAAATCAGTGTAATCCCAATTATGCTTCCTCCTTAAAAAATACCTTATAATAATTCATCGCTTTACCCTCATCAAACCCTTTCTCGATCAATTCTTTATCGCCGTGAATATAGATATGGAAGTTCTTATCCAGCTTTAATACACTTTTATAAACCCGTTGTTGTTTCTTTACAGCATTACCTGATATCTCGAAGGTATCAGCTATCGGACTGTCAAATTCCTGCTCGTACTGGCTTTTAAAGCTTTTAAATGACGCAATAGCTTCGGGGTTGCCAATTACCTCACCGGCAAACTCGTCCATATCAAAGGTTTCCTTTTCCTTAAAATATTTCATCGATTTGTTCAGCAGGTCTATCTTATCCGCTTTGCTCAAATCAAATTCATCATCCAGTTTTTGAGTGACGAAGTTTTTATAAATGCCGAGTGTGTTGTTAGTTTGGTTAAAGCTGTCGTTCCTGATCTTCAGTTGCAGAAACTCATCTTTCCAATAAGCAGCGGCATCCTGCCCGCGGTTGGTATGGTCAATCACTACTACTTTATAGCCGTTTTCCTTTTCGATATTAAAGATCAATACGCCTTTATCCAGTTTGTTGATATTGATGGCGTTCTCTTCATAATCCATTCCAAAACCGCCCTGTTCGGGGTAAACTTTCAGATACGTTTCTTTATTCTCCGACTTAAAAATGCCTATAGCCTCCAATGGATTACCCTCTATCTGTACTTTTCTGAAATAGGCCACATACAATTCGCCCGGTTTTATATTTGGGTGATTGGATACCTTGTACAAATGTTTGGCTATCTGCTCCGATATTTCGTGGAAACGGCTATTGTCGGCGAACACTTCCGAAGCAAAGTGATGAAGCTCATTCAGGCTAAGGTCGCCACTGCTGTGCATCAGGTGGTAGACCTCGTTTGCCTTTTCAAATGGCTTTAAAAAATACTGCATCAACAATTGCGGGATCACTTCATCCTTAAACGTGAGCGGTTGCTCAGATAAAGCATATAATTCGTTTTGCGATTGATTGCCAATGTGGTGGACAGAAACCGTATCCAGCGAAGCTTCAAAATAACTTACCATAGTTGAGGCGAAAGTAAGAAATTATTGTTCATAGCGGCGGTTTTTCCGTTAGTCTTCCAATCCGTGAATCACCATGTACTATTAATTCACATACCCTGATAGTAGCTTCTTCCAGGTTCTCTGAATGGTCTGCTATAAACAGCCAATTTCCGTATTGATCATCTCCCTTGATGGAAAAAGGGGCAATTTCGGGCACTTCATTTACCAGGTTTTTGTGATGCTCTTTGTTGGTAGCTATCCAAATACCGTTCAGTTCGGGTTCATTATCGCGTTTACGGAGTATAAGCATGATTTTTTTACCGCGATAGATATAATGCATGCCAAACATTTTCTTTACGATGATGTCTGCTGGCAGGTAATCCAGTATAAATTCATATGGAATAGGGTTGGCCATGTATCCCAAAATTACAGTTTAATATTTTACACTGTTTGAATAAAAATCAGGTGTTAAATAACGATTTTTGCACTCTTAATGGTTAAAGTTAAAAATAACTGATTGCCAAAGACTAATGACAAATATCAAAGAAGAAACCATCGTTGCTCTTGCTACACCCAACGGGATTGGCGCTATCGGCGTGATACGTCTATCGGGCCCGGATGCCATAACCATTGCAAATAGTGTGTTTAAAGGCAAGGATCTGAGTAAACAGGCTTCGCACACCATCCACTTTGGACAAATCGTAGATGGTGAGGTGGTATTGGATGAGGTACTGGTTTCGCTATTCATTGCCCCCAAATCATATACCCGTGAGAATGTGGTGGAAATATCTTGCCATGGATCAAATTATATTATTGAGTCCATCATCAAGCTGCTGATAAAAAATGGTGCGCGTTCGGCTAAACCGGGAGAGTTTACATTACGAGCTTTCATTAATGGGCAATTGGATCTATCGCAGGCTGAAGCCGTTGCCGACCTGATCGCCTCCAATTCAAAAGCATCACAACAGGTAGCCATGCAGCAATTGCGGGGCGGGTTTAGCACACAGCTTCAATCCTTGCGTGATCAATTGGTGACTTTTGCTTCGTTGGTTGAGCTGGAGCTGGATTTTTCGGAGGAAGATGTAGAGTTCGCCAACCGTGAACAATTACAACAACTGATCCATGATATCATGAAGGTTATCAGCAGGTTGATACAATCCTTCAAGTTAGGCAACGCCATTAAACAAGGCGTAAATACCGTAATAGCCGGCAGACCGAACGCCGGTAAATCAACCCTGTTAAATACCTTGCTGAACGAGGACAGGGCGATTGTAAGCCATATACCCGGTACCACACGTGATACGATTGAAGAAGTGCTTAACATCAACGGCATCAATTTCAGGCTGATAGATACCGCGGGTTTGCGCGAAGCTACAGATACGATAGAACAAATAGGGGTACAACGGACGATGGAAAAGATCAGTCAATCAGCTCTACTGATCTATGTTTTTGATGCTGAAAAAATAACGATCAGTGACTTGAATAGCGATATAGCCAGTCTGCAAAGACCCAATATCCCGATGTTACTGGTGGCTAATAAAATAGACCTGCTTTCGACAGAGCAAAAAACTGCATTGCCACATACAGATAGTTCCATCCTCATTTCGGCTAAAGAGAAACAGCACATAGACGAACTAAAAAATAAGATATACTACGTCGCTGTAAAGGAAAAGTTAAACGATGACGAAACATTAGTGACTAATATTCGTCACCTGGAAGCCCTGCAAAAAACAGAGGAAGCCCTTTTGCGCCTGCTAAATGGCATTGATACCCAGGTAACTTCCGATTTCCTGGCGATGGATATTAAACAAGCACTGCATTACTTAGGCCAGATCACCGGCGCAGTTACAACAGACGACCTTTTAGATAATATTTTCAGTAAGTTTTGCATTGGGAAATAGGCCCCAAAAACAACGCCTAAAAACGCCCATCAACGACAAGTAAAATACTCACTGTTAGTAACTTATGGCTTTTAACCTTGTCGTAATTTAGCGAAAATTCGCTCTGTTTTTCGTAAATTTGTTACTATTCTGTAACTCGAAATCAATTTGTCTGAGCTAAGAAAATTTTAGGAGAAATTATGTCGCTTAAGGGTCTTATTTACCATTGTGGAGGCTTAATCATCTTTAAAGGAGAGTTGACCGGTTACTTCATTGCCAAAATTTGACGAATTCGGCGGTGAAATAACCTCAGTAGTTATCTCTCCGGTTAAGTCTCAACTGATTGATAATCAGTTGATTATGCGAAGGTATATTTTTGCCTTGGATTGCAGAAAAATAAATGAATAAACAAAACATCGGTAGATTATGAGTTCAAATTTCACTGTAAACAAGGTGTGTGAGCATTGTGGAAATATTTTCAGTGCAAAAACAACAGTTACCCGATTCTGCAGCCACAGGTGCAACAGCAGAAATTATAAACAAAAGCTTCGTGAGGAAAAGATAACGGTATCTAATCAGGCTGTTCGCCAGGTGATCGGCCATAAGCTCGAAGAACTGACTAATCTTGAGTTCTTAAGTGTCAAAGCAGCTGCAAAGTTATTAGGTGCTTCAGATAAAATTGTTCATACGATGATCAAGTCGGGACGTTTGAAGACAACTAATCTATCTCAAACCCTGGGAATACCGCCACTATCTCGACATCAACTTGGGCCCGAACGGCTATCAAATCGCCGAACGTGGCACCCAAGGCGACCTCTACCTACGCCTTTGGAACAAAGACGGCAGCATGATCCTCTGCGAACTCGGCAGCAATGTCCATGGCAACTCCCGCGCCGTCAAAACCTTAACCGAATATGGTTGGGAATACAAGGAAAATTCCTACGTAATAGGAGGGAAGAAGCAATTAGTCAAACTCACCGGTAATGCTTTTATGGATTTTGAAAATTTGATAAGTGGGTTTAAAAAATTGCTCAAAAATGGATGTAATATCAACCTTTGATATTACTTATATAGCCTCGACAGTTTTCTGATATTAACTAACCTTGATTAAAAGTTTGAAAATTTGAGTTGCCAGTTGATTGAGAAAACCGGAATGTTATTGTCCAATTTACTGAACCATGTTATTTTTATAAATGGCGCGTAGCCTTTTATGTTAGGTGATAATGGATTAACGATCAGATCAAGGCCGAAGGCAGCTGGATTACTGATCACAGCTTGCCGTGACAGGATGACCAAGGCACTTATTTCCGCATATGCGGTATTGATATCGATGATCTCCTCGGCGGGCTTTGTCGGCGTATATTGCGCCAACAGGTTGTTGCCTTTCCGTTCATACACCAGCGCTTCGAACGGCCAGGTGGCCTGGTCAAAAAGATTGGCCAACAGCAGCCTGGTGGTGCCCGCAAGCTTTAAGGTGTTGGTTAATAAACCCGGCATATTACGTTGTGTGGGGTTATTAATGTAAGCATCTATCGATAACATGTCGACTTTCAGGTACTTGAAATAACTGAACATGTCGCCGATCTGCTGACTTTCTACATAATCGACGTTGAACGTCTGTATCCCATAGTCTATCCAACTGGAAAACGCCGAAGTCATTGTAAATTTCGGGTTGATATCATTTTTTGGCAGATTCTTTAAATCTGAACTTCTGTCAACATGCCGCCAGTTTCTTTTGATCCGCATGCGACATTTGAAATAGGACCAGGCGTCCGTTAAAACAGCGACGCGAATGAGAAATTTTCTGCCGGTGGCAGTAGCCGGCGTCGTGGGGATATCCTGTGGAAATACCTGGGTAAAAAGCACACCGCCGAGAGGTGCTATTCCGGATGGGGCATATAAGATGTTTTTACCACCTGGGTTGAACATCGAACTTTGACTATCTGCCTGATCAGGCAGATCCCCTCCGCTGGGCACCAAGAGCGCGTTAACCGCGTCCCGCAAAAAATCAATGTTATTTGTAATATCAACGGCGCCTGCAATCGTCACTGTCGGCGGATGTGGGGCGCTGTTCTTGTGCGCATAAAAGTCGAAATTGGCCAGATAGGCATCGCTGATACTGCCGCTGGGGAAAAGTCCGCCTGGTGAACCGCTGCTTTCCATTGCCTGTTGACCTGGGGTGGTGGCACTGACGAGCACCTCGATCATATCGTTATTGAGCGATAGTTCTTCATCCCCCTCGACGATAAAAAAATAATTGTTTACATAAGCATCTATTCTGCGCCAGGTATCATCTGTAGGCAAAGGATTTCCTGTCGTGAAAAGTTGATCGTTATAGTAAGTGTTTCCATCAAAGGTAAAGGAAGCCGGCGCATTTTTATCCAGGGCGACCAGCAGTGTTTTATTGGTATTGAGGATCAACTGCCATTCCTGGTCATCAGGAACGAAGGACTTAAAAATGGTTAGGGGCTCCTGGACAACATTAGAAGCCGTAGCAAGGAAATTGACATTCTTAACGCTAACAGGCGTAACCGGGGCTTTGCGGGAGGGCAGCAGATAGTATTGAACGTTTCCACCCGCCTGCAGCCCTACGTTCCAGTCCGGGTTATAGTGTTTAGTAAATATCTGTGCGGTCCTTTGTGGAACTGTGGCGTTAAATGGCGTCTGATTTTGCAGGACGTCTTCCGCTGTCCTGCCTTGTGTCGCTATCTGCGGCGCAGCTGCATCCCCGGGAACAATGACCGGACTGTCTGAAATGCTTTCGCTGATCTTAAATTCATCATCGTATAGCTCATCGTCCAAGACTTCCACAAAAAAACGATGAGTATCATTTTGTAAGAAATTATGGAAGTTAAACAAGCTGACATCATAGTTTTTGGCCGGATCAGTCAACAATTGGCTACTATCCCTGATATCTTTGATGAGCTGCAGCAAATACAGATCATTCATTTTTGGCTGAATTGCCGGAATGGCTCCCTCTGCCGAAAACAACCCTACGCCAAAGCCCTTGGCGGTGATAAACAACAATGGATTATCAATAAGCAACGAAGTAAAGGCGCTGACGATCGCAGGCAGGGTATTATGCGCTGCGTCATCTGTCAATAAAACGACTTCGGCTAACTCTGGGGGTACCGGAATAGCAGCGGCAGCCCGGTTATCTACATGATCAATCAATCCTGCCATTTTCACTGCTAACCCGCTCTGCAGCAATTGGCGGGCCTGGTTTTTTAGAGAAAGCAGGCCCTGCTCAGAGAGCCCGCTCGTGTCGAAAATAATAAAATCGTTAATATTGCCGGAGAAGCTTTCAGGATAACTTAGCCATGAGAGGATCGTTACGAGATATTCGGTCAGATCAGTCGTCGCCTGTTGGCTGCCCATTTGCGGAAGCGGCATTAATGGAAGAAACGCATAAGGAACATAATACAACTGCGTATTCGTTACCGGTTTCCCGGCGAAATAGCCCGGGGCCGGAACATAGGCGAAAGAGGCCATCTCACCTAAAAGTTCTTTGATGTAATTACTACCGTCATTGACGGTCCGCAGCGCAGAATATTGGCTGGAATAAATATAAGCGGCCGAAGTGAACAGCTGGTTAGCCGGATTATTTGGGGGATAAATATAATCGGTTAAATATCTCCTGGCTTTGGGTAAGTTCTCAAAATCCGAGTTGGGCAGCTCGTTCCCCTGGTCATCTGTATAGTCCAAAGGCAACAGATCGCTGTCCTGGATCACCGGCGGCTGCCCGGCCGCTGCCGGAGGGAATAATTTGGCCACTGTTTTGTCGCTGACGCGGTTGATCCGCAGCGAGACCCTGATCACATCCGCACCGGTGATGCTCGCGATCTTTGCAGCCGGCACGATAAGTGTGACCGGGCTGATGTTGGGCGGGGCGCTTACCATGCCTTTGAAAGTCAGAAAATCCGGCGCTGCAGTAGCCCAAGCGACCAGCGTACTGATATCGGTGCTGTCCTGAAAGGAATCGGTCAGCACCATTTGATTAATGATATTGGCCATTTTACCCGAAAGCTCGGGATGGGCGGCAAGGCCGGCCGGAACGATCCCCACCGAGTTATCAAACTGCCAGCATTCAACCAGGAAAGAACAGCTATTATTTACAGTATCATAAAATGCTTCATAAAGCCGCCTGAACGTCCGGTTTCCTGAATCCGTTTTCAGCATAGTGATGATGCAATTGGCATCCAAACTGATCTGGATCTTAAAATCTTTGCCGACCGTAAAATTCAGCAAGGGATTTACGTCCGGTATCTGGTCTGTAATTCCTGCCGGTTTCTCGGGACGGGCGACGACAGCCGCCAGGTTCGTAATTTGCTGGCTGTAGCCAAGCGGTACAGTGAGCGGCGGCGTTTCGGTCATCCTGTAGGCAAACTCATCCTCCAGGTAGCCTTTGATACTATATTGCTCTCCGCCATGTTTGTAAAGGAGGTAACGATTGTTTTCCCCTGCGTCCGGATCGCTGTTGCTTTCATTGTTGAAGGCGTGGGTCAGTTCGTACAGGTGGCCGGTTATGTTACCGGCTGTATCCGGAATGTCGGCATAAGGCAAAAACGCATCGGCATTGTTCACACTTAGGCTGACGGACCCATCGCTATTTACCAGGTCCGCCCTGAATTTTTTGAAGTTGGAAAAATGTCCCTTCAGGATATGTTTCGGTTTGGAGTTGTCGGCTGCAAGCGTAGCGGGCAGCTTCAGATCCAGCTGTAAAAGGGACGAAAAGCTATTGACAGATAAATTGAACTTGAACTTGAAGAAATTCTCAAGCGCCAGGAACACATTGCTCTGGTCTGAGGGTTGGGTAAGTTTGTTAAAAAGAAAATTTCCCCCTCCCGGAGCTGGCAGGTCAGCAATTTTCGGGTTCCGGACCATCAGGTCAACGGATACGGTTTTTTCTCCCTTATCCGATTTTGCCGCGTCAATCGGCGGCGGAAAAATAGCTTGAAGGTCTTGTTTAGTAAATATACGGAACAGGTCGGTACTGCCGGGTGCGGTTAGTACAAAGCTGCTATTGTCAAGGGGAATATATCGGTTCAGTTTACTGCCCGGATGCGCCGGATCTGGTGCCTGGTAAACCAGTGCGGCGTCCAGCGTTCCCATGGAAGCTTGTGCAAAGATTACGTTTAAACCGGTGAGGTCATCCGGATGAATGCCGGACGTACCGCAGGATATCTTATATATTTGCTTTGGAGCGGCGGTGCCCGGGGCGAGAGGCAGTATGACTTGTTTAAGCTGGGCCTTGATAATGGCAATCGGTGTAACACCAGGATTAGCCGCCGCTGTCGTGTTTCCGGGCGCAAACTGGCCGTTCTTGAAAAGCTCCGCGGTAGTGATCCATGACCTTTGCAGCGGGAAGTATAGAAATTTAGCTGATGTGGCTGCTACTGCAGCTGCGGGTTCAAGTTCATCCAGCAAGTGCCTGGGCACGTTAAGGAGGGCGATTGTGCCCGAATTGTCCGGTTTACTTACAGGGATCGCCGGGTCGGTTTTGTTCCCGAGCAAACTGCTTGCCGGGTAGTACCTGGCCTTGCCGGTATTCCGCTGGCTGCCGTCGTCGGTAAGCAGCGTAAACGCCTGGGTAAAATCGCTCCGTTTGTAATTGACCATCCAGTCCGTAGCGATCGTATTGAACATCGCAATAAAATTTTGGTTATCAGGATTAGTTTCCGGGTTTGCGAGTGCAAAGGCCGCAGTGCCGTTGATGGTCAATGAAAAATTGGTTTCCCATCCGGGAGTTGCAAATACCGTCCTGGGCACAGCGATCACGTGTCCTGGAAGGGAATAGCCGTTTGAAATCAACCAACCGCTGTCTGTACCCTGCGGATTCACGTCATCGAATACCTGCATAAAGAAGTTTTCCTTTCCGGCTGGAAACGCCGGAACCCGCAAGCGTTCGCCTCCGCCGTAAAATAACCGGATCTGATTAGCAAGGCTTGCACCGGCGGTATATGGATCGGTAGGTTTATGGGCGGCCTGGAAACCGGCATAAGCTGTTTTAAACTGGTTCCAAAGAATGGCCAGGTAATGCATGTCGGTACCGAGTAAGTCATTGATGTGCTGGTCGCCGCCGGCCCCCGATTGCAAGTTCAGTAAGGCCTGCTGGTTAAATTTGATCAATGGTGCGACCATGCCTTTATCCTGATCGTTATTTATATTTAGCCCCAAAGTCGCTGCATAGGCAAGATATTGACTGCATAACAGGTTCATTTGGTCAAAAGTGACCGGAATATCTTTAGTGTTTTGAAAATAAGCCAGTACCGCAGCCTTCGTTAAAGGCGCCTTTAGCCAGTTATCCAGTTGGATGATCTGTGCTTCTTTTGGCAGGGGTGCGCCGTTGGCCAAATCGCCGTTGGCATGCCTGCCGTTTAACAGCCTGAACAGCAATCCGCTGACAAAGGTTTCCAAAGTAAGGACCTGTGCGGGTGTGAGCGAAGCAAAATATTTAGCAGGATCAAGTTCGGCAAAACTGCCGTTCTTGTATATCCAGTTGATCCGTTCGACGTTGTCCCGGAACACGTAACCGATATCGGCGTTCGAAAATACGCTCGTGCCGATGTTTAAGTTCAGGGAGGTGCCTTCAGGAAACGGGGCAGGGGTAGCCGCTACGGTTGTGCCCGCCTCGACTGCTGCGGCCAGCACGTTATCTGAACCCAGGTAAGTATATTGATACCCGTCAGCGGGTACGGAATTTATATATTTCACCAGATTAGGGAACGCTGTTGCATCGGCGTCAATGATCACCGGAACAATCAACAGGTAGATATTGTCGTCGCCGTGAACCGTTGCTTGGTCGAAAAACGGTTTGGGAGCAAAGGGGTTGATAATAAAATTAATTCTCATGATGATCAGCTGTTATTAATTTAATGCAATATTTGCCGCCACGCCATAGGACAACATTCCCGAAACTGAAAAATGCGCGTGGAAAAACCCAAAACTAACACTGCACTCTGCATGAAACGATACGCTAAGGGTGGCAGAAAAAGCGAGTGAACTATGGCCGGCCGGGACATAATCGAGCGTTCCGGCGATGGCGGCGACGACTTGCGCCCTAAGTACCGCCGTAATAACCCAAAGGTTGATCCCGCCTTCCGCGTATGCGTAGATACCAATGACCCCGGTGACCGATATTTCCTTGATCCCGGCATACGGACTGGTACCGGACGTGCCGAACGTAATGGTTACCGCACCTGTCAAAACCATGGTGACTGATATGCCGGCATCCGCATAGGCGATCGCTGTCCGGGCGCCAATATGATAGCCATAGGAAAATGCGATACCCGCGCTCAGCGTAATATCGGTTGTTCCGGTATTGGGCACATGGATCGTTGTTTTCTGGATAAAAAAACCGAATCGGATCTCGTAGACACCTGCGGGGAAGCTAAAGGTGCGCTCCCATAAATAGGTATTCCCGGTTTTCCATGGAAAACCGAAGTCAAAAAGAAAATCCTGGTTGATGGCTGTCTCAAGGGCTACCAGCCCTGATTTAAGCTGACCGAAAAAATTCAGTGCCGGGAGCGGCAGTTCGACGCGGAACTTATCCTGGTCACGTGTATCGCCAGGAATATAGGCGAGCGTAAATTGGTCTACGCCAAATATCGCTTTGAACCAGGGTTGCGAAGAAGCCAGGTTAACCCCGTAATAATGCTGGTCCTGAAAGATGATGGCGCAGTTATCCAGAATCCCGGCCAAGGAGAAGGCACCGCCGAACAACCAGCTTTCCGCCCGGGTAAAAAGGATATTATCGATACCCACACCCGGTTTATAATTGAGTTTAGCTTTAAGCAAACCGCCGAGGTCGTTCGCCTGGGCCGGGCGCATTAATGCATTTAAGACATCCGGGCTGATGTCGAGGTTATGTGCGACCAGCGCCCAAAGGATGGAAAAAGGGCCGAATGATTGTTCTATATCCGCAAAGCCCAAAAATCCATTATCGGGATGCGTGGGATTGGCTTTGTCAATCGTGCTGCTGTGTAAAAATAACAAGCTAAGGCCCTTGCTGCCGAACAACGACCAGTCAAGTATCTTCAGTTGCGCATTGTCAACGCTGATTGCTGTGACGGGGGTGTTGCTTTGTGTTAAAAGATTGGGGCCAACGTCAAAGTTGTCGATATGCAAGGACAGGAACCGGAAAAAGTCAATGTCGATCTGCTGGCCGCCGGCGCCGTCGATACCAAAAAAAGGTACCAGACCGGCGGTTGGGCTTGCACCGTTATGCGAAAAACCTAAAACGCCATCCAGTTGAAAGCTGTTGCTGCCGGTACCACCAAGTATCGGAAGATTCCCGAAGGTTATAGAAAGGGAGATATAACTGGCCATTCCGCCAGCTTGCGGCGCTTTTATCCAAAGCCTGGGACCGCTGAATTGATTAAAATTGTTCCCGGTAAAGTCTTTGATATAGCCGATGCCTTTGGCCAAGAGCTCCAGCCCTAAATAATTGATGGAGCGCGGTTTGTCGATGACGAATTCTATGCTCCCGATGTCAAAATTGACGTACTGGGCGAGTCCCATCCGCGTGTTCCCGGAGCCGTCTGGCAGGATGATGCGGAAATTATTCAGGTTGAGCGCGCTCCCTTCAATACCGACAACTGGCGTGAAGTCCTGGAACGTCAGGCTGCCATCGATCGAGAGGAGGGACCGCTGGTTTTTCCTTTCAGCTTTGATCCCCCTTAAAATTAGCTGATTAAAGAAGCCGAAATTGAGCGTATATACTAAAGGTGTTGCAAGGAGCGCGGCAAATTGAAAATCCGGAGTCGTATTGTCGCCCGGTTTCTTTTGCGGAACTGTTCCCAGAATGGTTATTCGGTGTGTCAGGTCGAGCGGGTCAGTACCCTTACCAAACAGGTTGCGCGTGCTGAGGTAAAACATGATCTCACCCGCTTCCAGTGTTGTGTTTTTAATGGTCGCATCAAATTTAACCAGGGTAAGCAATGCATCACTGTCCTGGGAAGGCGTTACTGCCGCAGGATCGTTCTGTTCAAAAATACGTGCGTAAACATCCAGCTTCTGCATGCTTGCCGGGTTGGTCCCGCCAACTGCCGCATAAGGCATTTTGATTGAGCTGCGCCCGGCAAGCTGTTTTACCAGCGGGTCCCGGCTGATGTCCGCTAATGGGTTCAGGATCAGGAGTCCTCGCCATTCATTGGTCAGTATTCCTTCATCGATCATGGCGACCAGGGCATCAATATCGGGCTGCGTCCCAAGCGGGCCTTTTCCGTCCTTGGTATTTGCCAGGTTTATTTCCGAAAGGATTTGGGCAAAGCCGATGTCATTGGCAAGTTTCAGGACAAACACGCTGGTATCTTGGAACACAAAATTCCATTTTTTGTCAGAACCATCGTCATTTTTCTCACTGAAAGCGGAAAGGCCATAATTCTGCAGATGCAGCCGGTCGGTCAATTTAGTAAACTGGTCGAGCGCCGCTAGGTCCACCTTAAAGCCGACATGCTTGCTGTAAACCAGGTATTTCGGCGGATCTACCTTCAGGTCGGCAAGTGTAAAATCCAGGTGGAATTTAGTTTTGATATAGGTGATCAACGCGGCCTTCAAATAGGCCCTGTTACCATAGGACTTTACTAAATTCAGCACTTCAAAGGAAACCTGTTTAAACTGTGCTTCGTAGTCCGCCATTACCACGGTCCAGTCATTATACTGATCGATCAGTGAAAGCACGAGTTGAATGGTATCCCAGTTATCAGCTAATATTTGCGTCAGGGTATTGTCGAGGCCGGCCGCAACGGCATCATTCCAGGATTTTACCTGGACGCCGTAGGTGTTGTTGAGGTAAGATGCAATTTTCTCATAAAGTACCTGTTGCGTGGCTGCCGGTAAGGCAAGAAATGCGGCCTTAAATGTGGCTGCGCTCACCGAGCCGCCCACAATGGTGGCAAGCGCCGTCTTGTTCGCATTCCAGAAATTGTACCATCCGTCAATGATCAGAAAGAAGTTATAGATTTGTTCCTCATAACTCCGGAGCAGCTCAATCGTATCCCCGCTGAGCCCCTGGACAATGCGGTCGATCAGACTGCTGACCAGCGTGGTTAATTCGTTAACAATCGCCTGGGTCAATAGCTGTGTCAGGCAATTGATCACCGCAGGCTCACTGTCCGCGATCAGGCGCTGATAGAGACGCACGTCAAACTGGCGGCCGTATTTATTAAAAAGATAGTCCGAGGTAAGCCCCCCGCAACCGATATTGCCACTGAATTTATTCCATAATGCGGCCAACTCATTAAAATAAGGGTTGATCCCCTCCTGGGCAGAGGTGATCACCTGGGAAACCTCATCACCAATGGCGGTATCGGCTACAGTAAAAATCGGCTGAAAATATTTTCTTATGATTTGAACAGCATCGTAAGCTGCTGTTTTGTCAGTCAGTATCCGCGCAAAATCATTGACCAGTTGCCAGTCGCAAGGTTTGTAGATATAATCGAACAAAGCGTTTAATGCAATGTCCACATCAGCCGAAGCGGCACTTACCCCCGCGTCCCAGTAAACCTGAAGGTCGGTGATCGCCCCATTTATGTCTCTGTCTGCTTTTTTAAGCACGGCTGACAGCGTGTTTTTTGCCAGGTTTATATATTGTCCCAAGCCTGGAATAGCATCAGGGTTTCCATTAAGCAGTATTCGTAACTGCTGAAAAAAATGTGCCTTAGTATCGTCGGACGTTAACAGTATTTTGATCTGCAGCCGGTAGAAACCACCAAAAACGTTGACCCTGATCCCTTGTTCGGTTGGTAGCACATTATCAAGGAACTGCCGCACGGTGAAAATCGCACAGGCAGCTTCTTTAAGCTGCGGGCTCGTATCACTTAAATGAAAAGAAAACTGGTTCCATATCCGTTGTAATTGCTTGAATGAATTAATGGCTGCTGACGGAAGATCAGGGGACGGCGCTGTCATGTTTTGCCAGCCCTGCGGTGCAGGGTTTTGTGTGCCGTGTTTGAAATCTACCGGCTTGGCTGCGATTTGAGGGGGTAGTACGACAGTATCGGTTATGACAATCGTTTTACCTCCTGGATGGACCAAAAAATTTTGCAAGGGCTGCTGGGGACCGTTAGCATAATTTCTCCTGAAACCGCTAATGTGCAATTCATCCGATACGCTAAAATTAATATCCGGCCCGGTAAATAAAGCGTTTAAATTTTGAATCGTTGATACGACAGCTTTCGTTATCTCCGGCTGCGCGATCGCGGCGGCACTTAAATTTGGATTATAGATATTGGAAATAGACAAAGAATAATTATAAGCGGGCAACGCTACGGTAGGAACATTTTGGCCGTTGACCGCCAGGTTTTTATAATTGATATCGACCGGGCCTGTCGGCGCCGGTGTTACCTGGCTGTTAACCTCATGTTCTTCGTAATTGCTGAAAAAACTCCATTTGTCTGTCGGAAACAAAAACGAAATATGGTGGTAGACATCATCACCCTGGTACTGGATGGGTGTGGAGGTAATATCAAAAAAGCGGTTATCCGTTTTTTGGCGGCGGCCAACAATCCCCCGGTTCACGCCATAAATTTCATCAGGTTCTTTTTCATAGAACTGCACAATAGGCTGCTTTAGCCAAAAAGGGGATTGCAGTTGTTTGGTGACATCATTGATACCATCAAACCCAATATTATGATGCTGGACCTCGCGCGCTGCCCAATCGATCGACGAGTGGTGGATGGAATTAAGCATCCCATCTGTAATATCACCGATGCTGATCCCCTCAATAGTCTTTTGCAGATCGTCGGTGTCCTTTTGCGGATAAAGGGTAAGCAAACCGGTCCTGAATTTCAGGGGGATGACCGCAGAGCTGGTATTGATCACTACGGGGCTGCCGTTCTGATCCGCATAATGGAACAACAATAGCGCCGGCTTAACATCATTGTCAGGATGTTTCGTCCAAAAGACAATACCATCCGGCAAAGCCGTCGTTTTGCTCAAACAAAGCACCCCGTTGCACAGGCCAAACTGGTATTGAATAAGGTTATTGATATACGCCTGGTCAAACGTGGTGAAAACATCCGGGTGTATCGGCAGGTAATGAAGCTCGGGGGCGAGGTAGATATTATAATTATTATTATCCCACAGTATTATCTTTTCAAATAATAATTTCTGGCCAAATTCAATACCATTTATTTCGGCTAAATCCTCCACATATATTTTGTCAGTTACGGAAAAGGTATAGTCATTACCGCAATAAAGTTCAATGCTCCCGTCCTTAGGAATGGGGATAAAGTTTTTTAAGACAATTCCCGGATTTTTTGCGGGAAAAATAAGTGTATTGAACTTAACGAACCCCGGTGAAAGCAAGATATTATAGAGGCTGTCATTAATACCCTGGCTGATTTGCCCACTGAAAGAGAGAACGAGATTTTGGTCGAAGGTAGCTGTTAAAGCGGTTACCGCAGCACCAAAAAGACTGACCTCAATGTTGCCTCCGATCGTAGTTACCTTGGTATTCACGTCAAAAGTAATGCCCGTGTTCAACGGGAAATGATACTTGAAAACGCCTTTATCAATGTTTACATCAATTTTAAACAGAACCTGCAGCTTTCCGAGATTCAGCGAAGCGTCAACGGCTGGGGTGCCGTTGACTTCGAACGAAACGGTCTGGCCATCCTGTAGCTGGGCTTGCCATCCAAAAAGCGTAAATGTCATAGGTTTACTTTTTAAATCTTAAGCGTTTAACCTCATTTGGAAATAACTTTCTCAATTCGTCCTCTTTAATATACCGTTTGTGTTTGGCATCATTTATAAAGGGCCTACCTTCATAATTATTGTAGGTAACCTGCGTATTCTCACCGCTATTGCTGACAAAGAAACGCCGACATTGCCCTTTGATCTTTACGAGTTTCAACTTAAACTTTTGCTGGTCCGGGTTCATTCCGGGTATAAATATGTTGGAGTAGTACCAATCGTATATCGACCAAAGGCTTAATGGATAAGATGGCTTATTTTTATACTTAACCGCATTAATTTCAACTGACCATGAAATATGGGAGAAGTAAGGGCCGTTCGCTACATAAAAATTTCCATTCGGTAAATTCGTTTGCCAATCCGGGGAATCAAATAAATTCTCGAATATTTTTTCACTTTGGGGGTTGCCTTCTATTAAATCAACCTCTTTTTGAGGCAGTTTGCCATTGAAAGCCAAGAGTTTCGGATCGGCATCGGTTTTGCTGAAATCAACTTCTACCCTGATATCTGAGCCTGCAGCTTTTTCCAGGTATATATTCTTCATCACATAATTCCAGAGGTTCACCAAATCCCCGTTAGTGAAATGATTGCCCGCTCCAGGTGCTATCAAGTTAGTCTGCAAAGCCGTATACAAAAAGTCTTTTTCATACCCCTTCAATTCTCCGTCAGGTCCAATTAGCCGGACGGGGATATCATGCTTAACCGATATGGGGGTCAATAACGCGGATTTTGATAACGCTAAGTAGGCTATTGCATGAACAACATCTCCAAAACATATTTTTCTCTTAATAACGCCGGGGAAACTTGTTTCGGCCCAATCGCCGGCATTTTTCCAGTCATTGTCGATGGTAAAAGATTGCCGGTGGATGTTGCAAACCGTGCAGATAGCCGAGGTATCGATTTGCCCGCTCGCCCTAATAAAAATAAGACAAACGGCGCTCGTTATTAAAAAAGTAATTTTTTTCATACAAATGCTTTAATCGTAATTAACTATAAAACCTGTTAACTCATTGCCTCGATAATCTGCACTACCCGTGAAAGAAACAGATCCGCATAGGCGTTTCCGCCGCTGATTCTTTTACCCACATTACGAATGCTGGCATTGGCCGTATCCGGGCTTGTTCCGTCGATGCCGCCGAGATAGTTCCCATGGCCGGCGTTATGCAGGCTGATTCCTTCGGAGGCGACCAGCAGGTCGCTGTTCATGAAAAGTTCGTCCCATTCCGCGTTAGCAGACATAGTGGCCACGCCGTCATTGTCTTTCCCCCAGCCACCCCAGGTCGCCTTTGCGTTTACCACCGCCTGGTTGGCGCCCATGTAGGCAAGCACAAAATCGATAATATCCTTGTAGCCATCGCGGCTCGTTGTCTGGATGAGCCCGCGCCCCCGGAACTTATAAAAATCAGCTTCCAGTACAAAACCTGTAATGGTAGGATCAGTGGAAACGGGATAGGGATCGGCCGGATTAGTTGCCTGCGTTGGATACAGTTCCCCTTGCCAGACAACATTTGTAGTATTGGCGAGCCTGTCGGAGAGCGGTCTGCCGTTGAAATTAGCTAAATAGTCCGGATCATTGAAGAGATCGAAGCAGGTTTTGTTTCCCGCGAGCGTATTATAGGAATGCTTGAGTCCCGCAATAGCGTCGAAAGCGTAAGCGATGCCGGGATGGTTAGCCGCACTAATCGAATTTACTTTCTCACTTATGGGCGTCAACAGCCCACCGGTTTCATTAATAATAATACCCTGCAGCGAAAGGAATTGCAGCAGGCTGATATCCGCTGAGGAGAAAACCAGGCTGATATAATCATTTTGCCAGAACCGGTTGAAACTATCAGTAGTATCCTGACTGCTGTTGATGTTCAGATCTTCCCAGTTCGATTTTTCGCCAATATTTTCCCGGAACCAGAGAATAAAGTCTTTTTGAAAATTGTTTTGAAAATAATTATTGATATCGTCTGTTTTTGAAAAACGGAGCGTATTGGTTTTGTCCAGAAAATCTTGCGTGATAGGCATTTTTTTTTTTCGATGGGTTAAGAAAGCTGGATTTTTATGGGCATAGGTGTATTGGCGTTGAGCGTAAATGTGCCTTTGCCTTTATAGGATGCTGTTTTTCCCGGAATGGCTTGGCTGCCGGACAGATCAATGCTATAGTCGGCAAAGGGCATGTTCCGTGCTTCGTACTGGTTCGGGCCTATATTTTTTGCGCTGACGACACCGGTGTTGCTAGGGGTGGTGATCCTGACGTCTGCCGTAGTAACCCCGGCTTTTATCAGGGCTAAAATGTCGGGATCCTTGCTGTTGCCTGCAATCAATTCAATGGTAAGGTCGCCTGGCTTTCCGGTTGCCGGTACATTCTCCCTTGCTTTTAAGGTTAGATAAGTCGCGCTGCTGATCCCGGTGAGCGCCAGCAAGGTCGAACTGAGGTCGGGAAGAAATTGCGGCGGCTTGTTTGGCATAGGCGGATTATTGTATTTATAAAAGTATATAATGATCGCAACGACTGTCCACACTACATTCTGGAAACGTTGAAGCGAAATCCCATCTTTATCCGAAAGAATATCTTTTAAAAAGTTGCCGCTGGACGGCGTATCCTGAGACCGGACTATGCCCTGCTGGATCTCGGAAGTATCCAGGACGGCCCCTCCAACAAAAGTTGCTGCAGATATGCCCATTAGGGTCAGCGCCGTGGTGTTCAGATCTACCGGCGAGTGACCGTCCCACAAAACAGCGTAGATGTAAAAGGACGACAAGATCGTGATCCATACCGCCAGTTGCGTCCGCGAGAGCGAATAGGGTGGTTTGCCCTTCATCGCATCCGGGTTAGCGACGATATCCCTCAACAGGTCTGACCCGAAGGCGAGTGAGACAAATACGCCGAATATCAGCGATAACGACAAGCCAGTTATCCATTTATTGGGGTTGTGTCCGGCGTGATTTGCACAATCGATTAACCAAATAGCGGTGTAAACGATAATAGCTGCAACTACCCAAATGGTTGATTTGTTTTTTTGTGTATCAGTGCTCATGATAATTGGGGGTTTTTGAGGTTTAATTCAAATGTGTGTTCGCCGATATGTTCAGCTTGAACGCCGGCGATCACTTCATTGATAAATTTCGCTTTATCTACGTTTCTGCCGGGGCAGTCTTTGTGGGTCGTTTTTGGATCCTCCTTATGTAGTTTCATGGTTTTAGGATCTAAGCCCAAAACACCGCTGAGGATGGCAATCGCGGCAACGGCGTTTTGCTGAACCAACTGACCACGCCCGCTATCGAACAGGTCATTGTCGTAATTACCAAGCATTTCAACCCCCAAAGAAATTGCATTCCACGAAGGTGCATGGACGCCTGTTGTCGTAAGAGGCGTAAAAACCCATATCTGGTGATCATCTACAAAAAGGTGCGGTCCGGCGCTCCAGTGTTTCTCATCCCGGTAGTAGTTAACGAAACCGTCTATGGTATTTTTCGTGATACCATTAGGGCAGTCGGCAAGTGCTGGTACGCCTGTATTGTGCAAAACGATGAATGAGGGACGCCATGATGTCCAGTGAAGTGACTGGCAATAGGTTCTGAAGCCGTCGGTCTGAAAACTGAGACCGACGATAGGTTTCCATGTTGGCATTTTAATAATGTTGAAGTGGAGTGGGAACATACCGCAATTGCTGCGGAACAACCAAATGTAAAAACACAAAATGAATTTAACAAGGGGTGAAAACACCTATTTTTCAGAAAGTTACGACGAAAAAAATCAGATCTCCGGCGGGTGGAATTTGCGTTTAGTTACAAATACAAAGGGCGGGCACTTTTTACGCGCCGGTGGCAAACTGCACATGCATCGGGTTAGAGGTATTAGGACGGTAATTATGGCCGTCTCCTGTTTGGTCGACGCGTGTCTGGTGGAGCCATTGCCGGATGGCATCATCAGTCGCCCCTGCGCCAAGCGCTTCTTTTGCATAAGCCCAAATCTCCGTCAGCACAGTAGTGAATGAATCAGCAAGTAGTTTGTGGATATGAATGCCGGGTACCGGTACAATGGGTTGGTGGTCATCCTGGTAATAAAGCTGCCATCCGGCAGGTGGCCGCACACGTGCAATAATTGTCGGATAGCCGTTAGGTGGGTTCATGATTTATCTTCCTTTACTTCGTATATTTTTTGCGCATAGTGTGGGTCTCCACCTTTTTCATAAGTAAATTGAGCGTTTATTTTTATAAACTTAATATCACCAGGAATATTGAGCGCATAATTAAATGCCTGGTTGATGCCGGGACGGACGAAATAATATTCATCTGTGATAGGTACAAGATTTTTGATCTCCACTATTGCCCTGGGAAACTCGACGATCTGGCCGTCAAAATGATCGCCCGTCAACTGCTCGTTTTTTTCTATGCCAGAAACCTTCAAACTAATGGTTTCAAAGCGATGCTCTACATTGCCCTTATTTTCAGCATGGATCGTCAGCGAAGCAAGATATGCGCCATCTTGTGGTCCCCAGAATTCGCATTCTACATCGAACTGGATCCTGGGCCGGAGTGGATCTTCTCTTAAAAAACGGATATAGGTGTAAATAGCCGTGAAGACCAGTGCAAAGGCCTGAAGGCCATCGAAGCAAATTTCTAATAAAGATTTTGAAGCGTGACACATTTATATTAAAGTTTGAAAAGAACCTTCGTTAAACTTGGTTAGCTATGAAGTAGAATCGAATCCTTTGGACATTTTGGCTGATAAAATTATAGGTCTTTAAAAGTTAAACCTACGAATGGTATTTGAAAGTTCCAAATGTAATGAACTGTTATATAATAATCTACTACAAATAATAGGGCATTATAAACGGGGTGGCCAACCGGCCGCCCCGTTCCGGCATTTCAGAGTTAGTCCTCATCCGTCAAATTCACCACAGGAGCCGTTTCAAATTATTATTACCTGTGGCGCGGGTCGCGAGCGGTCAAAATCTATATTTTTTCTGCAATTAAGAAACTTGAACAAGAAAACGTACACAAAGGTATCTGGCCGGTTAAAAATACAATAGAAATAGTCGTATATAAACGGTTTTATACGTTTAGGAATAAAATAGAGGTGAGTATTTTTAATACTATTACAGGGATGGAAGCAGCGGAGCAAGGTTCTGTAATTTATTCGCCGGCGGCGGTATTGAATTTGTTTAATAATTCGATTTCACTGTAGCAGAGCAGCGGCTGATCCGGTTGGGGGGCAGTTGGGGAAGGGGCGTTTATATAACGAGGCTTATTTATTATGATAGTTTGCGGGATGAGTCTTCGGACGCGCAGATTACACTGATCGTGTCCACACTGATCCGGAAGGAGTTGCAGCCGAAAAAAACGGGAATTTACACCTTTAGAAACGTCTTTAAACGAGTAATATTTATCTTCGTACACGAGCCGAAAAAATAAATAATTTATTCATCCACGTTTCATGTCTAAACCACCTGCCATAACTTCCATTCTATGTATCCCGGAACGACTTTCCTATACCGTAAATGACCGGTTGGAGCAATATGCAAGTTTCACAACAATTACTGATGCAGAGCCGACAAATGTAGTTTCCAGGGGTGTGGCCCTGATATGTTTACATGAGTGGGGAGGTGGGGATCTCAAATTGACGCACATCGGTATTCTGCAAAAACAGCAGCGGGTTGCAACAGGGCAGGTGCGTGTAAAATGTTTAGATGCTATTGAAATCAAGGGGGTAGAAATCGAGGATTTGATCGCAGCATTACCCAAGCATTTACAAATTTATGCTAAGCGAGCTTTTTTGGAATCCTACACTAAAGTGTCGGAAAAGCTGGGCGAAGCGTTACTGGAAACCTTACTGATTTTTGTTCCAGAGCAGGGGGACAAAATCGATGTATTATTTGAAAAGATAAAATTGCCTAACCCTTTGCAACGCTCAGAACGAGAAACGGATGCCGCAGCCGAACGGGATGCAGTTGGCATCGCCCTTGACATTTTTGGTGTACAGCGTTCTAATATCCTGCGGCGGTGGGATCAAAATAAGGGGCTGGGCGAAACCTTTCTAAGAGGCTTCGAAGAATATACCAGTTACGAGGATGATATTATTGGTTATGACCTGCATACACTGCCGGGTTGGTCTGCAATTAAAGAATCCATTACCGGAGGAGTGGTTGAATTTGAAAATATTAACCGTAAGAAACTGACGATTATCAACGCCAACAGAAAACCAACGGAAAAGGCGACCGGCGTTGACCTGATTTATTTCCACCGGAAATATGAAGCCTTCACCTGTGTGCAATACAAAATGATGGATCAAAAAGATTCCAAAAACAATATGTATTACAACCCAAATCAATCTTCGCACAACGAAGAATTAGGCCGCATGAAAGATCTGCGCGAGTTGTTAAACCGAGAGGAAAAAGGAGAATCTTTAAAGGATTACCGTTTTTCCGATTGCCCAATATTTTTCAAACTTTGCAAGAAACTGGAAGTAAAAAATAATGAGGGCAAAATCGCGCCAGGGGCGTATATTCCTTTAGATCAGTGGGAGCGGTTATTGACTGACCCCTCAACCCTTGGAAAGCGGGATGGGCGGCAGATTGGCTATCACACGTTAAACGGCAGATACCTGAGAACTCAAACCTTTGTGGATATAGTGCAATACGGCATGATCGGTACACAGGCGGATGGCTCAGCAAAATTGGCTCGCTTCGTTGAATCTGCCATCGAAGAAGGAATTTCAGTCATCTACGCGATAGACCGCAGGACGCTCAAGCTTCCTTCAGCGGAAAGCGACGAAGAAGATGCGGACATTGAAAAATAATGTTGAGAAGATGGTAGCCGCTGGCCCGATAGGTCCAAAACACAATTTGCCAAAGGCTTTTCATGACGCAAAATGATAAAAAAACGTTATTTCACCGCTTTAGGTAATGAATACACTTTGTCGTTACTAAATTTGAGCGTATATTTAGCCTTTGTGGTCAGTATTACTAAACCTGATTTCGTGATATTTTAAATGGGTAGGAGAAAGTCTGCAAATTCCGCACAGGGTATAATCGCGCTCCTGGCCATGATGGTAGCCGTTGTTGTGTTTATATTTACCGCCCTTGTTTACTTGGTTAAATTAATTATCAAACTAACGGCCCATAAAAATTCAATGCCAGCGATGTCAGAAACCGGAAATTAAAATGAACCATCCATCATCGACGTCGATCAGAATACCATACCCATTCGTTTTGAAAATGACCCTGTATTAAAAAAATATAGCCCCGGTGTTCCTTCTTGGACGCATCATTACGTCTATGCTGCGAGCGAAATCAATAGTGCGGGGCCCGAACAACGCGCTTTTTACGCTTTTTTTAAAAAGTCCTTCCTGGCAGGGGAATTTATCGACCTGGAGGGGAATACGAATTACGGTTTCATCCTATATTTTGACCTGCTAAAGGAATACCAGGGACATAAAGACCTTCCGCTGCTTGAAAAACAACTGAAGAACCTGGAGCTCAGTTGTCCGCGTACCGCATCATACGCACGCTCCTTTATTCTGGGGGAAATGCGCCGTTTGGGTGATGCAGATGGGATCAGCCGGCTGGAAAGTCAATGGACCACTGTGTTTACGCAGCGGCCGGATTACCTGAATTGGGATTGGCGGAATATCTATGAGAAAAAGATGCAGCTCAATAAAGAGGAAGCCGCATTATTAGCCCATATTTGGTTGTCCTCCAGTACCTTTATGAATGTCGA
Organism: Bacteroidota bacterium; assembly: GCA_013286565.1. GTDB lineage: Bacteria > Bacteroidota > Bacteroidia > Sphingobacteriales > Sphingobacteriaceae > Mucilaginibacter. Next base: position 48,429 of record JABDFM010000001.1, read on the forward strand.
GTTTTGTCGTATACAAGTGATCCGGCTTTACCTGGAACTGGTTAAGACCTTACGCGATGCTTATGCACAGGCAGGCACCGATACAGAAAAAGAATTCCCTATTATCCTGGACGTTATTGCAAGAAAGCAAAATAAGTATCACTTGAATAGCCCAAATTATAAATATGTGATTTCGCATAGCGATCAATTATATATGTACCTCGTCCGGTATGCAGAAAACCTGGTGCGGGACCTGTATGGCAACACGCGCAAAATCAACTTGGAAACTTATTATAGTCATGAACAGGTTAAACTCATCCTCCAGGAAAGGATTTTCAGCCATTTAGAAGCCAAAACACCCGGGCTACTGGCACAGTTGGTACCCTTGGACGAAACAAGTGAGATCGAACTTAATGCCATTAATCCCGCCCGCTGGCGGAGCCAGGTTGCAGGAATTTCAGATTTGTCGAAACTGGAGAATGTGGCGCGTTTGAACGTAAAAAACCCCTCGCTTGACCTTGTCTTTTACGAACTCAGCCGGCAACTGGCAACGGCCGATAAGACGCAATCCTTGGTTTATTATTTTAAACACCTCCATTTTACCTTGCAGCATAAGAAAGTTTTTAAATTGCTTACGGCCGCCCAACGCAAGCAGCTATTTACCACCCCTGAACAGGGCCTTTATCTTAGTAAGCGTTTTGACGATGGGTATGGCAATTGAACTGAAGCTGTATTTACTGGAGCTGGCTGGCAAAAAATATTACGTGGGCCAGTCGGATGACCCTGAATTCCGATTCAGCGAACACCTCGGGAGCAAAGGTGCGAAATGGACGCGGCGGTACAAGCCACTTCGAATAGCAAAAATCCAAACGCTGACCGTGGAGAGTGCAAAGGAGGCCATGCTTTATGAAAATTGGATGACCCTACAGGCCATGGAACGTTATGGCTGGGAAAATGTCCGGGGTGGGGACTTTTTGGTAATTGAAACTTATCTGCTTAAAGAAAGGCTGGAACATATTTATGACTTTGACCAGAACAAGATCAAGTATTATGTTCCGCGCAATCGCTATCTGTTTGGCGCGTCCGAGGACTGGCTGATTTATGTACTTGAGCTTTGCAATGGCCGTTTTTATATTGGCAGTTGTAAGCATTTGGGCAAGGCGCTGGGCGAACACTTTAATGGCAAGGGAATCGCCTGGACACAAGAGAACCCGGCAATAAGGGTTTTGGAAGTTATCACCGTTAAACCAGGCTCAGAAAGTTATCTTGAATTGAAAAGCAGGTTGGTGAATGACTATATTTTGCGATATGGATGGGAGAATGTTTTGGGTGGACAGATGCCAAAAAAGGAACAATTTTTTAGCGGAAAATTGGTTGGAGAATAAGCTTGAAAAATAATTTATTTTAGATTTTGATTTTCAAAAATAATGTCCAATTTAGTGTTTCAACTCGGAGAAGTTTTCCACAATAAAAACCCAAAAAAAGCCTGTAGCTATTTTGTAACTTAAAATAAGTAACTCATTTACAGTCAATTAGTTGCAGTTTCTGTATCGGCAAGTAGCCAACATAAAGCATTGATAATCAAGTATTTACAAATTATTTCCAGAAAGTAAAATTCTCGTTTTGTTTCTATTAATAACAGATATTCAGATAGTTGCAAATATGACCAATTGATATATTTCTACTTTTTGTTACTATTTGTCGTTTTTTTGTTCCTTATATGTTCCTCGAAGTACTGTTTGTTCCTCATTTCATAAGTAAGGCTCTTGCCCGATTAACTGTATTAATATTCTTGGTCTGTATTTTGTCTTTAGGTATATGGTCGTTTTATTTTGACATCTAATTTTTTTTAGATTTTTGGCCTTAATTTAAAGCCACTGCCATATTATAATACTTTTAGAATTTTTTTTTATTGCTTATTGTAAATAGATTTTGTTGAAATATCAACAATTCATAATAGTGATTATTCATCATACAACAATCTGCGAGGGCTTAAATGCAATAATAACATCATGCCGAATCTCAACGAACTATTTTTTACGAAAAAAAATATGCATAAATTTAATAATATATAATTTCGAGACAGCCTTAATCAAGCCCAGGCTTTTTCGAGCGAAGATAAACTGCAAGCCAAAACGTGCTACTATGAAAAAGTTCATTTTTACCTGTATAATAATTGGTATTGGATTGTACGGAATGGCACAGGATACCAGGTCGGCACAAACGCTGAACCTTATTATTAATGACGGCCATAACAGCCCTGAAAACCGTGTACAGGCATGCGTTCGCCAGGGGGAATACTACATCAACAAGTCTGGCAGGGGCCTAAAGGACCTCGATAGCGCATCTGTTTCACTTAAACACGGAGAACAGCTTAGTAAAGACTTTAACCTGCACACAACGGATGGTGAGCTCCTGTTTTTAGAAGCCTTGATCTACAAACAAAAGGGCTCACGTGAAGAGGGCAATCGCATTAATAACCTGGCGGTCGGCTACCTGAGAAAAAAACCAGGCAGCGACTTTCTTGGGCGCGCATTACTCGAGAAAGGCGATTATCTGAATATTGATGATGGTGATGATCAGTTAAAAGAAAAGATTGCCTTACTTAATGAGGCCTTGCCCTGTTTCCAGGGAACAGGGTATGTACGAACCAGGGCCGGATTATGGAAATCACTTGGTGACCTGTACGGTATAAACCGGGTGGACCCGAAGAGTATGGCCCTTGCCCTCGAAGCTTATCAGCGATCAATGGATACATATTTCAGCTATGGTTATAAGAATATCCAGGATATTTATATTGAAATGGCGGGTATTTACCGGGATCTCAGAAATGATAAGGAAGGATTACACTATTGCTTAATGGCCATACAAACGGCAGAAAGAGCCAGGGATAGCAGTGCGACCATGTGCCAGATCTATAATGCTGCGGGAATGCAATATTATCAATTATTGGATTATACCAATGCAAAGAAATATTGGCTCGCGGCGTTAAAGTTATCGGAAAAACTCAATGACAAGAGCGGCATTTTCAACATCACCGTAAACTTGTATGTATGTTACAGGCACACTAAAGAGTACGGCAAATTAAAACACCTGTTGGATCAGGTCCATTCGATGTTCCCGAAAAATGATCTTGAAAATCAATATGTTACAGGCGTTGCATATTTGGGTTATTATAACGAGATCAAAGATCCGGTAAATGGTAAAAAATATTGTTTGCAAATGATAAAACTGATCAGCAGCGCAAATGAATCCATTCTTCGCCATATGGGACAGGAAACTTACGCTACTATTTCAGATTATTACGCTTCGGTGCATGATTTCAATAATGCTTATAAATACTGGGCGCTTGCTTATTCAATGATGGTGCGCTTTGATAACAAATTGTCGAATATAGCACATGCGTTCCATGCACATTTTATGATAGACACCGCCAGTCATAACCTTCCATCAGCAATTTTATACCTCAATCGCTACACAAATTTCAGAGATTCGATATATACAGTAAGTAAAGCAGAGCAGCAGGCAAACCTCCAGGTGATGTACGATATCAAAGAGAAAGAGTATGAATTGGCGGATAGTCGGCAAAAAATTCAAATGCTTATCCAAAACCAACAATTGCAGCAGGCCAACCTTAAGCAGGCGGTATTGATCAGGAATATTACAATCGGCTTCACAATCATCGTAATCGTTGTCAGTTTGCTGTTATACAGAATGGTTGTTCTTTACAGAAAAGGCATACGGAAGATCGCTAAGACGAATTCACTGCTGGAGAAATTAGTGTCTGAAAAAGAGTGGCTGCTCAGAGAGATACATCACCGGGTTAAAAATAACCTGCATACCGTTATCTGCCTGCTGGAATCGCAGGCCGCTTACCTGGAAAAGGACGCATTGAAGGCGATTGACGATAGCAGGCACAGGATTTATGCCATGTCGTTGATCCACCAAAAGCTTTACGAAAATGAAGATGTGAAAACAATAGACATGAATGATTTTGTAACTGCCCTGGTTCACTATTTGAAGGATAGTTATAATTTGAAGCATGACATTACTTTTGATCTTAACATTGCACCAGTTTTAATTGACACCTCGATAGCCATCCCCATCGGCTTGATCATTAACGAGGCTGTTACGAACTCCATAAAATATGCGTTTGAGAAAAATGACAGGGGGCAAATCACCGTCAAATTATATGAACAGCAGGAAAAAATAGTAGTTATCGTTGCCGATAATGGTGTCGGTATCGATATGGACTTAGTAAATAATCCCATGCCATCTATGGGTCTGCGTTTGATAAGGGGTCTTTGCGGAGATATTGGAGGCACGGTATCATTTGGCAATAACGGAGGTACGGAAATTACATTAATTTGCAACCGTGTCCTGGTCGTTGATGAAGTAATTAACATGGAAGAACTTTTAAATAATATACCCGATGCCATCGAAAACTAAAATACTTATAGTCGAAGACCAGTATATTGAGGCCAGTAATCTTGAGCTTATTCTCTTGCGTGCAGGATATACAGTATGCGAAATTGCCCGATCTGTTGCTGCTGCACTCAAAATTATTGCCAGCGAGAAACCCGATATGGTCTTGCTGGATATTCAACTGCAGGGGCGGTTAACCGGGATCGATCTTGCTCAAATGCTATCCGAAAAGAACACTGCCTTCATTTTCATATCCGCTAATTCGCGACAGCAAATACTGGATGCGGCCAAGGTGACCCGGCCCTATGGATTCCTTTTAAAGCCATTTCGGGAAAAGGATATTTTGATAGCGCTCGACGTGGCATTATACACGCATATGCAGGATCGCGAATTGAAATTGAAAAATAAAACACCTGTAGATCCCTTGCACCGTGCAAACGGGGCCAGTAACATTATTGGTGATTCGAAGGCTGTGCTCCTGATGTTGAGCAACATTAAGATCGTGTCGCAGTCAGAAGTAGCTGTTCTTATTCTTGGCGAGAGCGGTACCGGGAAGGAACTGGTCGCGCAAAGCATTCATAAACAATCAGCTCGTTCATCTAAGCCATTTATCACGGTAAATTGTGCTGCTTTACCAGCTAATTTAATAGAATCAGAATTATTTGGACATGAAAAAGGAGCCTTTACAGATGCATCCGTAGCGCGCACAGGTAAATTTGAACAGGCGAATGGCGGGACCATATTTTTAGACGAAATTGGGGAGATACCTTTAGAAACCCAGGCCAAGTTCTTAAGGGTTCTCCAGGAGAAAGAGATTGAAGTAGTCGGCGGGAAAACCAAAAAAGTGGATGTTCGAATTTTGGCGGCTACTAACCGGAATCTCATTGAAGAAATGGCATCCGGTCGTTTTCGTGCAGATCTTTATTACAGGCTGAACGTTTTCCCGGTTATATCGCCTGCGTTGAGGTGCCGTGCGGACGATATTCCACTCCTTGCTAATCATTTTGTTCAGAAATACAGTGCCCAGGAAGGTAAAAACATCATTGGAATTGAAAACCAGGTAATGGAATTGTTGATTCGCTACCAATGGCCGGGCAACATACGAGAGCTTGAAAATGTCATCCACAGGGCCGTCATCCTATGCTCCGGAAATAAAATCAATTATATCGACCTCGAGGACCAACCAAATGAGGCTCCGGCAGCTTTTGGACGATCAAGAAATATGATCGAAGTTGAGAAGGAACATATTATATCCGTACTCAAAGAATGCGATTGGAAAGTCTACGGCTCCGGTGGCGCTGCGGCAACCCTCGGGATGAAAGTGTCTACCTTAAATTCGAGGATCAAAAAACTGGGCATTCATAAAGTTGGACTAAAAAAGAACAACACCCCCTACAAAAGCTGAACCGCAGGAAACCCGATATTCTGCTTGCCTTCATGTCTTGATTACCCACAGATTATTTTCTGACGTACTGGCTAAATTTGTTTATATAGCGACAAATTCAAGCCTTTACTGATTTTATTTCATAAAAAATCCATTGCATTTCGATAGATATTATTGAAGGTCAAGCATTTGCAAATGTGGCACAAATCGTGGTTAGTAAGATTTAAATTTTAAATCTTAAAAATCATGAAAACAAACTTCAACAAAACCTGCCGCCGTTTATTAATGACGCTCGCGGTGATCTTCATCGCCTACTCGTCGTCATTCGCTCAAATCAAAAAATGTAGTCCTCGTCCACGGAGCCTTTGCCGACGGTTCCGGCTGGAAAGGTGTTTACAACATCCTTGTTAAAAAAGGCTACCATGTCGTTGTATTGCAGGAGCCGATGACATCCTTAGAAGATGATGTCAAGAACTTACGCCATGAACTGGACAAATTGGACGGTCCATGTATCCTGGTGGGACATTCGTATGGCGGCGCAGTGATCACCGAAGGAGGTAACCATCCCAAAGTTGCAGGCCTGGTTTATGTCGCCGCATTCCAGCCTGATAAGGGTGAGTCAGATCTTACCTTATTCCAATCCGCACCTGTCCTTCCTGAAAACGCCATATTACCTCCGGACGATGCAGGTGTTGTTTACATTGACCCTGCAAGATATCGTGCCAGTTTCTGTGCGGATGTTCCTAAAGAACAAGCTGAGCTTATGGCCAACTCCCAGGGTGAATTTGCTGGAAAGGCTTTTGCTACTCCTATAACTGATCCTGCCTGGAGGCACCTTCCGTCTTATGCCTGCATCGCTACAGAAGACAAAATGATCAACCCGGTAATCCAGCACAGAATATATGAGCGCTCCAACTCCAAGGTCACAGAGATCAAAGGCAGCCATTGTATTTTCATGTCTCAACCAGAAGCGGTATCTGCATGGATCATTAAAGCCGCAACTGAATTATCTGCAAAAAATTAATTAAAACGCAGGCGTATAAATCTGAATAAGCGACAATGGATAAGCTAAAGCAAATAAACGCAACATGTGAACAGGGTTCGTTGGTCGGAACTGTAACAGACGGGGTTTTGAACTTTTTCGATATTCCTTATGCGGAGACGGGCGGGCGCTTCAGAAACGCCAACCCTCCCCGCAAATGGGAGGGTACAAGGGATTGCACCAGCCGGGGTTCAATATTTCCTCAACTACCCAGCCGATTGGATTTTGTTCAGGGTCCGTATGCAGACGGGTTAGAGCAGTCAGAAGACGCCTTTCGTTTGAACATCTTTACTCCTTCAATTGAAGGCAAATTACCAGTGCTTTTCTGGATACATGGTGGTGGCTTCATGACCGGAGGTGGTGCCCTCAAAACTTATAGCGGAGCTGCCCTTGCCAGGAGCGGCAGGGTTGTCGTTGTTACGGTCAACTACCGGCTTGGAATTCTTGGAAACCTTTATCTGCCAGGAGTTGCGGACGGCAATTATTCTGTACGGGACCTTGAAGCTGCGCTATTTTGGGTTAAGCGGAATATCGAGAATTTTGGCGGAGATTCGGAATCGATCGTTGTTTCAGGACAATCAGCTGGTGCTTGGTATACGCAACTCCTGATAGGAATGAAATCTACGTCTGAAATCATTCGCGGAGCAGTAGTTCTAAGCTCCCCATCAGTCAGCCCGCTGACAACAGATGAAGCACAGTCAGATGCAGAAGCATTTTGCAAGCTTGCCGGCATTACCGATCCGGCGCGAGAACTTCCTGAACTTCCGGTTGATTCGTTGTTATCGGCACAGGCGAAACTTGGGGCTTCCAAGGTATCCTTCGGCACAATTGCTGTTCCTTCATATCCCATGCAAGACCGGACTGTCCCACCGGATCTGGCAGAAGCTGCCCTTCGCTTTGCGCCGAAGCCACTGATCATCGGGTGGACTCGGGACGAAGCGGCAGCTTTCCTGGCAAGTGACCAGCATACGCTGAATGTCTCCAGCGACCAGGTATTGGCGAAGTTTAAAGAGATATTCGGTGTGAGTGGCACATTTCGATATCAGCACTCACTGAAAAAGCGTCTTGCCGGAACACCTTATACTGCGATTGTTGACCTGGTGACAGATAAGTGGTTCAAGCGAAGCTCGATTCGCGCTGCCAGGATGTACAGCCGTGCAGGAGGACCTGTTTACACGTTCCAACTCGATTATTCTTCGCCCCAGCCAAACGTTGGTGCTTGTCATTGCTTTGACATCCCGTTCTGGCTTGGGAACTTCGAGGACGCGAAAGATGGCCCAATGTTGTTCGGCCTCAATATGGCAGAAGCAAATACGCTATCCGCTTTGATGCAGAATTATCTGCTCAACTTCCTTCACACGGGCAATCCGAACAGCGAAGAACTCCCAATTTGGGAATCCTGCCGGAACAGTGAAATCCAAACTGTTCACTTCGGTGACTATATAGCGTGTGTAGGAGGAGATGTCAGCGACTGAGTTTCGACAGGTCATTAAAATAAACATACGATCAAAAGGCGGCTGGAAATTAATAAAGCCAGATGCCTGGATATTCCAGCCGCCTGTTATTCATCAATCTGTTATTTAATAATTAACCTTTAAAAATCCAAAGAAATGGAAAACAAGAAAATTAATAACGTAGTCCTTGTCCACGGGGCATTTGCTGATGCATCGGGTTTCAAAGCCTTGTATTGGGAACTAATCCGTAAGGGATTTAATGTTAGCGTGGTACAAAACCCGCTTACGTCGCTGGAAGACGATGTTTTGGCGACGCATGTTGAATTGGACCGGCTGAACGGGCTGGCAATATTAGCCGGGCATTCATGGGGCGGAGCCGTGATCACTGAAGCGGGCAACCATCCCAATGTTGCCGGACTGGTATACATTGCTGCTTTTCAGCCGGACAACGGTGAATCGGCGCTTCAATGGCTACAGACAGTTCCCCCAGCACCTGAAAATGGGGTTTTGCCACCGGACGATAAAGGGATCGTGTACTATAGCAAAGAAAAATATCACGCAGGTTTCTGTGCCGACGTGGACGCAGACGAAGCAAAGTTCATGTATGCTTCCCAGGGCGCATTCTATGCCAAAGGGTTTGTAACCCCGATTACCAATGCTGCTTGGCGTCATAAACCTGCTTTTGCTGTAATTGCAACTAAAGACAAAAGCATCGACCCCGAAATTCAACGGAATATGTACAAACGGTCAAACACCCAGGCTACAGAAGTTGAAGGCAGCCATGCCGTTTACATGGCCAAACCAAAAGAAGTTGCTAACGTAATTGCATTCGCAGCTGAAGCGGCAGGTTGAAACGGCCGAATAAGAAGTAATAAGAGCCGGGTTGTTCCATTTGCGCTAATTTCCTGAAGCGCTTGGGTGCGACTCGGCTCTTATTATTTTATGCCATGCCTGCAAAAACCTCTAACTGTATTTCGTTAAAACAGGATGATTAACGAAATATAGCAGCCACAATCAAGTTTCAAATTTGCTAAATATCTAAAAATAAACCAATTGAATAATTGGCATCGCTTTAGTATAGGCAGCAATAACTGGCAAATTGAAAATTAGCATTTCTATCACTTAATCAATTTCAAAATGGAAATAATGTATATGGTTACACACCTCGTTATGGTCATCTGTATAATCGGCATTTTATATTTTTCAATTGATCCAAAAGCCGAAGTAGAAGAAAAACGAAAAGTGGCGCGTATTCATGGCTCGTTTTCAAAAATTAAGTCCGGAAAGCAGGTAATTATACCTTTTTACCCAATGGCTGAAAATGCCGGTTAGCATTTTGAAATAGTCGGAAAAGGAAATTTCCGGGATCGAAAATAAATCAGGAACAAACTGGAATCAAAAAGAATTTTAACCCAATTAGTATGAGACAATTAGTCATATCAAAAAGTATTACGCACCGCGATCACAGATCGTTAGATAGTTATTTCAATGAAGTTGACAAAATTGATTTAATCAACTTAGAAGAGGAGGTGATGTTGACCAGGCTCGTGCGGGATGGGGATCAACTTGCATTGGAGCGCCTGACCAAAACTAATTTACGATTTGTTATCTCAGTGGCAAAACAATATCTGAACCAAGGAATTGCCCTGGGCGATCTCATCAACGAGGGTAATATGGGTTTGATAACTGCTGCCAAGCGATATGATGAAACCAAAGGGTTCAAATTTATTTCCTATGCGGTTTGGTGGATACGTCAGGCGATAATTGCCGCCATTGCTTCGCAATCCCGCATGGTGAGGATGCCTTATAATAAAGTGGTTCTTCTAAATAAGATCAACAGATCATTTTCTGAACTCGAACAGCTTTATAACAGGAAACCAACTTCTGGGGAATTAGCGGAATACTTGGAAATTCCTATTGAAAATGTTTTAGAGTTACTCAATAACTCAGCGCCCTGTTTGTCTTTGGACGAACCCACGACACAGGATGAACAGCAGAAATTAATTGACATTCTATTTGATGTCGAGGCAAAGGCTGACGATGTGTTGATGCGCGAATCGATACTCAAGGAAGTTGAATTTTCCTTTCGAATTTTAACTGAAAGGGAGCGTGAAATACTCATTTTGTTTTTTGGTTTGGGTCAGTTTCCACCGTTGCCAATGGACGAGATCGCAGAGCGATTTAATATTACGACTTCTGGTGCGCGAAGGGTAAAAAACACAGCCCTTTTTAAACTTCGCAACGGCCGCAATGCGCCTGCTTTAATGATGTGTTTAAGTTGAAAGTATGCGATGAATAAAATGAAAGACAAATGCCGTTTTGCCACAGCACTATTATTTGCAATGGTGATTTCGTATCATTCGGTAAATGCGCAAAGTAAGCACCTCAGATTAGTATTTATCCGACATGCGGAAAAGCCCAGGGACGGCGAAAATCTTTCCTGCAAGGGTTTTAACAGGTCCATTCTGCTGCCTGATTTATTATTTAAGAAATTTGGCGTTCCAACCAACATCTATGTTCCGTCGATTGACCCGGGCGAATCGACCAAACATTGCCGTATGTTTCAAACAATCACCCCGTTTGCAGTTAAATTCAACCTGGCCATCAATTCTGAATATAACGAATCCGATTCTAAGAATATTGGAAACGCATTATTAAAAGAAAAAGGTACAATTATCATCGTATGGGAGCATAAGGCGATGCTTTCCGTTATACGTCACCTTGGTATTACTTCGGATTTTAAATGGCCGGATGATGATTTTGACAGTATTTGGATTGTGACTTTTGAAAAAGGCAGGGTGATATTAACAAAAGATAAGGAGGGGCTGAAGCCCTCTGATAATTGCTCCTTTTAGCACATCGGTTTCAAAATAATGGCCTTCGGAACGATCCTTTAAATTTCCCGCAGTAATATCGCTATTTCGTTAATCCCGGCTACTTGACGAAATGTCGTTGTTTTTACAGGTGTCAATATTTGCCATTCCGTTGATTATCAGCTAAATGAATCCATGGCATTCCGTTTGGATTGCTATTGTTCAGTTGGTAGCATTTTTCAGCACGAAACTATGCTTAACGATCGCGAAGGCCTTTCAGTTTTTTGATGCACAGCTTAATCTATTTTAAATCATAAGGATATGAATCTAAACAATACTAAGGCAGATGTTATCATTGATCTTCAACAAAGAGGTTATGATAATGATTTCATTTTGAAAAGTGAAGGCCTGCTGTGCATCCAGCATCACGAAATGATTAACCCCGATCAATTTGAGATATCCGAGAGTTACAGGTTCGACGGTAAAACAAAACCATGTGACAATTTTATCATCTATGCTATAAGATCTCTCAACGACGATGTAAAGGGGATATTAATGACCTCTTACAGTGCTTTGACGCGAGGCATGTCTGTTCATTTGTGGTCAAAACTTTCAGTTGAACTCCGATAACCAAAACTTATATACCAAGGAATCAAATTAATGCACACTCAAAAACTACTTAAAGGGATTGAAGGATTTGTGGAGGATTACTTCAGCCAAAATCAACGGCCGGAAATGACTTACCACAATATTGAACATACAAAATATGTGGTGAAGGCTTCCATACAAATCGGGCAACACTATCAGTTGAAAAGTCAGGATATGCTTGTACTGATCTCAGCCGCCTGGTTTCACGACATCGGTTATTTTACTGATTGTAAATCCCACGAGGAACTAGGAGCAGCACAGGCAGCCAAATATTTATCAGCACAAAATGTTGATGCCTTAATCGTTGAAAGGATCAAAGACTGTATCATGGCAACTAAAATGGGGCAAACACCCTCCGGTCTGCTGCAGGAAATACTGTGTGATGCCGACCTTTTTCATTTGGGCAAACATGCATTTATTAAAAAAAGTGAGGCATTAAGAAAGGAGCAGGCTTTTATACAAAACCGGCGCATCAGCAAAAAAGAATGGATAGCGGAAACAATAAAATTTATGGAGGGGCATCAATATTATACCGATTATTGCCGCTCGCTGCTAAAGGAGGGTAAAGAAGAAAACCTCAGTCAACTAAAAGCAGAATTTTTAGAGATCGGGCTTGAAAAGACCCATAAAGGCGAAGGGTCTGCAACCGGCGCCGAGGATGAATCTAAAAAAAATAAAGACCGACCGGATAAAGGAATTGAAACCATGTTCCGTGTCAGTTCCAGCAATCATTCGCGGCTCAGTGATATGGCAGATCATAAAGCCCATATCCTCATTACTGTAAATTCCATCATATTATCGGCGATCATTAGCCTGGTGTTACGCAGGCTGGATACCAGCTCATTCCTCACAATACCCTCTTTCATTTTACTTACGGTAAGCCTGATCACCATCATATTTGCCATCCTGGCCACGCGCCCCTCTATTCCCCAGGGGACATTTACCCAGAATGACATCGAACAGAAGAAAGTTAACCTGCTGTTTTTTGGCAACTTTTATCGGATGGGCCTCGAGGAATACACCGTTGCTATGAATAAGGTGATGGATGACCGGGACTTTCTCTATGACAATCTGATCCGGGATGTTTATTTCCAGGGTATCATACTGGGCAAAAAATACCGGCTGTTAAGGATCGCCTATAATATTTTCATGTTCGGGCTGACTGTTTCTGTCATTGCATTTATCATTTCGTCGGCAACGGCTGATAAACATACCAACAATCATCTAACTGGTTTTATTGTACGGAAATTAGCCCCACGTCTTTAAAGCAATATTTACTATAAAACATGTTACGGCATTAAAATTTATATATGACATATTTATACTTCAGAAGTCTGAAACTCATTTATATGCTTTTGATATGCGTAGTATCAATTGCCTTTTACGGTAAAGCGACGGCCCAGAATATTGACCTGAGGATACTGGAAAGTATTAATCCCCGGTACCCGAACTCGCAGTTTTGGAAATATGACAGTTATTCCGCTTATGTTTTTACAGGTATCGCTATGACCGGGCCCCTGATCTACGGCTTGGCATCCGGTGACGATGCTGCAAAGCATCGCGCCTATGAAATAATTACTGGCATTGCCTTAAGCACAGTAGTTATGGAAGGGTTAAAATTTTCTATTAACCGTACCCGGCCTGGCGACAGGTATCCGGGTTTGGTTTTCCAGGTTGACCCTGCACATGGGCAATCTTTTCCTTCGGGGCATACCAGTCTGGCTTTTGCTACCGCGACGGAATTAAGCATTCAATACAAAAAATGGTATGTAGCTGTACCAGCATTTCTGTGGGCTGGATCGGTAGGTTATTCCAGGTTGTATTTAGGAAAGCATTACCCAAGTGATGTATTGGGCGGGGCTGTGGTGGGTGTTGGAGGAGGGTTAGCAAGCCACTGGATCAACGAAAAATTGTTTAAGCACTATTATTCGAAAAAATGATGAAAAAACTTTTGTTTATTCTCTCCATATCGCTGGCAGGATTGTCGGTAAGGGCACAGGTTGGCAAAGTAATTACCGAGGATAGCGTCGTTGTTAAAGTGCATCCCGCTTTCGACAAAGTAAGCAAATTCCATCGCTTCCTTTTTGGTGAAAACTACCGGAAGGAATGGGCCATCGACACCAAATTACCGGTATTCAGGGTATCTGAATTACACGGCGGGCTAAGGCCTGAACGTTTAGGAGGAGGTATGCAGACTACCTCATTGCGAATGATCGACCCGAAAGGAATAGAGTGGGTTTTGCGAAGTGTTGAAAAAGACCCTGTAAAATTATTACCTGCCGAATTAAAGCAAACCTTTGCCAGGGATTGGTTGATCGACGCCATGAGTGCCCAACATCCCTATTCAGCGTTAATAGTTCCCCCTTTAGCAGAAGCAGCCGGCATCCCGCATACCGTTCCAATTATTGGTGTGGTTTCGGCGGATAAGAACCTGGGTGAATTCAATAAGATATTTGCAGGCAAGGTCTGTTTGCTGGAAGAACGGGAACCGACGGGTGGCTCAGAGAGCACACTCAAAACGATGGTAGATCTGTATAATGATAATGATTACTCCGTCGACGGGAACGGATTTCTAAAAGCAAGGTGCCTGGATGTTTTAATAGGTGATTGGGACCGCCATGATGATAACTGGAGATTTTCTGTTGAAACGGATAATAAAAACCGAATATATACTGCTGTTCCACGCGACAGGGACCAGGTAATGTACATCAATCAGGGGTTAATTCCCTGGACCGTATCCCGTTCATGGATAGTGCCCTACCTGCAGGGCTTTGGAGGACAGATCAGGGATATCCGGCTTTCACTTTATATATCAGATTTTATGGACAGGTACCCATCCATCCATCTGGGTTATACGGAATGGATGAAGGTCGTAAATGATTTTGTAGCCGCTGAAACCGATGAGGTGTTAGAGGCCGGATTGAAAAGACTGCCGCAATCTGCTTATAGGTTAAGACATGATTCCTTACTCAGTGCATTAAAACAACGACGGAACAGCTTGCCGGCAGCCATGTCTTACTATTACCGTTATGTGAACAGGATCGTTGATTTACACGTCAGTAATAAAGGAGAACAGATCATTATCAAAGATACCTCGGATAATGGCTTAACGGTTACGATCAATAAGATGAGTAAGAAGGGAAATGTGAAAGATGCCATTTTCAATGGCACATTTGATCCGCAGATCACCAAAGAGATCCGGTTTTATATGGGTGGGGGAAATGACCAGGTCCTATTGAATAATAGTTCCTCACCAATCAAATTGAGATTCGTAGATAGCCTGGACCATAAGGATTATCATATTATAAAGTCGGTAAACAGAGTTCAGATATATGACCAGAGCAGACAAAACCTGTCATTCGTTGGCGATTCATCCAGGGCAAGGCTCCACCTTTCAAAAGACAGTGCGAATACCTCATTTTTACCTGTTAACCTGTTCAATGTATGGATGCCGCTAGCTGATGCACAGATCAATAAGGATGACGGGTTTTTATTGGGGTTTGGGTTTAGGTACATGGGCCGCGATGGCTTCCGGGCAAGCCCTTACAATGAGATACAAGAGTTATTGATCAGCCATTCTTTTGCTACAAAAGCGTTTAATATTAAATACAAAGGCGAATGGATACACGCGCTTGGTAATGCTGATATTATTTTACAAGCAAATGCGAAAGCGCCTAATAATACGATCAACTTTTTCGGACTTGGAAATGAGACTGTATTTGATAAAACAGGGGATTATGTCAAATATTACCGGACCAGGTTTAATACATATCTTCTTGATCCGGCACTGCGCTGGCGGAGCGACCATGGACTGAGTTTTAGTATAGGTCCGTCTTTTCAATACTATCACTTTAACCCGCAGGACAATGCAGGCAGATTTATTAATAATACTTCACTTATTCACTCTTATGACAGTTTAACCGTTGCAAAAGATAAGCTGCATGCCGGGGTAACCGCGGTACTGATCAATGATAAAAGAAACAATAAACTGCTGCCTACCGAAGGAAGCTATATCAACCTGAAAGTGCAAAGCTATGCTGGTTTAAACGACTATTCTAAAAGATATACACAGATTACTGGAGAGGCTTCATTCTATGTGCATTTTGCGGACACGGTAATTACGCTGGCTGACAGGGTAGGTGGCGGCGCAACTTTTGGGAATGCTGCATTTTATCAGTCACTATTCTTAGGAGGTCAGGGTAACCTTTTGGGCTACCGGCAATACCGCTTTGCAGGACAGGAAATGCTATTTAATAATCTTGAAGCGCGAATTAAATTGTTCAGTATTGCGAGCTACGTGTTGCCCGGGGAGCTTGGGTTAACGGGTTTCTTTGATACAGGCAGGGTTTGGGTTGATGGCGAAAGTTCAGATAAATGGCATACCGGTACAGGTGGCGGGGTCTATTTTATGCCGGCCGGCCTTACCCTGATACAAATATTGGCGGGACATTCAACGGAGGGATGGTACCCCGAGTTTTCGCTTCAATTCAGGTTTTGATTTGTAACAAGTTCAATATCATGTTATGCAAACGGGATTAAGTTATCTGCCGGAAAACCGGCAGATAAATGAGCTTATTGAAACTAAAATTTCATTCGGGCCGTTTATTGCCTACCTCGAGGGACATATCAAGAACGAAGAAACATTTAAAGCGAAATTCTATGAATTTGTATTGAAAGAGTTTCATAAGGAGCCTTTCTATAACTCAAGTATCAGAAATGAGGATATTCATCAATATACCAATTACCTGGAGCTTATTTACAGCGTTCTGTCACCGGTAATCTCCGATGAAAAGGATTTTTTGTGGGCATTGTCCGCCCCCTTGTCGAAGAATGCTTTCTATGGAACGGATGCCTATATAGATATGGTTAACAGTGACGACTCTTTTGAGTTAAAACCGAACTTTATTTTTGAATATGATGACCATATAAAGCAATCCTATTTTACTGCGATCTACAATTTAATACTAAACAGGTTTTACCAAATAACACCTATTGACGCCGGGCAAATAATCTACGTTCACTTCGATTCACAGATCGGTTTAAAAAAATATTATAAATTGGTACAAGACACGCGCTTTGTTGATGTAAGAACTTCTGGTATTTTACCGGTTATAGATTTTGAAACATTGAATAAAGATAGGGCGAGTGAAAATCTGGTAGATAGCCTAAAGGTAATACTCCCGCTTTCGCGGTTTTATGTTGAAGGGTTTACGGTGAATACTCTTGAAGACATAACCGAAGATTATGCCATTGATATGATCAAAAAAGCCTTGCTGGAGAAATCATTCAACCAAAGTGAGCTGTATGAGCAGGTAAAGTATGCCCTGAAAATACTAGGGGGCGACAAAGATGCCGAATTTGGCCTGTTGCCGTTTTTGACGGTTAATAATAAGTTGGTTTTTGATGATATTGAATGCTCGAGGAGCATACTGATTAAGTCGGCAAGACAAGGCACTGAAAGTATGGCTGCAATTTATGATACCGCCCAACGTTTTGCTGAAAACCCGGTTGTAAGTTATTATAAAGTTATCACGCCGGATATGCAGCGGGATAATTCTCACCTGGCTTCCGTGAAATCAATTGGTGTCAATTCCTATGCTATTATGCCTGTTTATTTTAATCAGCATTTTGTAGGCGTATTGGAAGTTTACTCCGAAAAAGAAAGATTGCTTTACGAATATATTTTATCGCGGCTTTCAGGCGCTATTCCCCTGGTTGCCCAGTTACTTCAAAACAGTATCGAGCGTTTAAACCAAAAGATTGAGAATATTATAATGGAGAAGTTTACACCGCTGCAAACTTCGGTTCAATGGAAATTCAATGAAATAGCACTTGAATACCTGCGTTCATCAAATTTCGGAGAAAAGAAAGCTGCGATAAGTACCATCGCCTTTGAAAATATCTACCCTTTATTTGGCGCCGTGGACATAAGAAATTCCACTATTGAACGTAACCGCGCTTTAAATGAAGATATCAGCAGTCTCTTAAACCTGCTTGGTTCGGGGAGGAAAAGCATCTGTGCCCTACTTTCCAAAACAAAGGCATCGTTGGTTGACCAGCAATTTTCGCGATGGATTGCCAAGGCGGATAACTTTTTGCGGTTAAGTGATTCGCTAACGCTCAATGCGTTCCTGGTAGGGGAATTGGTTCCATTCCTTGATAATTTGTCTGCTAAAAATCCGGAAGTAAAACTTCCGGTAAGCCTGTTAAAAAAGATTCTTGCAGAAGACGGTGGTGAAATATCAGGTAACAGGACA
Organism: Bacteroidota bacterium; assembly: GCA_013286565.1. Lineage (GTDB taxonomy): Bacteria > Bacteroidota > Bacteroidia > Sphingobacteriales > Sphingobacteriaceae > Mucilaginibacter. Next base: position 66,431 of record JABDFM010000001.1, read on the forward strand.
GCGCTGGAGGCGTATATCAACATCATTAACTCCGCATTGAATAAATTTTTTGAAGGGGAACGCGAAAAACTGCAGGCTATTTATCCTTGTTACTTTGAAACTTTCAGGACCGATGGCGTTGAATACGATTTGTATACCGGGCAATCGATCAAGCCAGGTATCGAGTTTACCAGGCCGCACCTTGAAGCTTTCAGACTTTGGCAACTCCGATCAATGTGTAAAATAGTTTCCCTAACAAAAGCACTGCTGAACAGTATGCCAAGAGTTCTGCAAACTACCCAGTTGATCTATGTTAACCCGCATCCCATAAATATCAGTTTCAGGATCGATGAACGGCACTTTGACGTTGAAGGGGCATATAATATCAGGTACCAGGTGGTCAAGAAACGGATTGATAAAGTTTTGATAAAGAATTCCTCCGAGCGCCTGACCCAGCCTGGAAAAATTGCCATCGTTTATTTTAATGAGAATGATTTGGAACAGTACTTAACCTACATCAAAATATGCCAGGATGAGGGCATTTTGCAAAATGATTTTGAATTATTGGAACTTGAAGAATTACAGGGTGTTTCTGGACTAAAGGCGGTAAGGGTCAATGTAAATCCATCCATGACCAAAAATTGACTTAGAGCAGAATTTTACAATTTCAAAAATTCCAATAATGGCTGAATAAATCTGTCAAAGGCTTCGATGTGCGGTACATGGCCTATTCCATCGAGTTCAACAAGCTTTGATCCTTTTATTTTTTCGTGTGTCAATTTTCCCAATACAGGATAATTGCCTAATGTTTTTCGTACATCTTCACTCACCAAATTCTTGCCCATTGCTGTCCTGTCCAGTTGGCCAATAATCAATAAGGTTGGTGCTTTGATATATTCAAATTCGTAGCATACCGGCTGCGTAAAGATCATGTCATAGGTAAGAGCTGCATCCCATGCGATTCGGTTATAGTCTTTGTTCAAAGTCCACCCAACCTCGATTTCCAGCAGTTTATCATATGCCGGTTTCCAGGTGCCATGAAAATAACTTTCCTGTTCATACTGTTTAAGAGAATTATAATTCTGCTTTAATTGAGTTTGATACCAGGTGTCGACAGACTGGTAGGGAACCTTTACCTTCCAGTCCTCCAGTCCGATTGGGTCCTCCAAAATCAGTTTCTCAACCAGTTCGGGATACATCAATGAGAATCTTGATGCAATCATCCCACCCATAGAATGACCCAATACATAAAGTTTTTGTATTGTGAGTGAATCCAGTATCGCTTTGATATTCTGGCAAAGCAACTGGAATGAATACTGTATGTGCTGTGGCTTTGATGATTTTCCAAAACCAATCTGGTCGGGAACAATGACCCTGTATCCGTTTTTAGTTAATACTGCTATAGTTCGCGCCCAATAGGATCCACTAAAATTTTTCCCATGTAACAGCATAATAACATGCCCGTTGGCATTGGCGGGCTTTACATCCATGTAGGCCATTTTTAAGGTCTCGCCCTGAATTTTTAACGTGATAAATTGAACGGGATAAGGGTATGGATAATTTGTGAGATCAATATCCTGGGGTTTTACAGAAGGCTCCTGTGCTTTGGTGACCGAGGCAGTTAACAAAAATCCTATCAATAGCAATTTAACTTTTGTGTTCATATCAAATTCCTTTAATGCGAATGGTTGTATAAAAATACAATTTATTTATACCGGCATTGACGATGGCAGCCTTGTTAAATTTTCTTAAATTGCTTTGAAACCCATAGCGCTATGAGTAGTGCATATATCTTTTTCATGGACTCCGTTTTAGGTCTTCACCCGGATTGATGAAGACCTTTCCGGGCAGTATCTCAAAGGTAGATTATGCATGTTTTACTAATTGTATATCACAATTGATCTTAATTTCATCACTGACAACGATTTGACCTGCTTCGGTTACTCCGCTCCAGGTCAGGTCGAAAGCCTTCCTACTTATTTTTCCGTTTACTGTAAAGCCGGCTTTTGTTTGTCCGTATGGATCAACCACAATTCCGCCGAAATTAACATCAAGCGTAATAGGCTTGGTGACACCTTTAATGGTAAGATCTCCATGAAGGTTGTAATCCTCACCTGATTTTTCGAACCGGTTGCCGGTGAACTTGATTAAGATGTGTTGTTCCGAATCAAAAAACTCTGGGGATTTTAAGTGTGAGTCTCTTTGTTCATTATTCGTGCTGATGGAATCGACATCTGCCGTAAATTCAATTTTAGTGGCAGTCGTAAAGTCGTCTCCATCGGTTATCACTTCCAGGTCATAGCCAGTAAAATATCCCGTTATTGTGGTGATCATCAGGTGTTTTACCTTAAACTGCACTTCGCTGTGCGAAGGATCAATGTTCCATTTAGTTGTCATAATATTTTTGTTTTTGGCAATGTCAGCCAAGTTCGATGCCATAAAGCTAATTAGCTGAAAATCAACCTCATGAGTAAGTGTTTATATCGCAACCTCACTATATTTAGTATTATTTTTGCGATTTGGCTAAATATGGTTGTTATACAGACCAGAACATTTTACAAACAAGCCAAATGTGCCAACCATATTTCGTGGTTAGCTTATCTTTAGGCAACGATATATCGTTGTATCTCGGCATGCCATGAAGGCAGGGGAGATCAAAGGAACTGATTTAGAATTAATGGGCAGGTTGTTTACCGGGAAATTCACCGTAAAATGATATTGTCATTGAATTATCAGTTTCTAAGCCGTTTTTCAGGCTATTTTGGCAAGGTCTGTGATTTGGAGCTAAATGTAAATGCTTCTTCAGAATTCAATGAGTTTATGTTATTTTAGTGTTAACATTTGAATCACTGAACCCCACCTGCGGATAATTGATAGTTTGGAGAGGGATCGTCGCATTTGTTCTTATAACAAGCCATAGCCGAGCCCAATGAAGTTAACGAAACTGTTCCTGATTATTATCCTCACATTTTCCATCAGGAGCGTTTCTTGGTGCCAGACAACTTGCGAATGCAATACTCCGGCCGCCAGCGATATTGGTAATCTGCGCAATCAGATTTCGAAAAGCAAGCCGGACACCGCGCAGCTAAGAATACTCCATACACTGGGGAATTATTATCTTAACAGCAATCACATTGAACATAATGCCGACCTTGACAGTGCCCTGTTTTTTTTTCAAAAAGCTTTGTTTTTTAGCGAGCAGTTGCATGTGAACACTGGTTGTGGTCGCATTACAAGCTTAACCATGATAGGAGAAACTTATTTTGCAGAAAACAGTGAGGTTTCAATCGAAAAAGGCAAAGAAAGTTTTAATGAAATTCTAAAATATTATCAGGCTAATGGCGATAAACAGGGCGAAGCGGGTGCTCTATCAGATTTTGGACTGGCCCTTCGGGACTTGAATGCTCCCCAGCAGTTAATTTACTTTAAAATGGCCCTTGAAATTTATCATAAATTTAATAACACTGAAAAAGAAGTTATTACACGATATTACATTGCACAAGTATATCATTCCGAGTCACAGGATAGCCTGGCAGAAAATGAGCTGTTGCGGCTAATTGATCAATATGGCTCGACCAATTTCAAGGTCTTAGATAGGGTCTATTGGCTTCTTGCCAGAATTAATAGGTACAGGGGTAATTTAAACAAATCGTTAGCCTATAGTTTAAAAAGCATTGAACTGATGCAGAAAACAAAGGATGAACTGAGAGCCGAAAAATTCTACGGGGAACTTGGTGAAATCTACCAGGAGCTTGGAGAAACCGAAAAGAGTATTGAATGGTACAGACAAACACTCATTCTAAGAGAAAAGATGCAAATCCCCCGGGAATTTATTTTTAGGACTGAAGGGTTTATTGTAAAGGGGTTAATAAAGCTTAAAAGGCCTAAAGAAGCACTAAATGAAATATCAGCCCTGGAAAAAAGGTACCCGCCTGCCGATAATTTTATAAAGGGGATTGTAGCACAAATAAAAGCGTATTGTTATGAAGCATTAGGAGAAAATCATATGGCTGAAAAATATTATTTGGAAACGGTCCGGCAATTCAGCAATAGAGATGACGAGATCGGAGAAATTGGCAGGTATGACCTTGGCAAATTTTATGTAAAACAAAAGGAATACGGTAAAGCAGACGATTATCTAAGAGGCGCATTGATTAGAAGTGCTATCGTATCAAGAAAACGAGACATTTACCTTTTACTTTCTCAAATAGATTCCGCAAAGGGCAACAACATCGCAGCTCTAAATGAATATAAACATTTCAAAGCGCTGAGTGATTCGATTTTTAACGATACAAAAAGTAAACAAATAGCGGAATTACAAATTAAGTACGAAACCAATCAAAAAGAACAGGACATCAGCTTATTAAAAAAAGACAACCTGCTCCAGCAAGAAAAAGTTGCTAAAGCGAACAATGCCCGGAACCTTACTTACGCAGGAATTGTCGTTCTGGTATTATTTTCTGGCCTGCTTTTCTATGGATACCGAATAAAACAAAGAAACAATGTCGAGATCAATGAAAAAAATCGTTCCCTTAATCAATTAATTACAGAAAAGGAATGGCTTTTAAAGGAGATCCATCACCGGGTGAAAAACAATCTGCAAATTGTTATGGGCCTGCTTCAGCGTCAATCATCCTATATAAATAATGACGAGGCGCTCGCAGCAATTCAGAACAGCGAGAGTCGTATGCATTCAATCGCGCTTATTCATCAAAAGCTTTATCTGTCGGAAAATCTTGACCTGATCAGCATGCCTGGGTACATCAATGAATTGATCGATTATTTAAAAGACAGCGCCGATGTTGGCACCCGGATACATTTCAACAAGGAAATAGATGATGTATATTTGGATGTGGCGCAGGCAGTCCCATTGGGCCTGATACTGAACGAAGCGATTACCAATGCCATCAAATATGCTTATCCGAATGGTGAGTCAGGAATTATCCATGTTTTTCTTCACCAGGATTCAACATTGCTTAATACGCTTGTAATAGCTGACCTGGGACCTGGCTTACCGTCTGGATTTAATGCAGAAAGGATTGATTCTATGGGAATGAATTTAATGAAGGGCTTAAGCAAACAACTTGGTGGGATTTTTCAGCTGGAAATTGAAAACGGTGTAAAAATCAAAATCGAATTCAAAACGGAAAAATACATCAGTTTCATTACGGATAGTGACATCATTGAAAAGAGTAGATATGTATAGAAAAATTCTGATCGTTGAGGATGAGTTTATTATTGCTGACGTCTTGCGCAATTTATTGCAGAACGCCGGCTATGAGGTGTGTGGCATCGCCGACTCAGTGGCCGAAGCGATCGAACTGGTTGCTGCGCAAAAACCGGGATTCGTTTTGCTTGATATTTACCTGAAAGGGAAGTTGACGGGCATCGATCTAGCCAATCATCTGACAGATAAGAATATTCCATTTGTCTATCTTTCAGCGAACTCGAACCAAAAAATTCTGGAAGCAGCCAAAAAGACTAATCCATACGGTTTTGTTGTAAAGCCTTTTAGAGAAAAGGATGTATTGGTTGCTCTTGACATAGCACATTACCGTTATGAGAATGACCTGGAGAACCGAATCCGTCAAAACGCAATATTACAAAAAGAAGCAACGTTGATTGTCGACTCCACAATGGGCTGGACACAGAAAATGATGAAAATGGGGCAGGCCCTGCAGCCTTACATTCCTTTCGAGTACATGTCGGTGGCCATAAAAACTGATAGTAACTTTCCCTTTGGTGAAATTGGCTTTCACCGGGTTGGATTCGAGGAATACCAGGTTGTTGGGCCAAACGAACTCGCAACTATTGCTAATCTGAAATTACCCGAGCTTTCTGTATTAAAGGCCAAAAGTAAGGCAGATGCTTTATCTACCTGGTATGATGAAAATGAATTGAAAATAGTTTTCAAATCAGCCCCTGTCAAGAAATTAATTGCCGAAACTTTTGGAATGAAGTCTCATTTTGTGTTGCCATTGAAACTAGCGGATGATCGTATCTTTTATTTCTTTTTTTATAGTCGTCGGCCCGATGCTTATGATGCCGACCACCTCGTGATTGGAGAACGCTTTCAACAACTGCTGGGAAATTTCGCCGAAAAGATGATTCTTGATGATAACAGTCCGCTGGTCAGCGAAAACAAAAAGGAGATATTTTTTAGGAGCAGTGTTCAGGATGTTAATCCTAATTTCTTTGATGGTATAATCGGAGGCAGTCACTTATTGCTGAATGTTTTCGATAATATTATCCAGGTCGCACCGGCAGATGCTTCTGTTTTGATATTGGGAGAAAGTGGCACTGGCAAAGAAAAAGTAGCTGACCGCATCCATCATCTTTCACCCCGTAAATCCAAGCCCTTTATTAAAGTCAATTGTGCAGCGTTGCCGGCTAGTTTGATCGACTCTGAATTGTTCGGACATGAGAAAGGATCTTTTACCGGTGCATTCGAAAGGAAGATCGGGAGGTTTGAACAAGCCCATACCGGAACTATATTTCTGGATGAAATAGGGGAAATACCGCTTGAACTGCAGGTCAAACTATTGAGAGTACTTCAGGAACGCGAAATTGAGCGAATAGGGGGCCGCGTCACCATAAAAACCGATGTCAGAATTATAGCGGCAAGCAACCGCAATTTGGAGAAAGAAGTAGGTGAGGGTCGCTTTCGGCTTGATCTGTATTATAGACTGAATGTTTTTCCGATCCTGATGCCGCCGCTTCGTGAACGCAAGGAGGATATTCCTGCACTGGCGAATCATTTCTTAAATATTTATAATACGAAAACAGGAAAGAATATCAAGGGATTGACCGATAAGGTACTTAACAGTTTGCAAAACTACAACTGGCCGGGCAATATCAGGGAACTGGAGAACCTGGTCGAGCGAAACGTCCTTTTAGCCAAAGGGGATTGGATTGAAAATATCGTTTTGCCTGTCATGACTGAATCACCCACCGATGCAGCGGTTGACCATACTGGTGTAAAGACGATGAAAGAAAGTGAAAAGGCACATATTCTCGCTGCCCTAAAAACATGTAATGGAAAAATATGGGGTGAAGGAGGGGCGGCAAGCCTCTTGAACTTGCCGCCCACAACCCTAAACTCAAAAATGAAAAAATTGGGTATCCGAAAGGACTTCGCTGACAATTAGTTCACAGCGGTATTGTTGTTTACTTTATTCCTTAAAATCCACAATAAAAGTACGACTGCGGGTAGTATTACAGCAGGCAGTCCAAATTTTGCAGCCATTAACGCCCCTATCAGGCACCCTACCAGGAACCCGAAGATCAGTATCAATTGTTTCCTGAAACTTCCCCAAATTTCCGGGTCGGCAGGGCTGGAAGTTAACCCCCTTATCAAATCGATTGAAGCCTGCGTAACATTTCCCGTCATGACAGTTGTAAGGCCATATGTCGCTTTACCAAACAATTTGCCAAATGTATTTTGAAAGCCCAATGCAACCACAATTATCATAGCAACCATGAGGACCTGCCATTGTGAGGAGTTACCCGGGTCTTTTATAACTAATGCCAGCAAACCGCTGACCAAAAGCAAGATACCCTCCAATGTTAATAGTCTGTACATGCTCGGGGACTTTCTGCCGATCCGCGCACCAATCATAACGGCTATTATAAAAACCGGGAATGTGATGAGCTTTTGCCATGCACCAGTAGTTGGATGTTTGATCACATCGTAAGCAAAAACAATGAAATTTCCCGTTACGTGGGCCGAAAACAACTCACCTGCTGCAACAAAAGTCACCGTATCGCAAAAACCGGCCACAAAAGATAGCAGCAGTGAAAGACTCCCAGTATTTTTTTCCTGATCCATGAGTTTTTTATTTAAATAAATTGTAAAAGAAACAATTGTCAACAGAATAAGCGCCTGGTCCGAGTACCAACAAAAGCAGCAAGGATATGGTATACATATATGGCACGTCGCGCACCTCGATCGGATCTTTGCGATGCACTACAAAATAGCCGATCGCTGTTACGCCTAAAGTTGGAAGGATAAATATCCTTGTGCCAATACCGAGCATAAGCAGGCATGGGACTACAGTATCCGCGAAAGTTGCCACCAGTCCGTTCAGGCTTTCCGGCAAATGCAATGGATTGGGTTCGTGGTTTTTTATGCCGTTGACCACTCTGAATTTCTTCATCCCGTGCACCAGGAACAATTCAATGGACAGAAGTACCCGGTAAACGAGCATTGCAGCATTATTGCGGTCGCTTCCCAGATTTGAATATAAAAGGTGTTTAATGAACTCTTGCATGAGAAAGTTTTTTTTAATATTTAAAATGCGAAACACGAACAACCTAATGCTCCCCAAAAGGCCGTATGATTATTTACCGGAACATTGCTCAGTCTTGCTGAATTGTGGTTGTGCCCGTGTATGCCGCAACTGCCGATACATTGATGTATAAATGCCTTCATCTGGCTTTGTTCAGTTGAATTAACTACTTTATTCCGTGCAGCAATAACTTGCCTGGAGTAAGCTGGCTCGATGGTTTTGCTTCCGGGGTAGTAGCCGGTATGGATGACAGGCGACCAGTCCGGGAGAATCGGGATCGGTTCTGGTGTATGCGCCGAGAAATCGCCTTTAGCATAAACTATTTTTCCATCCACAACAGTTAATTCCGATTCGATCGCTTTGATATCTTCTTCGCTTACCGCAAAAAAGTCACTGTCCAACACCGTAAGATCTGCAAACATTCCAACTTTTATGCTTCCTTTATTTTGCTGCTCGCCGGAAAACCAGGCGCTGCCACGGGTATATACTTCAAGAGCAGTTTCCCTGCTTAACCTGTTTTTATCAGAATATATCTGCAATCCGCCTACCGTTTTGCCTGAGATAAGCCAGTAAAGTGCTATCCACGGATTATAACTCGTTATCCGGGTTGCGTCAGTACCTCCGCCTACCGGAACTTGCATTTCCAGCATTCGTTTGATGGGAGGGGTTTGCTCGGTTGCCTTAGCCCCGTAACGGTCTGAAAAATATTCACCCTGGTATGACATCCGGCTTTGTATAGCAATACCGCCGTTCAGTGCCTTTACGCGTTCAATATTTTTTTCGTCAATGGTTTCAGCATGGTCAAATATCCATTGAAGACCGTCAAAAGGCATATCTCTGTTTACCTTTTCAAATACATTTAAAAAACGGGTAATACTTTCGTTATAGGTTGCATGCAACCTGAAGGGCCAGCGATTTTCCACCAGCAGACGGATCACCCGCTCCAATTCTTCTTCCAATACTTCAGGAAGGTCTGGCCGCGGCTGCAAAAAGTCTTCAAAATCAGCAGCCGAAAAGGTCAACATTTCGCCTGCCCCGTTGTGCCGGTACATATCGTCGCCCTGGTGAAGTTTGACAGTCTTTGTCCAATTGCTAAAATCTTCGAATTCTTCCTTTGGACGTTGTGTAAATAAATTATAGGCAATTCTAAGCGTGAGTTGTTTTTTCTCATGCAATTCTTCGATCACCTTGTAATCATCCGGATAATTGTGGAAGCCTCCGCCGGCATCATTGACACTGGTAACACCAAAGCGGTTGAGGGCCTTCATATAATGACGGGTAGAGTTCAACTGGTGTTCATAGGAAAGTTTCGGGCCCTTCGCCAATGATGAGTATAGGATCAGTGCATTTGGCGAGGCCAGGAGCAGCCCTGTGGGATTGCCGTTTTTGTCCTTTTCGATGAAGCCGTCTTTTGGTGCCTGCGTATCTTTGTTAAATCCCAGCGCCCGCAAAGCAGCGCCGTTCAAAAATGCACGATCATATAAATGAAGAATGAATACCGGGGTATCAGGCGAAATTGCGTTGATCTCATTCAATGTTGGCATGCGCCGTTCTGCAAACTGAAATTCTGTCCAGCCACCGACTACCCGTACCCATTGCGGTGAAGGCGTCCGATCCACCTGCTCCTTAAGCATGCGCAATGCATCGGCCAGCGAGGGCACTCCTTCCCAGCGAAGTTCCAGATTGAAATTCAAACCGCCGCGTATCATGTGGATATGAGAATCGATAATGCCGGGAATCACCCTTTTTTTATTCAAATCGATCAGTTTGGTGCCATCTGACACCAATTGCATTACTGCTTTATCATCTCCGACCGCAATAAATCTACCGTCCTTAATAGCGACAGCTGTTGCGGTTGGATTTTCCTGGTCAACGGTGTGTATTTTTCCGTTATATAAGATCATGTCTGTTTTCATCTTGGTATGATTTGGTTTTTGGAGTTAAAATTTGAATTGTATGGTTGTACTTGCCATTAATATGTCTTTACCAGGGCCAACATCTTTCAGGTATTCGCCGGCCTTGAACCAGGTGAAATCGGTCCGGAGGTATAGAAATTTATTCAGGGTATATTCCAGCTCGTTTTGTAATTGTTTGCCGATATCTTTGGATTGTGCATTTCTGCCGGAATAAATTAGCATGGAGTTAACGGCATAAATGCCATCATTTCTGCTCATCCGGTAAAAAAGGTCATAGTCAGTGGTGAAACTTAATTTTTTGCTCAATGCCAGTGAGATATAAGGATGGATATCCGTTAAATTGGAAGGGCCGATCAGCGAGGCTAATCCAAAATAGGCGCCTTTTGGAAATAGCGGGTCAAAAGTATTGAGTGTATTGCCCCCATAATTTTTGTTGCCACTGATCAGCTCTGCTTTAAGGCCTAATTGCGGTTTTAAAGTAGCGCTGGTAAAAGTATAAGCTGTATTGATAGAAGCGGTCCACGCTGAAATATCATTGGTTTTGAATTTACCAAATTGATACACGCCTTCCACATCATATAACCATGCAGGGGATGTGTACCACCATCTTGTACCGACTGAATGACGCGTTTCCGGGCCGGTACCTTCGTCGTAAACAATCTTTTCACGGTGGATGCCTAAATAATAAAAGTCGATATTTTGTAGTATGGGAACCTTGTTAACAACGGCATAAGCGCCCCAGATCGCCGTGTTTTTGTTGGAAGCATCATCGAAAATTCCAGGTTTTGCACCTACGTAGTCGCCATAAAACGCATCAAGCTTAAAGTCCGTTTTGTGGAACATCAACTTGGCAGCATCAAAGGACTGCCGGTTATTGGGCCCTTCCCGCACAGAAATCAATCGTTGGGAGCCGTAAGCCATTTCCTGCCGGCCAAAACGAAACGTAATGCTCTTATTATCTCCTGCAGGAAAGCTGAGATCAAAAAATGCCTGGTGCAAGTCAAGTATGTCCTGATCAACAGGGGACGGGGTTTCTTCCCCGTTTGCTAAACTGCTTTGCAATTGGACAAATGTTCTAAAATATTTTCCTGCATGAAAATCGACACTCCCTAGGTAGCGGGTCAATAGGAAACCATCCTTGGCTTGCGGCTCATTGCCCCAGCCTTCATTTTGATACCAGAAATATTGGTATCGCACCTCACCGCCATAAGACAAATAAGTTGATTGGTCTTTTGACAGGGGTTGGAATTTTAGCTTCGAATACCAGTCGGCCGATGTATCGTTCTTTAAATGGCTATAGTCTTCGTCATACCTTAGCGGTTTGAAATCGTCATTTTGCGCAAACGCTGCCATAGCGGAAAATAGCAACAGAAAGGTTAGAATTTTTTTCATTTAGCTGTTTCTTTATCGGGAATGTTGATTAATGCTGCAGCATGTGATGTGCATACTGTACGCCTACACCATAGGCACCACCATATTTTGTTGCGAGTGCCATGACGGCATTATAAGTTTCCTGTCTTGCCCAATCCCTTTGCAATTCCAGTAGGTATTGCAGGGAGGTCATAGGTGTAGCGCCAGCCTGGATCATTCTTTGCACAGCTCTATCATGAGCTTCAGGAGTAACGTCGCCGCATGCGTCAGTGATAATATAGGTTACAAAATTTTCCGCGATTGCCGACAAAACCGGCCCAACAATACATACACCTGTCCATAAGCCCGCAAATACAAGTTTTTGTTTCTTTTTACCCACTATCGCGTTGTAGGCGGGTCCATCCTCCCATGTGTTCATCGAGGTGCGGTCAAGATAACCTGAAGTGGATTGCGGGTAAGTTTCTTCCACCTCAGGAAACACCGGGCCGCTGAACGATTCTTCCGCAACAGTAGTAACGACAGTAGCCACATTGAATATCTTTGATGCACCGGCAATGAGTCCCACGTTGTTGCGCAATTCCGCAATGTTGATACTTTTCGTTGCGAATGCCATTTGGCCTTCATAGTCGATTAAGATCAATGCATGATTGTCCGGAGAGAGAAGTTTTGATGAAGGGTTCATAAAATTGAAGTTTTAATAGGTTATTATTTTGTTTTGAACTTCAATCCAAAGGATATGCCACCGACTTAAATATTTGTATTACAGTTATTTAAATAATTTAAAATTGGTTTCATTACTTCATTTCGTGAATTGAAAAGTTATACAGCGAAATAAAGTAGTTGCATTTTTCAGGCATTTCAGGCATAGAGAAAGTCACCTGGTATAGGGGCCAAGGAATAAGTTTAGATAGAATCGATTAGTTTTTAGGAAAGGCCGGATAATGCTGTATTCAAAAAAGGTTTAAATCAGCCTATGATAAACGAAAGCCCTTTACTTGACCGGTTTTCAAATGAATGGAGAATTTGCCGGTGATGTTGCAAAAATATCCCAAAGACAGGTATTCTTATTTTAGAATAATGTTATCACGAAACATGTTTGCGTGTAATTCCCAAACGTTTCATTTTGGAATTGAGCGTTGTCGCAGGTACCGCTAATAACTCGGCCGCTCCGCCCGGTCCTGAAACTCTTCCATTGCATTTTTTCAACACTGATAGGATATAATCCATTTCGTTTTCGTCAATCGATTTCACTTTTGATTCACCACTGCTTTGGGTAACCCCGGAAGGATTTTGCGGCAGTAAAATTTTTTCTATCGTATTTCCTTTCGCAAGTAGTACATGACGTTCTATCAAATGTTCCAGTTCCCTGACGTTCCCCGGCCAGCTATAATGCTCCAGTTCAGACAAGGCGGTTCCTGATATCTTTAGCAATGGTTTACTGGCTCTCTGGCAATAATGTCGCAGGAAATTGGCGACAAGGGCAGGGATGTCATCTTTGCGGTCACGCAGTGCAGGGAGAAGGATCGGAAAAACATTTAGCCGGTAATAAAGATCCAGACGGAACTTTCCAGACGCGACTTCTTTTTCGAGATTGCAATTTGTCGCAGCAACTATTCGAACATCGACCTTGATCATTTCCCTGCCCCCCAATCGCTCAATTTCCTTTTCCTGGAGTACCCGTAGTAACTTTGCTTGTGATTCAAGGGGCAACTCGCCGATCTCGTCAAGGAATATCGTACCCCCGGAGGCTTGCTCAAACTTCCCGATCCGCCTTTCAGTAGCTCCAGTAAATGCCCCCCTTTCATGGCCGAATAATTCGGACTCGATCAAATGGGTTGGCAAAGCCGCACAATTCACGATGACGATCTGTTTTTTCTTTCTTGCCGATAAGGAGTGTATCGATCTTGCGAACCTTTCCTTACCAGTACCGCTTTCGCCCAGTATCAATACGGAAGTTTCAAGTGGCGCGACCAAACTCAAATGGTCAAGTGCAGTTAGCAATAGGTGGCTATTCCCAATTATTCCGTCAAAACCATGTGAATTAACAGATACTGGTGGTGTGCTTTCTGCGGTTGGAAGTTTTCTCGACTCGGCGATGGGTTTATTGCTTGTCGAAGCTAAGTCATTTGGGAGCAAAAGTGATTTTTGCAGGCGAGGTATTAATGCCAAATGCTTATTGTTATAGGCATCCGGTTTTCTGCTATAAAATGATAATGTTATGCCCTGGTTTTTACTTTGAGGTACCATTGTGAGACTTGATTGCAATTTGAACGTCTTTGCAATTAGTTTTTTTAACGGGTCATGTTGCCAGTTAGCGATGAAATCCTCGTTATTATGCCAACTTGATCTTTCATATTGAATTTCTGACTCCTTTATTTTTTGATACTCCTGTTTTTTTATTCCGGTGACGTTAATGAACTCCTCTGCTCCCAGGGTTTGGTATTCATGATAGCTTGTTCTTAAAAAATTAATACAATCATCGGTAAGGATGTTCATATTAGTCGCTTGAACTGACAGGAAATCAAATGGGATTTGAGGTTGAATGAGTTTCGCGATCTTGAGCAATTTGTTTTCCCATCCGCCTGGTTCCTCAATAATATCGGCCAACGAATTTTGAAGCATGATCTCGTTGTTGTGCTTCACGATCATGTTTTGTTCATGAAGGTATTGAGCGATCTCCAGGCTCACGAGCACATCGCGTTCCCGAAAAGGTTTCACCATAAATCCATAAGGCTGGGTCGCTTTAGCCTCTTCCAATATCTTTTGATTTGAATTGGCGGAGAGGTAAACAAAAGCAATATTTTCCGCTGCTAATTGCCTGGCCAAATCTATACCTGTTAAATTCCCTTTCAGATAAATATCCAATAAAACCAATTGCGGTTTATATTTTTCGATAAGTTCCCTGGCCTCCTCTACAGAACCGGCAATACCGCAAACTGTGTAACCGGCCCTTTCAAGTATAATGGAAAGGTCATTGGCTACGATAAATTCATCTTCTACAATGAGTATCTTTTTAGTCATAATGTGCAAAAAATATAGACGTTACCTAGTTGTTAAATTGCTTCAGGAAGCTGTCATTTTCAAAATCTATTAAGATCGATAAACCAGGATTGCTTTCAATCCTGAAAGTACCTCCCAATTGTTTGGCAAGCCCCCTCATCAAACTGATGCCAAGGGTTTTGTTTCCGGAGATATCCTCTTGATATGGTAAACCGATACCATTATCACTTATCTTCATTGAAAATTTTTCTTCGGAACTTTGAAGCAGGGTTATTGTGATTTTTCCAGCTTTTTTCGCCGGAAAGGCATATTTTATTGAATTCGTGATTGCTTCATTTAAAATGAGCCCAAGCGGCACAGCTCTTGTAACATCAAATTCTAAGGCTGCAATATCTGTTTCAAAAACGACATGGTTTTCGGTATTAAAACTAACACTTAGGTAATCAATAAGGTCACTGACATATACCTGCATATTCACCAGCGCCAGATTTTCAGACTGATATAATTTTTGATGGATTAGGGAAATTGACTGCATCCTGTGCTGACTTTCGCGGATTGCTTTTACAGCTACATCATTGTTTAGGTAGCTCGACTGGGTGTTGAGTAAACTGATCACAATTTGAAGGTTATTTTTCACCCGGTGATGGATCTCTTTCATGAGCCATTCCTTTTCAACAAGCAAATTGTCCTTTTCCCTAAGCAAGTTTTGCAACCTGTTATTTTTCAAATTAATTTCATTTTGCTGCGTTTGCAACTGTAAATTGATCCGTCGTTTTAAACGGTAACGGTTGTAACTCAGACCAAGCAATAGGCACAATAGCACCACGCTGCCGATTATTATGCTTCTTGAGGTTCTTTCCTGTTCAAGATTTGTTTGCTGCAATTGTGCCTGCCTCTGGAGCAGATTGATATTTTGTTCTTTGTTTTTTAACTCCTTGTCTTTCTTCTTTGTCTGGTATTGAGTCTGCAGTTGGGCTATTTGTTTACTTTTCGTAATATCAGATATCGAATCTTTGAGTCTCATATAATTACGATAGTTGTTTATAGCCTCAATGTAATTTCCCTTTGCGGAATCTAATTTGTAAGCTGACAAATAGCTTTTCGATAAAATGGCCTCTTTTTGCGGTGGGGTTTGTGCAGCCGGATGTTGCCGAACAAAGCCGCTCAGTACCAACATTAAAAGCATACCAGCCATGTATGCTCGTTTAATAACAGGTTCATATTTTTTCCCTTTAGAATAATTCATCATTTCTACCCCAACACATGGCTTCATCATATTTAAATCTTTGAGTTCCTTATTTCCAAAGGAAATAATACAGCGCAAAGCATGTGCCCTTATGCTATCTTGTTGATTATGAATGTTTTAATTTGTGCAGTTTAATTTGATTACGATATTTCGCCATTTGACGATGTCTTTCACGAGATATTTATTAAATGATGATCCGTAAAATCAAGCGTTACCGAAACACCCTTGTCCTTTTTAATTTTAAGATCACTGCCAATTTGCTTACATAATTCTTTCATCAGGTTAACGCCAAGCGACTGGCAGTGTTCGACATCAAAGGTTGACGGTAAACCAATTCCATTATCGGCAATGACAAGATTAAACAGGTGATCTCGTTTTCGACAAAGTTTCACGTTAATTACCCCATTATTATCGCCCGGAAAAGCGTATTTTAAGGAGTTGGTAATGGCCTCATTTAATATCAAGCCTAAAGGCACCGCCCGGCTTGCATCAAGTTCTAAATCAACGATCTCCTTCTCGAAAATTACCTTGGTCCCGGTATCAAAACTTTGACGTAAATAATCGATAAGATCGTTTATGTAATCCTTTACCTGGATAAGCGCCCTGCTATCCATTTGATATAGTTTTTGATGAATCAAGGAAATGGAATGCATACGGTGCTGACTTTCTTTGATTGCGGCAGAGGCCTTTTCGTCGTAAACGTAGGCAGATTGGGTACTAAGTAAACTGATAACTATTTGCAGGTTATTCTTCACCCTATGGTGGATTTCCTTCATCAACCATTCCTTTTCTTCCAAAAGTGCATCCTTCTGATCAACGAGGCTTTGCAGAGACTCATTTTTACTGTTGATTTCTAATTGTTTGTCCTCAAGCCGCTGGTTAGCAGATCGTTTGAGGAGATAACGGTTATAACTAACTCCGAGTAATAATAGGAGGAGAATCACCCCGCATAAAATCATATTCCGGGTTAATTTCGCCTGCTGAATGTTGGATTGTTGTAGTTTTTCCTGCCTATTGAGCAATTCTATATGCTGTTCTTTTGATTTGATTTCCTGGTTTTTCGCTTCGGTTTGAAACTGAATTTCAATCTCCGCGATCTGTTTGCTTTTATTTTCATTATATAAGGAATCTTTGAAAGCGAAATAACGAATGTATTTTTTTAAAGAGAGCGGAAATTTTGCCTGGGCTGAATCGAGTTGAAACCACCATTTATTATTATACACCATTTCAATGGCGGACGACCCGAGCCTACTATGGTCCTGGTAAGCCATCAGATAACTGCGTGCAGTGCTATATTGCTTGGTCGCGATAAAAAATGGAATGATAGAGGCATACACAAGATCCCGGGAAGAATCATTTTTATCAATATTATTGAAGAAGTGAAGCAACTGATCAACGTATTTTTGGGCTATCGGGAATTGTTTCAGTCTTGTGTAGGTAGCAATCATCTTTGAATACAGAAACGCGCGGTAGCGCAGTTCTTTGAGGGGATATTTTTTTTCGATGTCTTTTAAAAATAACAGCGCTTTTTGCGGCTCATTTAGGTCCAAAAGAGCTCCCGAAATATTTACCGTTAAGGTCATGATTGAATTCAGGTCGTTATATTTATTTGCAATGACAATTGATTTTTGGAAATAAAAATATGCCTCCTTGTACTGTTTCAAAATACTGTAGGTAACGCCAAGCCTGTTATATATGGTACATAACTGCAATGTCGTATCTTTTAGTAGTTCTGCCGTTTTAAGTGCGAGCAAGCCATATTTTATTGCGGCCTTAAAATCACCGATTTCCGAGGATACTGTACCCAAGAGATCATAGGTGGACTGTAATCCTGGAGTATGGAGCGATTCGTAAATTTGAAGCGCTTTTTTCAGATCTGTAATTGACTCAACCTGTTTGCCCTGTATGGAGTGAAAATCACCAAGTCCATTGTAGGTATCAGCCTCCCGCTGGCTTGCTCCGGCCAACTGAAAATAGCGGGCAGCAGTTTCATAATAGTGAATCTTTAAGTCAATCTCATGACTATTTAACGGGTCGTAAAAATCACTCAGAATCAGGTAAGATTCTGCCACATTTCTATTGTCCTGGCTATCATTAAATTCCGATATGGCTTTTTGTACGTATGCCTTGCCTAATTCTTTTTGTCCGTTTCTCTGGTATATTTTTCCAAAGGTCAAGGCAGCATTTGCCTGCCCTTTTTCATAATGAATCTGGTCGCTTAGCGTTTTTGCCTGACCTGCAAATGCTAAGGCGCTGTCTGTTTTGTGCACGTTTGAACCGGCGACTACAAAATACCTATTGCTGAGCGCTAATAATAAATTTACCCGGCTCGTATCGGGGTTGCTATTTTTTAGGGCGAATAACAATTCCCTGATCTTGGGTGTACTTGGAGTTTGGCCAAAAGATGGCAGTTGAAAGAATATGATGATACTTATTGGTATGAGTAGCTGGATGCGCATTGCATGGCCATTACACAAAGCAAGCCAATCAACACCAAAATGCATCCGGCGATCTTGTTTATCTGCATGGATCGGCAAACAGTCTGATTATTAGAACAACCTGATAATCAAATTTTTTCACAAAATATGATCCCTGATTTCACAATTCCCGGTGAAACATATATGGCTACCTCATTTCGTGGTTGTTTTATAGAAACAGCGAAATAAAGTGGTACAATAATCGATTTTTGGACATGTACTTCCTGCTGATAAGTTCAACCTTATTTCGTTGTCTCAAACGGTCAGTCAGCGAGATGACGTGAAATAAAGATTTTCAAAATATTTTAACTGTCTTGTAATCAGTAATTTAAATTACTGGTATGTCTGTTGCCCTAAACTGTTCACAAAATTAAAGCAGATCACAAAACACAAGTTTAAAACTTCAAACAGTTTGGTCATGAAAAAAAGTACGTCTCAAACTATTGTATTCATCACAGGTGCCTTTGTCAGCAACAAATGCTGGGATGAATGGAAAATATTTTTTGAAAATAGAGGTTACAAAACATTGGCACCGGCATGGCCGGAAAAAGATGCACCGTCTTGTACACTGCGTCAAAGCCACCCAAACGGAGCTATTGCCTCGTTGCGCCTGGCAAATCTAACCGACTATTTTGCGGAGATTGTTAAACAATTGCCGGAAAAGCCGATACTCATAGGTCACTCTATGGGCGGCCTGATCACTCAGCTTTTACTTCAGCGCGACCTCGCTTCAGCGGGGATAGCGATTCACTCTTTACAGCCCCAGGGTGTATTTACATTCAAGTTTTCCTTTTATAAAGCAGGGTGGGGGCCTTTGGGTTTTTTTACGTCCACGAAAAAATCATTCTTAATGTCGTTCTCCCAATGGCAATATGCATTTACCAATGGAATGCCTTTTGAAGAGCAAAAAGTAGCTTATTATAGATTTCTTGTACCCGAATCAAAATTGGCGGTAAGGGACGCCATTACAAAAGTTGCCCATGTGGATTTCAACAAACCACATGCACCCTTGCTATTTGTTTCCGGCTCTACCGATAATTTCATCCCGGCTTCACTTAACTACTCCAACTACAAAAAGTACCAGCATTCCGGTTCTATAACAGATTATAAGGAGTTTGAAGGCCGTAACCATTTTGTGCTTGGCCAGCCGACCTGGGAAGAAGATGCAACTTATATCGCCGACTGGCTGGAGAGACAATAAACACAATCAACGTTAACCAAATCAATTAAATCATGAAAAACTTAAAATTAATTATTGCCACTTTTATTCTCATCACAGCCAGTTCAACGGCATTTGCACAAATGCCGTTGCCCCCTGTAGTTCCTATATGGGATGCCAATAAAGTAGAACTTAAACTTCACAAGGTTGCAGATGATATATATGCTATCATCCCTTCAACCGCAGAAGAGGAAACTTCGAAGGGAATACCTCAGGCTACTTGCGGTGGCTTTATCATCGGCAGCAAGAGTGTTTTACTCATTGAGGTTATGCTCTCTAAACGCTTATATGAGCAGGAAGTAAAACTTGTCCGGTCAGTAACGGATAAACCGATCATTTTTGCTGTAAATACCAGTGACCATGGAGATCATTGTTTTAGTAATTACTTATTGCCATCTACAACAGTTATTATTCAGAATCAATTTGCAAAAGAGAACCTGGCAAAAAACTATGAGAACATCAAGCAATTCATGATTGCCTTATTTGGAAAGGACAGGGGTATCGAACAAAGCATATACCGGCCTGCCGATATCGCAATTCCCAAAAACAGCAATTTAGAACTGGATCTTGGAAATGGTAAGATCGTGGAATTTTTGAATGTAGGGACTACCCAATCACCTGCGGACCTTTTTGTATGGGTACCAAAGGAAAAAATATTTTGGGCAGGTAATCCATTTATCGCTGAAAGCCCGGCTATCCCATGGCTATTCGATGGTTATTTCCTCGAACCCTTAAACAACTTAAAAAAGATGTACGATTTCTTGCCTGATGACGCAATTGTAATCCCCGGCCATGGCAGGATTACAAATAAGGCAGGGATAAAATATACCATCGATTATGTAGAAGCCTTGAAGAAAAATGTCGAGGATGCTGTTGACAAAGGCTTAACGCTGGAACAAACGAAAGAGGCCGTAAAAATGGATGAGTTCAATAAAGGTTATGTCTTATTTGACTGGCTGCATTTTAATTTCAATCTACCCAATGCCTATAAGGATATCAGCAATAGCAAAAACGCCAAATCGGGTCAATAACGGCTTAATATGCTCTTGGGAATTACTAAAATACATTAATAATCAAAAATTACTTTAATCAAAAATCAATAAATAACATGAAAACGATGACTAAAATTAAATACCTTGTTATGGTAATTTTCCTTGCGGGCATTTCACTCCAGGGATTTTCAAGCACGCAAATAGCACCGAAATTGCAAACGCAGAATAAACCTGCATTGCCTCCGGCTGGATTTAAAAACCATTACGCCACTGTTAACGGCGTTAAGATCCATTATGTAATGGGAGGTAAGGGACAGCCCCTGCTTTTGGTACACGGTTTTGGTCAAAACTGGTATATGTGGAACAGATTGTTACCGGAGTTGTCCAAACATTTTACCGTTATTGCTCCCGACCTTCGGGGTGTTGGCGAATCCGGTAAACCTGCTGGCGGATATGACAAGAAAAATATGGCGGTTGACCTGCATGAACTGATGAAGAAGCTTGGTTATAAGAACATTGACATTGCCGGGCATGATATAGGTTTGATGGTTGCTTATGCTTATGCGGCACAATTTCCGGATGAAGTAAAGAAAATAGCCTTACTGGATGCTCTACTGCCCGGCATTGAACCGGTATGGAGCCAGGTGAAAGCACAGGCCTGGTGGTTTGGGTTTTTCGCTCAGCCGCATTCCGGTGAGATCGTTTCCGGTAAAGTAGGTTTGTTTTTTTCCGATTTCTGGCCTACAGTAGGTTTTGTAAAAAATGCATTTACCCAGGCAGAAAAGAATGAATTTATTCGTGCTTATTCTGTTCCCGGTGCAACTACCGGAGCATTTCACTGGTTTGGCGAGTTTAATCAGGACGCTATAGATAACCAGCAATTTATGAAAACAAAATTGACTATGCCGCTGCTCGCAATGGGCTCGGACCATTTCGCGGGAGCTTTTTTGGCTGCCCATTGCAGGCTGGTGGCAACAGATGTGCACGAAGCGATTATTACTGGTTCGGGACATTGGGTGGTACAGGAACAAACTGCCCAGGTACAAAAGGACCTGTTAGATTTCTTTTTAAATTAAGAAGGCTACAGGCGTAGCCTGATTCATTATCAACCTCTATTCCGCTGGTGCCCAATGGCCACCAGCGGAATTTGGAGTTTATATCAAAAAATTTATTGTCATAAAAATGTTTGTATGGATTTACAATTGAAATCAAAGGTAGCGCTGGTGACTGGCTCTACCCAGGGAATAGGCTTTGCAATAGCGAAACGATTGTTGCAAGAGGGGGCCAGAGTTATAATCAATGGAAGAAAACAGGAAAGTATCGATGCCGGTGTGGTGAGGTTGAAGTCGGAAGAACCCGGAGCTGAAGTATCCGGTATTGCAGCTGATTTTGGGAAATCAGAGGATGTAAGCAGGTTAATACAGCTGTTGCCGGATGTGGATATACTCATCAACAACGCGGGTATATTTGAGCCCAAACCTTTTGCAGATATTTCCGATGAAGATTGGTTCAGGTTTTTCGAAATAAATGTCTTAAGCGGTATAAGACTATCTCGTTATTTATTTCCCAAAATGCTTGTAAAAAATTGGGGGCGAATTATTTTTATTACCAGTGAGTCCGCAGTTAATATTCCCGATGAAATGATCCATTATGGTGTGACGAAGACTGCGCTGCATGGCGTTAGCCGGGGCCTGGCTGAACTGACAAAAGGCAGTGCTGTCACAGTAAACACGGTTATGCCGGGACCAACTGCTTCTGAAGGTTTGGTTAAATTTATTAAACAGCTGTCTGATGCTCAAGGTATCACTCCGGCGAAAGCTGAGGAGAATTTCTTTAAAACCGTGCGGCCATCATCGCTTATTCAGCGCTTTGAAGATGTTGCCGAGATTGCTAACCTCGTCGCGTACATTTCAAGCCCTCTTTCTTCGGGTACTAATGGATCGTCCCTGCGTGTGGACGGTGGGGTGGTGAAAACTATCTTATAGAATAGGATACAGAGCATTGAAGCAGGCTCGTATATAGTAAAATAACAAACGTGTAGGTCCAAAAGCCTGCAGAACTTATTCCTGAATTAACTAACTTTTATTCAAAAGAAGGGCCTGGGAAGACACTGTTTTTGAATATATTTTTAAATAATAATAAACAGTTAATATTAACGATATTTAATCTAATAGATAAATCAATACATGGCCCGGCGTCTTTTAACGATTTTAATTATATTGTTAATTCAGCAAGTTAGCAACGCTCAGGGCCTGCCGCGGACTCAAAAAGAAAGAAATGAAATTTTAACCAAACTGCAAGAGAACCTGCCTGATACCGTACGGGTTGATCTGATATGGGAATTGGGCAAATCACAGTTGGCAAAAGCCGGAAATTTTAAAATCAATTTGGATAGCGCGCTTAATTACTTTCAGTACTCGATTAAAGTTTGTGATTCGCTTCGAATAAAACCAAGTTATAAATATGAAGCAATGTGCCGGATTGGAGAAACCTATTTCCTGTTAAAGGATTTTAGGGCTGGCAAAAATTACTTCATGCAGGTGATAGCGGCTTACCAAACCGCAAACGACAAGGGAAGGGAGGCCCGCACATGGCTTAGAATGGCCATAAAACTAAAGAATTCGGATTTAAAACAACCGGAAATACCTTATTACCAGGAGAAGGCGCTTGCGCTTTATCGAAAACTAAATAACCAGCAAAAGGAAGGAGATGTGCTCCAGGAAACGGGGATTTATTACTGGTTGAATTCTCAATTGGACAGCGCGGAACGCAAATTACTTGGGGCAGTAAAAGTTTACAAATTGATACGTTACAACCAGCTTGCGTTAGCTTTTTATTACTTATCGGAGATTTACAGAAATGAAGGGAATTTCAATAAGAGTTTGTCGTACGCGTTACAAAGCGTTGATAATTCATTGGCAACAAGGGATACAGCACTCAACCTTTTCTATTATGGTCAGCTTGGGCGGGTTTATTCCGATTTGAAAAAACCGGATAAAAGTATAGAGAATTATAAAATATCGGTCCATAAATCGATAGCGCTTGCTTCTGAGCGCGAGGCTCCCGATTATGCCTATTATTTTGTGACCGAGTTGGTAAGAATGTTGGTTGCCAGCAACAAAATCAACCAGGCAGTTTTGACTGCAGATCAATTTATTAAAAGATATCCACCCGCTGACAGTTTGCAGAAAGGAAACGCCGCCGAAATGAAAGGAATATACAATACGGCGCTGAAACGATATACGACGGCGGAAAAGTACTATTCAAATATGGTTAAATTTTATCGGGGCCATGATCTCGATGAATCATGGGGATTTAACCTTTTAGGAAAATTCTATATGGACGAGAAAAAGTACGACAAAGCACGTCAAACTTTTCAAATACAATTTATCAGAAGCCCATCCAGGGGTTTGCCATTTGTAAACCTGATTGACGATGAATTATTGTATTTCAAAATTGATTCAGCAAGGGGCGATCTGACTTCTGCAATTGACCATTTAAAAAAATATAAAATCTTAAATGATTCTGCATTTAATATTACCAAAAGCAAGCAACTGGAAGAACTACAAGTACAATACGAAACAAAACAAAAGGAAAATGATATAAAACTATTGAAAAAGGATGGGCAGCTTCAACGCGAACAGTTGACCCGGGCAGACAACTCCCGCAACCTTATTTTAGTAGGCGTAGCTATTCTTATTTTATTTTTAGCAATGCTCTACAATAGCTACAGGATCAAGCAAAAGAATAATGTCTCGTTGAATCAATTGATAAAAGAAAAAGATAGTTTATTGACAGAAAAGGAATGGCTATTAAAGGAGATCCACCACCGCGTTAAAAATAATTTGCAGATCGTCATGGGACTTCTGCAGCGGCAGTCTGCCTATGTTGATAACAACGAGGCGCTGGAAGCCATTCAAAACAGCGAGAACCGTATGCGCTCTATTGCACTGATCCATCAGAAACTTTATCAATCTGATAATTTGGACCTGATTAATATGCCTGAATACATAAACGACCTAATCAATAATCTGAAAGATAGCTGTGACCTGGGAATCAGGTTATATTTTGAAAAAGAAATTGATGAATTATATTTTGATGTAGCACAGGCAGTACCATTGGGCCTCATCCTGAATGAAGCTATCACTAACGCGATCAAATACGCATACCCAAATGATGAAACCGGGACAATTAAAGTTTCCCTTACTCAAGCGGAAGATGAGGTGAACACTTTGATCATAGCAGATAATGGAATTGGCCTGCCTACCGGCTTTGATATGGAAAAGATAAACTCACTTGGTATGAACCTGATGAAGGGACTGAGCAAGCAGTTAGCTGGCAGATTTTCGATTTCCAGTCAAAATGGGGTTATCATCACCATCTCATTTAAAACAGAAAAATTTGCCTGTGCCTGGCATGCTAATCATAAAACTGATTACATGTAAATCTATTAAAATCAACTTCGGGTAATAACCGGATCAATTTTACTTCTTTTTCCTGCGTTTGTGAAACAATAGGATTACAACCTGTTTGCCCGCTTATACATAGCGCCAATGGCAAGGTTTTGCCCTAAAATCAGGCAGTCAGTTATAAACCCCTGAATCGATTCTATCCCTTTAAATGCCGGTCTCATCTTCCGCCATTGCCGCTTTTCATTTCGATATATCGTTCAAATAATCGCTATTTCTTGAAATGTGGTAAGAGTGGCAATCTACGCAATATTTAAATACTTGAATATCAGATGTTTAAATTGATGGTATAAAGTTGGCATAGCGTATAACATCACCTGCTAAAGATCGCCGGTAAAATTATTGATCAGTGCTTGAAAAGCAAAGCAAGAACGGTGTTACGGCAACTATAACTAAGAAAAATGGAAAATTTCATACACATGCTGATAAATAACACAGCTAAAATACAAGACCGAATAAGGTGCCGGTACTTCCTCCTTTATCTGAAAGCGATACAAGTATTCTATACTTTCTATAATAATTAATTCTCAATAATTAACAATCAGAACAAATCAACATGAAAAATTCAATTAAAACGGCAGCTCTTTTAGTAGCTATTATGGGTGCCTCTTTTGCAGTAAAAGCGCAAACAACATCAGGGACAACCCCTGCTTCCAATTCCGGCTCAAATGGTGTAATTATCAGCGTGGGCGCTGAATCCGGTATTTCGGTTGGCGATTTCAGAGATGCGCACAAATGGAGCATCGGTGGTACGGTTCAGGCAGATATTCCTGTAGTAAACCAATTGTATGCAAATATTAACACAGGCTACCTGAATTATTTTGGAAAAGACAATGTGTTCGGCACAGGTCTGAGAGCAACAGACATTCACACACTCCCTGTCATGGCGGGTTTGAAGCTTTTCCCCGTAAAGTACTTCTATATTCAGGCAGATGCAGGTGCTGCATTTGCATTGAACAAGTCTGACCTGGGATACGATAAGACAGCAGCTTTCTTATATGTGCCACAAGTAGGTGTCCAATTGCCGGTTGGCGGCAAGAATTATATTGACGCTGGGGTATTATACAATGGCTCTACCAAATTTTCAAGCACTGACGAAACCAGCAAAATAAATTCCATCGCACTACGGGTTGCTTACGCATTTGGCACAAAATAATCACATTTCTATCTGCATGACGGAAGGGGCGAAACGCCCCCTTCGTCATATTCATTAAGATCCGTTTTTGAAATAAAAAAATTCAGAGTAAGATGCGTAAGATATTATTAGTACTGGTGTTATCGGTCCTGAAATTATGCCCCGCAAATGCACAAGGTAATTGGGAATTAAAAACCGACAAAGACGGCATAAAAGTTTATGTCAGCCAGGTAACCGAATCAAAAATAAAAGCAATTAAAGTTGAATGCGATGTAAACGCAACGGCATCGCAGTTGGTGGCTTTGATCATGGATGTCAATACTGCGACCGGATGGGTGTATCATTTAAAGTCTTGCAGCCTTCTCAAGCAAGTTTCACCCTCTGGACTTTATTATTACGCTGAAGTGAACTTACCCTGGCCGGCAGAAAACCGGGATTTTGTAGGCCACTTGACCGTTACGCAAAATCCGGATACAAAAGTCGTAACGATTGACGGACCATCGGAGCAGGGAATGGTTCCTATTAAAACTGGCATTGTGAGGATCACAAATTCTTTCGGCAAATGGGTAATCACTCCAACCGGAACCAATAAGATAAATGTTCAATATACGATCCTTGTTGATCCGGGCGGATCTATACCTTCATGGTTAGTGAACATGTTCGCAATACAAGGACCGCTTCAGATCTTCAGGAACATGAAGCTGCAACTTCAAAGGCCGGTTTACAAGAACATTGGCATAGCATTTGTTAACAACGAGCCATAGTTGGGGAACTTTTTAATTAATTTACGAATCGTTCATTTTACATTTTATCGTCCCATCTTAAAGTTATGCGTTAAATTAAATGAGAGATAATTAAGAATTTTATCCGGTACCATTGACAGGAGACATGATGAAACGTTTTTTTACAGCGAATGCTTTTGAACCTTTTAAAGAAACCCTTTTTCTGTCTTTATGGATAGCAGCATTCATTTCAAATGTCGGTACTTGGATGCAAAATGTCGGTGTAAGCTGGCTTGCAGCCACCATGTCAGCATCTCCGCTCATGATCTCGCTGATCCAAACGGCATCCTCATTACCGGCCCTGTTGTTCAGTTATCCTGCGGGAGTGATCTCTGACCATTCAGACAGGCGCAAATTCCTGATCGTCTTGCAATTCTTTCTCTTCGTGGTAGTATTGACGCTCTTCATTTTAACTCAACAGCGGCTTTTGAATATTCATCTGCTTCTACTATTTACTTTTTTGATCGGCGTTGGCTCTGCATTGACTACACCGGTGTGGCAGGCCATAACACCCGAAGTGGTTAGCAAAGGCCACATGAAGGAAGCCATCGCGTTAAACGGCGTAAATTTTAACCTGGCCAGGGCTGTCGGGCCGGCACTTGGCGGTATTGTTCTTGTAGCATGGGGTATAAAGTCAATATTTTTATTGAATGCAGTTTCTTTCCTGGCATTGATCGTCGGACTTTACCGTTGGAAAAACGCGCCTACACTGATCAAGACAATTGAATTCCGGAAAACTGCTATTGAAGGTCTCCGAGCCGTACGCAGGGCAAAACCCTTCCTTCACCTGCTGATCAGGACAGTTTCTTTTACGGCTTTCTCGAGTATCCTTTTTGCTTTCCTTCCGCATTTGTCCAGGTACGAATGGAAACAAAATAGCGGACAATATACCTGGCTATGGGCCAACCTCGGCCTTGGCGCATTAGCAGGCAGCTATTTATACGGCATTTGGAACAAACGTTTTACCGCAGCCAGGATCATTCTCATCAGTTGCGAAATGGTTGCCGTTTGTATCTTTTGCCTGTCGCTCGCCTCTAATTTTATTTTGCTTAACGGGATCATGTTTATCACCGGGATTGGCTGGATCAATGCTACTTCCACATTGAACGTGCTGGCACAGCAACATTCGCCGAATGAATTCAAAGGGAGGTTTCTGGCGGTTAACGTTACTGTTTTTCAAGGGTCGATTGCCTTATCGAGCGTATTATGGGGCTATTTATCTAATGTATTGACCACTTTGATCGTGCTTAAAATCGCGGCTGTTGTGATGGCAATATTTTGTGGGGCGCTCGCAATGGTTCCCATGGAAGAAAACGAAAGCGCCACCCAGCAAAGTGTCGCGTGCGCCGACCCGCTGTTACAATACCAACTAAAGTAATTAAGGCAATTTTCCCTGAGCAAAATTCACTGCTCGTGATTTCAACTATAATTCGTTCGTGGATTGACGAAATATCATTACCGTGGATATGCGAAAATACGCAATTGCCTCAATGACAGGTGGTTAATTGCCTGGCATTTTTGTTGCCATTAGTGAGCAGTTGATTTCCATACTGCAACGCTTAAATCAGAAAAATTAAAAAGCAACAAAACATTCCTTAACACATATGAAACTCACCCAAAAACAAGCGCCGGCGGCATTCGTCATTTTTGTTTCTATTGCTACAACAGCGATACTCAGCTTCGGAATTTTATGTACACACCATAGAATTGATAGGGAGTTTTTCACCCTCTGGCGGCCTGACTTTATTACCGGTTGTTTGATCTCTATTCCAACAGGATTCATATTAAACCCCCTGATCAGGAAATTTATAGACCGTCATACCGAAATTCCCAAGACCAAAGTATAGATAACTATTATAAGATCATGAAAAAGCTTATCGCAGTATTGCTAATAATTATTTCAGCCAATTATTCATTTGCCCAGGCTCCGACCTGGAGAGATGACCCCATGCATTCCAAACTGACATTTACTGTCACACATTTAGGCATCTCCTCCATTTTTGGGTTATTTCAAAAATTTGATGCAGTAATTATTTCTTCGAAACCTGACTTTAGTGATGCGGTCTTTGAACTGACTGTTGATGTAGGTTCTATCACCACCGAACTGAAATTGCGCGACGACCATTTGATCGGGACTGATTTCTTTAACGTTGCCAAATACCCCGTCATGACTTTTAAATCCACTTCAATTGTCAATACCACCGGCATGAAGGACAGGTACAGGATCACAGGCGACTTAACCATACACGGGGTGACCAGGACTGTCACAATGGATTTGTGGTTCAGGGGTACTGCTGTTGATGTAGATTCTAAAAAAACAAAGGCTGGTTTCCAATTAACAGGGCGAATTAACAGGGCTGATTTTGGAGTCGGACCGACTGATCCTTTTGACGTCAGTACTGATGTTGAGATCAAAGCAGACGGTGAATTTGTAAAGTAATAATTGAATTCAGGTTTATTTGGAAAACAGCGGTACTAAAATGAAAATAACGATACGGTTCTTCCCTAAGGCATGGATTGCTGTTTTACTTTTTCTGAAAAGGGAGATGTGCATTACCTTGATATTTTGGCTGAAAAGACAAGATTTGATTTAACGCCAAATAGTGACAAATTATGACAAAAACTATAAGTTATCCACACGAATTTATTGTGCAATAATTCTCGTTATTATAAACTTTTCTGATACTATTTTGTAACTTTTAGAAGTCAAGTTATTGATTATCAAAACATAAACCAAAACTGTATCGGCAAATAGTTGATTATCAAATACTTAAATTGTATTAATAAGATGACTATCCTTTTTTAGCCTGAACCGAACTTGTTTCACCTGCAAAGCCAAACAGACGGCGTTCTTTTATCATGGTAGCAACCTCGGTGGGTACGTATTCCTCCCATCCGTCTACACCTTGTTTGATGAGTTGCAGCACTTTATCGGTTTGCACATGAAGGTTGTTTTCGTTGTAATGCCTGATATCTTCTATTTTGTTATTGGCGATCAGGTAGCGGTACAGATCAATGAGGTGCGGCGGCGGATAAAATCTGAGGCAATTCCAGATCACCCCATCACGTAAAGTAGGATAAATAAACAGCTTTACTTTCCGACTGAACAGTGTAGCGAAGGATTCCAGGATACCACCGGGCAGATCCTGATAATGTTCTTCAGAAAAAATATATTCCAGGTTGGGGTAGCCTAAAACCACGCCCATCTTTAACTTGGTAATCTTTGACAGGTAAGCCACCAGTTTATAATACTCATGAAAATTAGAGATCAGTACTGTTTGCCCGAGCGAACAAAGAATATCCACGCGGTCGAGAAAATCCTTTTCATCTATATCGGCAGTTTCATCGGCGTTTCGCTCTTTTAACGATTGCAGGGTAAGTTCTGAAACGACCACAACATTTGCCTTATCTACGTCCGCCTCCTGCATAAATTGCTTAACGCCAGTGTTGAGCATATCTAAATGCACATTGATGAGTGGCCGGAAACGCCCGCGTATCACCACGATATGTTTTTTATGTAATACTTCTGAAGGTTGCATATTTTTACCATCAGGGCCAAACAGGGCCGCATCCGAAAAGCCATATTTTACCAGGTGCAAACTCATCAGCCGGTTATCCACTTTAGTAAAATCAGATCCTTCAAAACGGATCATATCTATCTGGATGCGGTCTTTCGACAAATCGTCCATCAACGAAAGTAAAAATACAGGTGGGTTCTTATGATAATAGAAGCAGGCATACATCAGGTTCACGCCTAACACTCCTACAGCCTGCTGCTGCATATTATTATCGTTATCCAATAATTTTACGTGGATCACCACATCATTAAACGCCCCGTTGGGTTCTAACTGAAAACGTACGCCCATCCAGCCATGCCCATCATTTGTTTTTTGATAGTTTAGGGCCGAGATCGTATCAGAAAAGGCAAAGAAAGTTGATGTATCACCGCGATGCGCGGCCAGGCGCTCAATCAGCAACCCGTACTCATGATCGAGCATGGATATCAACCGCTGCTCGCTTACATAACGCCGTACTTGTTGCACACCATAGATCGCATCAGAAAAAAGCATATCATAAGCCGACATGGTTTTGGCTATAGTACCCGAAGAAGCGCCTGCTTTAAAAAAATTGGCTGCTACATCCTGGCCCGCCCCGATCTCAGCGAATGAGCCATAAATTTTAAGGTCGAGATTAATGGCAAGCGCTTTTTGTTTTGTTCCAATATCTTTGTTGTGAATGATATGCATACACTTAGTTAATTATTATTCTTACTGCCATGATCCAATACCTTAAAATTACGATTTTTTTACGGAATGAGGCATTCTGCAGTTAACGAATATGATAAAATAGTATATAAGTAAACAAGTTGATAAAAAACTATAATAACCGAAGTTAAGCCATACAATTATACTTTTATGTTATCTAATGTTAAGTTTGTACCCGAAAATAGACTTTTTTGTAAAGCTTTATTTTGAATATGATAAGTTAATCAAAAGAGTTAAAGCTCATGCGCTCCACCATATTAATTATTGACGATGAAGAAAGGTTGCGAAACCTGCTTGCCCGCATATTGCAGTTAGAAGGGTATGAAATAATTACTGCTGCAACCGGTAAAGAAGGCCTGCGTAAATTACAGCAGGAAACCATACAGGTTGTATTGAGCGATGTAAAGCTGCCAGATAGTAATGGTATAGAACTTACGGGGCAGATAAAAGCCAACTGGCCTGCAGTTGAGGTGATCGTACTCACCGCATTCGGAACTATTAACGATGGCGTTAAAGCGATCAAATCGGGAGCATTCGATTATATTACCAAAGGAGATGATAACGAAAAGATCATCCCACTGGTAAGTAAGGCAATGGATAAAGCATTGCTACAGCAAAGGGTGCAGGAACTGGAAAACAAGCTGAACGATAAATTTGGATTTGACCGAATAGTTGGCCGGTCTTCAGCGATAACTGATGTAGTAAAGCTGGCTCAAAAAGTAGCCCAGACAGATACAACCGTTTTGTTATTGGGCGAAACCGGTACAGGGAAGGAAATTTTTGCCGAAGCCATACACCAGGCAAGTACCCGTAAAGCCAAATCGTTTGTAGCGGTCAATTGCAGTGCTTTCACCAAAGAACTATTGGAGAGTGAATTGTTCGGGCACAAGGCAGGTGCATTTACAGGGGCTGTAAAAGATAAAAAAGGCCTGTTTGAAGAAGCAAACGGCGGCACCATATTCCTGGACGAAATAGGGGAGCTTGACCATGAATTGCAAGCCAAATTACTGCGTGTGCTGGAATCACAGCAGTTTATCAAAATAGGCGATACCAAACCAACCCAGGTGAATGTACGGATATTGGCAGCAACCAACCGCGATCTGCAGGAGGAAATTGAAAAAGGCCATTTTCGTTCAGATCTGTTTTATCGCTTATCAGTTTTCCAGATCACATTGCCTGCATTGCGCGAACGTAAGAAGGACATCCGCTTATTAGCCGAATATTTTATGCAGTATTTTTCTGCTAAGGTAAAAAGGCAGATAACTGTTATGTCTCCCACTTTTATTGAAAAGCTGGAAGCGTACAATTGGCCCGGTAACATCAGGGAACTAAAGAATATAATAGAGCGTGCTGTAATACTGTGCGACAGTAATGAACTGGACGAAACACTATTACCTTACGAAATACAAAATATCCAACCTTTAAGGTACAATCAAACACTTTCGGCATTTGATCTTTCATCTGTTGAGAAACTGCATATACAACGAGTGCTTAACCATACCCACGGCAACCGCGCCGAAGCCGCACGGCTTTTAAATATCGGTATAGCAACACTATATCGTAAGCTTAAAGAATACGGGCTCGAATAGAGTTTATTTTAAGTTTTAGCAAGATCTGATCTGGTAACCAGGATAGTATAAGTTTAATTCAGATTGTAATGCTGAAACAATATCATCAACCTGCCAGCTTTTTTCAAAAAACTTGCTGGTTATATGTCTGAATACTAATAGTTGATTTCCATAAAACACATCAATAAATCCCGCTCCGCCGCTTAATTCATCAGCAGGGAGAGCAGACTGAAGATTTTTCACTATAGTTTTGGGATTATTTACCGTGATATCAGCAATAACGCCGCCGTCTGATGTTACAATGAATGGAATGCTTTTGTCAGGGCTGCTAATTTTTATGAAGGGGTTAGCATCGGCCACTTCAAGCTTTATAATATTTTCTTCACTTAAAAATTGAACAGGGGCCTCATTTCCTGATGTTTCAAACTCCTTTAGCTTTTGTGTCATTTTTGTTTAATTTTTACTTTCATCAACTATTTATATGCCAAAGAGAGTATCTCATCCTGTTTTTAAATGCAAAAATGCCTTTGGATTGTAATTAACCACTTTTCGGGATTTAATTCTTTATTATAAAGCATATCGTTATGAGGCTTCCCTTTTCATTTTGATAGAAATGATCATTGCAATTAAATACTTTAATTGAAGATTTCAGATTTGCACAATAACTCTCCTTTTGATAATAGCCTATCATTATGATAGGCTTGTTTATCCCTTTATTTCATCTTAAAATCGCATTTGTTTCTGTAATGTACTGAATACAAGTAGCTTGCTTATTCGGCTATTTTAATGGCATCGCCTTGGTATATAACCGGAAAATCAAATCAACATGGATGTTTTAATATCTGGGATATTTCATGAAAAAGCAGCAGTTCAAATACACTCTCAAGGACATAGTAACAATTGTATTTTTCTGGCTCCTGGCAATATCCATGGTTTGTATCGTAGTGTTAAAGATCAAACTATTATATCACAATTAAAAAACAAACAAAAACCCAAAAATCAAATCAACATGGATATTATAATGACAATCGTTTATGTACTATGTTTCATAGTCGTATTCTGGATCTTCTTCAAAACAGTTAATTACTTCGAAAAAATCTAATCAGCATGATCGCATTATTCATCGTAGCCGTAGCCGTATTTATTTATATGGTTTATGTACTCTTAAAACCCGAAAAATTTTAACCCTTATCCCCAAATTACTATGAACACTGAATACATAGGTATTATTTTCATGTACCTGGCAACTATCGCCCTTGCTATTCCGCTGGGTAAATATATTGCTAAGGTATTTAAAGGCGAAAAAACCTGGCTCGACTTTATGGCCCCGCTCGAACGACTGATCTTTAAGTTCAGCGGTATCGACCCAAACAGGGAAATGAACTGGAAACAACATTTAAAGGCATTGTTAACCGTTAATTTTATATGGTTAATTTATACTTTTTTCTGCCTGCTTTTCCAGGGCCGCCTACCATTAAATCCCGATCATAACCCCAGCCAAACCCCTGACCTGGCCTTTAATACAGCCCTTAGTTTTGTAACTAACACCAACTTGCAGGATTACTCTGGCGAATCAGGCGCAACCTATTATACACAGCTTTATGTGTTGATGTTTCTGCATTTTGTGAGCGCCGCGACAGGTATTGCAGCTATGATGGTTGTTTTTAAGGCCATGAAGGATAAAGTAACTGACAAGCTCGGCAACTTTTGGGACTACTTAGTGAAATCCATCACTAGGTTATTTCTGCCCCTAAGCTTTGTTGTTGCTGTGATTTTAGCATTTAACGGTACGCCAACCAGTTTCAAAGGTAAGGACACCATCATTGGTTTGCAGGGTGATACTATCCACGTTTCTCGCGGACCTGCAGCTGCCATGATCGCTATTAAACAAACCGGTACCAATGGCGGCGGTTGGTTTGGCGCAAACTCGGCCCATCCGTTTGAAAATCCGAATTACCTGACCAACATGGTTGAGAATAGCAGTATATTTTTGATTTCAGTTGCGCTGGTGTTTGCGTTGGGCTTTTATCTTAATAAAAAGAAACTGGCCTGGGTAATTTTCGGTGTGATGACGGCGGGTTTCCTCATTATGGTATTCCCATCGGTCATTGCTGAAGTTAATGGTAACCCTGGTATTGCGCATTTAGGTGTCAGCCAGCCAGGCGGCTCGATGGAAGGCAAGGAGGTGCGTTTCGGGCCTGCAGCGTCTGCCATGTGGGGAGTAACTACTACAGTAACTTCCAATGGCTCGGTAAACGCCATGCATGATAGCATGATGCCGGTTTCAGGTATGGCCCAGATGTTTGATATGATGATCAACTCCTTTTATGGAGGTGTGGGAGTAGGCTATCTGAATTTTTACATATTTATCATCATCGCCGTATTTATCTCCGGTCTGATGGTTGGGCGAACACCCGAGTTCATGGGGCGAAAAATTGAGGCCCGCGAAATGAAGATAGCTTCGCTGATTGCATTATTACACCCTTTTATCATATTAGTGGGCACATCCATTGCATCGTATGTATTGGTACACTATCCTAATGCAGATTGGGCTACAAAACCTTCCGCATGGTTAAATAACCCAGGAAGTCATGGATTCTCCGAAATGTTATACCAGTATGCATCAAGCGCTGCCAACAATGGTTCGGGTTATGCCGGACTAACCGCCAACAATATATTTTGGAACGTTAGTACAGGCCTGGTCATATTTGTAGGGCGGTTCTTCCCAATAATTGGCCCTGTTGCTATTGCCGGAATCCTGGCGAACAAGAAGTTTATCCCTGAATCGGCAGGTACTTTAAAAACCGACACAGTTACTTTCGGTGTTATGGTATTCGCTGTTATTATTATTGTTGCAGCACTATCATTTTTCCCTGCTTTGACCTTAGGGCCAATTGCCGAACACTTTTCACTTAAATAATCTTAGAAATTATCATGAGATCAAATCAAAATACATTATTCCAGGGCGATCAGGTAAGAGATGCACTAAAGCAGTCTTTTATTAAGCTTGACCCTCGCATATTGGTGCGTAACCCGGTGATGTTTACCGTGGAGATCGGCACAGTTGTAATGCTTGTTGTCACCATTTTTTCTTTGTCCAATTCCGGGCAAGGCAGTTGGGGCTATAACTTTACCATATTTTTAGTTTTATTGTTTACTGTATTGTTTGCCAACTTTGCAGAAGCAATAGCTGAAGCAAGGGGTAAAGCACAGGCTGAAAGCTTGCGCAAAACCAGGGAGGAAACACCCGCACGCTTGCTGGTTGATGGCGCTGAAAAACAAGTAATGTCGTCATTATTAAGAAAAGGCGACGTGTTTATATGCGAAACAGGTGACACTATCCCAACTGATGGCGAGATCATAGAAGGTATAGCCACTATTGATGAGTCAGCCATTACTGGAGAATCAGCCCCGGTAATACGTGAGTCGGGTGGTGATAAGTCCTCTGTTACAGGTGGTACCAAAGTGCTGTCTGACCGTATAAAGGTTGTTGTTACCACACAGCCGGGCGAAAGCTTTTTAGATAAAATGATCGCTTTGGTTGAAGGCGCTTCACGGCAGAAAACACCTAACGAGATTGCTTTAACCATCCTTTTGGCTGGTTTTACGCTCATCTTCGTTATTGTATGTGTTACTTTAAAACCATTCGGCGATTATGCAAATACCCCCATTTCAATAGCCGCCTTTATATCCTTATTTGTTTGTCTGATCCCTACTACGATCGGTGGTCTTTTGTCAGCAATTGGTATAGCTGGAATGGACAGGGCGTTGCGCGCAAATGTGATCACTAAATCGGGTAAAGCGGTGGAAACTGCAGGTGATTTGGATACCTTATTGTTAGACAAGACCGGGACGATAACAATAGGTAATCGTAAAGCAACTAACTTTTATCCAGCAACAGGAGTTGATGAAACTGAGTTTATAAAAGCGTGTGTATTAAGCTCACTGGCAGATGAAACTCCCGAAGGTAAATCAATTGTTGAACTGGCTGAAAATGGGCCAACCAAAGTATTGGTTAAAGCGCCAAAAGATTCAGTATTTATCAAATTTACAGCTGAGACACGCTCAAGCGGGTTGGATACACCAGACGGATTGCGCGTTCGTAAAGGTGCATTTGACTCTATCCGTAACATGGTGCTAAAAGCCGGTAATACATTCCAGGACGGAGTGGAGGAAAGGGTTAAGTTGATCGCATCAAACGGTGGTACACCGTTAGTGGTATCGCAAAACGAAAATGTGCTGGGTGTAATTGAACTTCAGGATATTATCAAAACCGGGATATTCGAACGTTTTGAACGCCTGCGCAAAATGGGAGTAAAAACAGTGATGGTAACCGGTGATAACCCGTTAACTGCCAAATTTATTGCCGAAAAAGCCGGTGTGGATGATTTTATTGCCGAGGCTAAGCCCGAAGATAAGATGAACTACATTAAAAAAGAACAACAGGGCGGTAAACTGGTAGCCATGATGGGCGACGGTACAAACGATGCCCCAGCTTTGGCACAGGCAGATGTTGGTGTAGCGATGAACAGTGGTACACAGGCAGCTAAAGAAGCTGGCAACATGGTCGACCTGGATAATGATCCTACCAAACTGATCGAGATCGTGGAGATCGGCAAGCAGTTGCTGATGACCCGTGGCACGCTGACCACTTTTTCAATTGCTAACGATGTGGCCAAGTATTTCGCCATTGTGCCCGCTTTGTTTATGGTGGCTATACCATCATTGAGGGCGCTGAACATAATGGATCTGCACAGTCCGCAATCAGCTATATTATCGGCAGTAATCTTTAATGCTATCATCATTCCGATGCTGATCCCATTGGCATTACGTGGTGTGGAATATAAACCGATAGGAGCAAGCAAATTATTAAGGCGCAACCTGCTCATCTATGGATTCGGCGGTATCATAATCCCATTCATCGGTATCAAACTGATAGACCTTGCAGTGGCCCTGTTTATATAATTTTTAATGTACTATATCTCAAAAATTTAAAATATGAAAACTTACATATTGCCATCAATCAAAATAACTATCATCCTGTTAGTGATACTTTCAGGCTTGTATCCGCTTGCTATCGCAGGTATTGGCAAATTAACTCCAGGCCACGGTGACGGCGAAACTGTTCAGTACAAAGGCCGTGTAGTTGGTTATGCCAATGAGGGCCAAAAATTCACTAAGGACGAGTATTTCTGGTCACGTCCATCGGCAGCCAATTACCAGGCAGATGCAGGTGCTGGTTCAAACAAGGGCCCAACTAATGCTGATTACCTGAATAAAGATGTTAAAGGACGCATAGATACGTTCTTGAAACATAACCCCGGCGTTACAAAAGATCAGATCCCTGCCGAATTAGTTACCGCATCAGGTAGCGGCCTTGACCCTGACCTTTCACCTGTTGGGGCAAAGATACAGGCAACACGTATCGCTAAAGCTCGTGGTATTTCGGAACAACAGGTTTTAGCTTTGGTTGATGCCCATACTGAAGGTCCGTTGCTGGGTTTATTCGGCCCTGCTAAAGTTAATGTGCTGAAACTGAATGTTGCCCTTGATGAATTAAAGAAATAAAAACATCCCTACATCAACCTATAATACCATGAGGATTATGTGACCCTTAAGTATAGAGCACATAATCCTTCATCAGAATTTAATATAACCTATAAAAAAAATGAAAACACGTCTATTGTCGATAGTGGCCCTGGTTGCTATTGGCCTGAGCGTACACGCTCAAACTACTACTTCTATTGTTAACCAAACAAAAAAAGACACCGTGGCACGTTCGCTGCCATCACCTTTGCCATCACCACCATTCCCGACCTCTGATTGGGATGGAGCGCCGCTTGTGGGATCTGATGCTACTGCCCCAATATACCCATTGCAAAAGGCATTAGGGTGGACCAAGACCCATATGAGGGTTTATGGCTGGATCGACCCGGGTGCCAATATCAGTTCATCTAAAAACTCAAACGCACCAACCTCTTATGATCTTGTCCCAAATAATGTGGTGCTTGACCAGGTGGGTTTGAAATTCGACTGGCAACCCAATACGGTTCAAACGGACCATGTTTCCGCAGGGTTTTTGGTTACTACCATTTTTGGGACAGACTATCGATACACTACAGGTAAAGGTTATCTCAGCAATCAATTGCTTGGGAATAATAACAAATATGGATTTGACCCAGCTGAAATGTATGGATTGATCTATTTCCCTAAAATAGCGGATGGCATGCTTTTAAAAGTAGGTCGCTTTATTTCGCCTGCTGATATTGAGGCGCAATGGGCAACAGATAACTACCTGTACTCGCACTCACTGATGTTCACCGTTGACCCATACACGTTTACCGGTGCGCAGGCAACATTTAAACTGGGCTCATATTGGCAGTTGGAAGTAGGCATACATGCCGGTAACGACATGGCACCATGGAGTCATTCGGCTCAGATAAATGGTTTATTGATGGCACGTTGGGTATCAAAGGATAATAATAACTCATTGTATGGAGGTATCAACTCTCTTGGGAACGGCGATTATACACAACAGCATGATAACCTGCAGATGCTTGTTATGACATGGGGCCACAAGTTTAATGAAACATTCCATATGATGACCGAAGCCTATTACATGTGGCAATACCACGCACTTACCGGTGGTACAGTAATAAACGGTCCTGCGCAGCCCTTTTTAACAGGCGTAGGCCCAGGCACACTAATACCAGGAACAGAAAATGCTGTGGGCATTGTAAACTACTTCCAGATATTGGTTTCGAAAAAGGATTATTTTTCTATCCGTACCGACGCCCTGGATGATCCGCAGGCGGGCAGAACAGGATATGCAACCTGGTACTCGAGTCACACGATAGGGTTTGTGCATTATTTTAATGACTATATCAGGATACGCCCTGAGATCAGGTACGAACGTGCCTATGCTGATGGAGTAACCCCCTATGATAATGGTACTAAAAAAGATCAATACACAGCAGCGATGGATTTGATAGTACGTTTTTAAAAACAATGAATATTAACAATTAAATAACATAGCAATGAAAAGTTTGAAATTAATACTGATCATAGTATCAGTGACATTTGGCTTTGCACAACAATTAATGGCACAAAGCCAAACCAATGGATTGTATTTAACATTTAACGATTACTTGCACCACAAATTAATTTACAGTACAGATCCGAATAATCCCAAAGGAAATAAAATATATATCCATGAATTTATCGGACAAAATAAAGTAACTGTAATTAGTAATGGGAAAAAACTGATCTTGAATAAGAGTGAAATATTCGGATATCACAACAATGGTCAGGACTACAGGTTTTATGAAAGCAGGGCCTACCAGATTGTTGATATAACCGGATTTTATATATACAGTTTTGAGAAATTGGTACAAGACGGAAAAGGTCCCAAACCAGTAAGGAGTTTTTATTTTAGTACCAAAATCGACAACGAAATTCAACCTCTTACATCTGAGAATATAGCAAGGGCTTTCCCGAAAAATCCAAAATTCAGAAATTTGGTTGAAGTTGAAGAAAAATCAGGCATACAGCTTGGTGATTATGACGCTGAATCGAATGCATATAAAATAAAAGAAATATATGCCGAAAGCTTGAAATAATGATATACCGGTTTGAATTAATGCCGGTTAAGATAAGCGTGGACTTTTTTTATAATTAATTATTGTTTGTTAATTATAAGTTTGGTTTGATTGAGGTCTGCGTGAAAAAGGGGATGTTCACATCCCCTTTACTAAGTTAAAAATGAATGCCAATTATAAATAAATTTGAGATATAATTCACCCTCATTATGAGTGAAGAAAATAAAGAGCAATCGGTAGAGCATTTCCTGGAACTCATTAAGCGTTCGAGGCGCGGTAAGTTTAAGATATACATTGGTATGAGTGCCGGTGTAGGTAAAACGTACCGTATGCTGATGGAGGCACATGCGTTGATGCGTAATGGTATTGATGTAAAAATAGGCTACATCGAAACACATAAGCGTAAGGAAACAGAAGCTTTAATAGAAGGGTTACCGCTGATACCCCGCCGTAAACTCTTTTACAAAGGCAAGGAGCTGGAAGAAATGGACCTGAAGGCTATCATCAGCCTGCGGCCAGAAGTGGTGATAGTAGACGAACTTGCCCATAGTAATATTGAAGGCAGCCAGAACGAAAAACGCTGGCAGGATGTGCGGGATATTTTAAATGCGGGTATTAATGTAATAAGCGCTATAAATATTCAGCATATTGAAAGTCTGAATGAGGAGGTAGAAAAGATAACCGGAGCTGCTATTAATGAGCGTATCCCTGATAAGGTATTGCAGTTAGCCGATGAGGTAGTGAATATCGACCTAACTGCTGATGAACTGATTGACAGGCTGAAAGAAGGTAAGATCTACGATGAGAAGAAAATACCCCTGGCACTAAATAATTTTTTTCAGACAGAGCGAATATTGCAATTGCGAGAACTGGCCCTAAGGGAAGTGGCTCACCAGTTAGAACGGAAAATAGATACAGAAGTACCCAAAAACATCAAGCTGCGTGCTGAATTGTTTCTGTCGTGTATTAGTACCAATGATGAGTCAGCAAAAATAATCATCCGTAAAACGGCCCGACTGGCATCTTACTATCGTTCAAAATGGTATGTGTTGTATGTGCAAACCTCGAATGAAAGCAGCGACAAAATTAACCTGGCATCACAGCGGCATTTGATCAACAATATGAAAATGGCCACACAATTGGGGGGCGAGGTGTTAAAGATTAAGAGTGATAATATTGCCAAGACCATATGGGAAACGGCTGATAAATATGATATCACTACCATCTGCATAGGTAAACCCCGTTTTAAATTTTATCAGCTCGTAATGAAAACTGCTGTGTTTACTCAATTATTAAAAAAGATGTCGAAAACCGATATCGACCTAGTAATACTGTCATGACCATAAAAAATAAACTCCGGGCGGGCTTCGGCTTCCTGTTTCTGCTCGCATTTATATGCTGCGGATTATCCATTTACTTTCTGAACCGTTTGTCAGCTGATGCCAGTGTTATTCTTAAAAATAATTACGAATCGCTTAAATATGTAAAAGACATCGGCAATGCACTGGATCAAAATGAATTAGAGCTTAACACAAAGCAAATTGATATAATCGAAGATAACCTAGTTAAACAGGAACATAATGTTACCGAACCCGGCGAGCAGCAACTTACCGATTCCCTGCGCTCCAAATATGAGCAGCTTAAACTGCTTGGCAATGGTGTGGAAAAGCAAAGTATTTTACGCCTGCAGGTACGCAAGCTTCTCTTTGGCATCATGGAGGTAAACATGAATGCCATTGAGCATAAAAACGCCGTTGCAAAAGGGACCGCAAGTAGCGCTACTTTACTCGTCGCCTTAACTGGTTCTTTCTTATTC
Source organism: Bacteroidota bacterium (assembly GCA_013286565.1). Lineage (GTDB taxonomy): Bacteria > Bacteroidota > Bacteroidia > Sphingobacteriales > Sphingobacteriaceae > Mucilaginibacter. The sequence goes on from JABDFM010000001.1 coordinate 108,552, forward strand.
CTGGTTGCTTTTAGTTTTGTGCTCAACTTTCCAAGTTATATAGCCAATCCGATAAAGGAATTGACAGAACGGATACAAGAGATATCTAAACGCAACTATCATCAGCAATTAAATTTTAAATCAAATGATGAATTTGGCGAACTGGGGCAGGCCTTTAACCTGATGACGCACAAGCTTAACGAGTATGAGAATAGTAACCTGGCGAGTATCCTTTTTGAGAAAAAACGTATCGAAACGATTATCAACTCCATGCATGATGCCATTATCGGGCTGGACGAAAAATCGTTCATTATCTTTGTAAATGAAGTAGCCTGTACACTGATAGGCATGACCGAATCTAACCTGATAGGAAATTATGCTCCTGATGTGGCCCTCGAAAACGACCTGCTCAGAAACCTGCTGGTAACCGATCAGAATAAAATGAAGATATACGCTGATAATAAGGAAAGTTTTTACTCCAAAGAGACGCTGTCGGTAATGAGTAAGGAGAAAGTGATCGGCAAGGTGATCATCCTGAAAAACATCACTGAGTTCCAGCAGTTGGATGAAGCAAAAACTAATTTTATAGCTACTATTTCGCATGAGTTAAAAACTCCGATTTCGTCTATCAAAATGAGCCTGAAACTATTGGAAGACAATCGCATAGGCGAGGTAAACCCGGAGCAGAAACAGTTATTAGGCAATATTGAAGATGATGCCCGCC
>JABDFM010000002.1:0-63588 GCA_013286565.1 Bacteroidota bacterium
GCCAGCATAAATCATAAACTTTGAGCGTGAAGAATTTCCTTCTATATAGCCTTGTGATTATCATCTGTTTTGCTGCGGGGTGCAAAAAAGATCAGCAAAACAACAAGGTCTATCTTTTAAAACAGCAGATCATTGACGACCGTATCGAAGGCCACCCATTAGATACAACCACTTATACCTATAGCGACCAAAATCGTATCCTATCGATCACCGATGGCACTCCGCCCAACCGGGTAAGTTTTTCATATACTTATGATAGTGAGAGCCGCATAAGCATTGGCCGTAAATATGACAACAACGGCACTCTTATTATCGAGTTTGATTTTTATTACAATCCGGGTAGTTCCGGATATTATTTTCATGGCCCTACGCACCCCGCTGATACTGCTACCTTTACTTTTAACAGTAAAAAACAAGCAACAGAAATACAAAGCCTTCATTCAGGTTCACAAGTATTTACTTATGATGTTAATGGCAATATAGCCAGTTCTACAATTTTTGCAGCCGATGGCTCTTCTAATATTTTAGACCAGAATTATGCCACTTACGATAATAAGAAAAATCCGTTTTCGCAAATACCTGCTGGTAATAACTATCTTATGTCTATAGTTTACCAGGACCCAAGCACCCTCATAAACAATATTGTAATAAACAATGCAGATACCTATGCTTACACTTATAATAGTGATGGGTTCCCTACAAAAGCATTGGTTACTACCAGTACAGGTACCTTCCCTATTTATTACAGTTATATCGTTAAATAACCCTCTTTATGAAAAGTATCATTATATCCATTAGCCTGGTATTATTTATTATCCCGTTTTGCAATGCGCAACAGCACACTAAAGCTGATACCGTTTTTTTTGAAGATTTTAATGGCAAAACCCTCGATCGGGGCAAGTGGAATGTTGAGGTTACGGGGCATACTGTGAACGACGAGCAGCAGGCCTATGTAGATTCATCCTCAGTATTGTATTTTGTAAATGGCAAGGATGCTGAAGGTGCGCATAATGGCGCACTGGCAATTAAAGTGATCTATCATCCGGGATACACCAGTAAAGAGCAAAAGAAATATGATTTTATTTCGGGCCGCATCAATACCCGCCACAAAATGGAATTTACTTACGGCACTGTATCGGCACGAATGAAGATGGCTTCAGGCGCGGGTATGTGGCCCGCATTTTGGGCATTAGGCAACGGCAAATGGCCGGACTGCGGCGAGATAGACATGATGGAAACAGTCGGCGACTCCAGTTGGATAAGTAATGCGCTACATGGCCCCAATTATTTCGGTAATACACCACTGGCTTATCGCTATATTTTTCCTACCGGGACAGATGTGAGTCAATGGCATATCTATTCTGTTGATTGGACACCCGATAAACTGGTTTTTAAAACAGACGATAAAATAACCTATACGGTTACCAGGGCAATGGTGGAACATTATGGCCGATGGGCCTTTGATAATGCTAAATTCATCATCCTTAACTTTGCATTAGGCGGGGGTTATCCAGGTGGTGTAAACAAAGTTACAACACCCTATTACGGGGTTTCGCAATCTACTGTTAATAAGATAAAAGCAGGCAACGCCGTCGTATTAGTAGACTGGGTTTTGGTGACACGTGATAAAAAATAGCGCACAAAAAATCCCGCTTGAAGCAGGACCTTTAACTGAAAATTTATAATTCAGCTTATTAATTGTTGTTATTATGATCATTATGGTCGCGATCCCCATTATCATGATGATCCTCATTATGATGCCTGTGGTGTTCGCGATATTCAATCGAACAGCTTGACATAGCTACTGATGCAAAGATCAGTAATGCTATTAATCTTACAATTTGCGTTTTCATGGTAAATATTATTAATTTTTTATAGATGTAATTGTATAACCATCGGCAATGAAAAAAGTTTATCATATTGTAAATGATTTAATTACATTTCCTTTTTTTAGAATACCGCCATTAAGAAGTAGTTAGCCAGAGTTTAGTATATGGTCAAAGTATTCTGGCACTTTTGAAATGATATAAAGCCTGCGTACATCCTTGTAAAGCAACCAAATAGGATTTTATTTCGTATTTTTAAAAACCATTGTTAAGCCAATTCTTCGTTAATATGATCTTTAAGTACCCTTTTAAGGTGTTCTTTTCTGTTCTGTCCCTGATCATATTAATTGGGTTTAATATCTCTTTTGCACAAGCGCCACATATTACCTACTCAACATATCCTATAATTTATACCATAAACCAAACTATAACCCCCTTAACACCCTTAAATAGCGGCGGTGCCGTGCCCAAAAATGGTTATGGGGCGCTTAGTATTATTGCAGGTAACGCCGTGGCCGGTTCGGTTGATGGTAAAGGTGAGGCAGCCCGCTTTTCTGCTCTCACAGGAATAACAACTGATGCCCTGGGGAATTTATATGTAAATTCAAACAACAGCATAAGAAAGATCAGCCTTCAGGGCGTAGTAAGTACCATTGCAGCTGTTAAAGGCGTAGCGCTTACCATTGACGCAACAGGCAATTTCTATGTTTGTAACGAACAGGATAATCTGATCAGCAAGCTCAGTCCTAAGGGCACGGTTACCACATTTGCAGTCGGTTTCAATCAGCCAGAAGGCCTGGCGATAGACGCGACAGGAAACCTGTATGTAACAGATGCTGGTAACAATCTGATACGAAAGGTAACCCCCGGCGGTATAATAACAACATTTGCAGGAAGCGGTGAAGCTGGAAAAATAGATGGATCAGGGCCTGCAGCAAGTTTTAATCATCCTTCGGGGATAGCAATTGACGCAGGTGGGAACCTTTATGTTACGGATGAATTAAATAATCTGATAAGAAAGATCACCCCGGATGGCTCAGTGATCACCTTGGCAGGAAGCGGACTCCCGAGCTCCCAGGATGGTACAGGCTCAGCAGCAAGCTTTAATACGCCTTTAGGAATAACGGTTGATATAGAAGGAAATTTGTATGTGGCAGACGCCGGCAATAATTTAATAAGAAAGATAACACCTGGTGGTAAGGTGACTACTGTTGCCGGCAACTATCCCCACGCATCAGGTAGCGATGCCTTTTTTTCATACCCGCAAGGTATAGTTTTTGATAACAACGGAAACGCTTACGTGACCGAACATATAGGTAATACGATAACTCAATTAGGATTGACCGGCTATACGATCGATGAAACTCTTCCCACCGGTCTAAAGTTCGACTTAACAACCGGAATTATCAGCGGTACACCAACTATCGTTTCGCCTTCAACAAATTATAATGTAACTGCTTATAACGCAAATGGCAGTTCTTCAGCAATAATAACTCTCGCAGTTAACAGAAATGCAAATCCAATAGTAACCCCACCAAAAATAATCTATCCAACACCAGACGTATATGCGACTAATTCACCTATTACCCCTTTAGCGCCAAGTACCAGTGCTGGAGGGGCTGTACCCATTACTATTTTTGGCGCAACCAGGATATTTGCAGGCAACGGGGCGGCAGGTAATACTAACGGTGGCGGTCCTTTAAATGCAACTTTCCATTTCCCGGTAGGTGATGCTGTCGATGCGAATGGAAATGTATATGTAGCAGACCAGTATAATAATCTTATACGTAAAGCAACAACCAACCAGGTAGTATCTACCCTGGCGGGAAGCGGCAATCCGGGGCAAACAAACGGAATTGGAACACTGGCTGATTTTAATGCGCCAGCAAGTGTCGCTGTTGATGCAGCCGGAAATGTATATGTGGCTGATTATGGCAATAATTTGATCAGAAAGATCGCACCCGGAGGCATTGTATCCACCCTGGCAGGTAATGGCACGGCTGGGTTTGTTAATGCCACTGGCATTGCGGCAAGCTTTAATTCTCCTACTGGCATAGCCGTTGATGTTGCGGGCAACGTGTATGTTGCTGATAATGGTAACAACGTGATCAGGAAGATCACTCCTGCGGGCGTAGTGAGCACATTGGCAGGAAGCGGGCAACCAGGCTCATCTGATGGAACAGGTGTTTCGGCAAGTTTTGACGGGCCACAAGATTTGGCTATTGACGCCGCGGGGAATATATATGTTACGGACGCCGTTAATAACCTGATCAGGATGATCACTCCTGCCGGACAAGTAACTACACTTGCGGGTAGCGGTCAAAAAGGGAATAGCAATGGCGTAGGCATATCAGCCAGTTTCAACAACCCTATGGGTATAGCAGTAGATTTGGCAGGTAATATTTTTGTAGCCGATTATGGCAACAACCTGATCCGTATGATAACACCCGGCGGCTTAGTAACTACACTCGCGGGTAGCGGCCAGTTTGGGAGTTTTGAAGGCACGGGTATTGTCGCCAGCTTTGCGGGTCCTTCAGGTTTAACGATTGACGCGTCGGGAAATTTATTTGTTGCTGATAAATACAATAATGTAATACGCGAAATATCTACTACCGGATACGTGATTAATAAGCCTTTGCCCGCAGGGTTGATTTTTAACAATAGTACAGGTATCATCAGCGGAACCCCCACAGCAGTAACCCCTACTACGCTTTATACCATAACAGCTTATAATGAGGGCGGCAGCAGCTCATTCCAGGTAAGCATAACCGTAAATGCCGAAGTTCCGCCTCCGGCATTTATTTATCAAACACCCCAGGTTTATGTGGTGAATACAGCCATAACCCCTTTAGTTCCCCAAAATAAAGGAGATGGGCCACCTGCAGCAGTTTATAAGATCAATGAGGCGCTACCATCCGGTTTGATCTTTGATACTGCAACAGGTACTATCAGCGGCACACCAACAGCGATATCCCCTGCTTCAGACTATACAATTATAGGAAGTAATACAGCAGGCGTCGGTTCATTTACATTAAATATTACAGTGGTTAATACTCCGCAAACCATTACCTTTCTGCCGCTACCTGCCAAAACCTATGGTGATCCTGATTTTTATCCGGGAGCAACCAGTACTAACAATACTATCCCCATTACTTATACCAGCAGTAATACCACGGTAGCAATTATTGTAAACGGACAAATACATATTATCGGTGCCGGTACATCAACAATAACAGCAAGTCAAAACGGTAATAGCAGCTATACTGCGGCAAACCCGGTATCACAATTATTAACGGTTAACCAGGCAATTACCCCGCCGATTATTATACCCAATGTTTTTACGCCTAACGGCGATGGCATTAATGATGTATGGAACATTAAATCATTAATTGATTTTCCTCAATGTACCGTTTCTGTTTATAACCGTTACGGCAATTTGGTTTACCAGTCGAGGGGGTACCCCAAGCCATGGGACGGAACATACAATGGCGCCCAGCTCCCTGTAGGCACCTACTATTATATCATCGACACTAAAAACAATACGAAGCCGTTTGCTGGTCCGGTAACTATCTTACGCTAACAGAATTTATATAGTTACCTATCTGCCAGCTGATAAAATCCCTTGGCCTTTAGCAACTTATTTAAGTAATATACCGTATTAATATCAAAATGCGGGGATATATTACCATACCTGAATCTATTCAATGCAAAGTGTGCAAATACTGTGGCTCGCGCCCTATTATTGCCCTTGCAGGTAGAGACGAATATGTAGTTAAATGCCCGGCTGACGACAGTCACTACCAAACCCAACCCGGCATGATCGATATTGAGGACTGGAACCTGGAGAACATCCCTTTTCCAGAACCTGAATTTGATGACGCGAATATGGTTGCCTGCTATGACAGCAAACTTAATTATACCTTTTTCCTGCCTGCTTTTTCAGCATAAATAATAGTAGTGCCATAATCAAGCAAGGCCCGACCATCTGTACTATTGGCATTTATAAGATCATACACGTCATTTTTAATAGCTGCTTTTGTAGCTTCGTCCACTTTAGCCAGCGAGGCAATCACAGACTCTGATATTTCCGTTCTGTTTTGCCAGTAAGTATCTGCATCAATAAAATCGACCTTACCGTTTAATTCTTGCTCACCAATATGCGTAAAACCAGCCTGTGCAAAAATATCCGTCATCAACCCGGGTTTGGAACAGCGGAACATACCAGGGGCGTTGGGCGGCAATGTCGGCGGTGTGATGTACTTATTGATAACACTTGTAAAGGCGGTTGACCAAAAGTTTTTATCAGGTGCGCTCCAAACCGAGATAGCGAAGCATCCACCCGGCTGTAACACCCGGTACATTTCATTAGCCGCCACTCGCATATCCGGAAAAAACATGAACCCCATCCGGCAACTGATCTTAGTAAAGGTATTATCTGCAAAAGGCAGTTCGCAAACATCGGCTGCTTTGATGCTGTAGTTTTTTAGTCCTTTAGTAGCGGCATTGGCGGCAGCCAGGCGTAACATTTCGTCTGACAGATCGGTACCAATCACCTTCCCCTTTTTGACGATCGCGGCAATCGTCAGCCCTGGTTCGCCTGTACCTGCAGCAATATCCAAAACAATATCGTCTTCTTTAATTTCGAGTCGATCAATGATCGCATCGCCCATCGGGCGTAAAAAATCCATAATAAACTGGTCCCATTTTTCCCACCCGGCTGAAACTTTGTTCCAGTTCTGTTTTTGTTGTGCACGGATCTCTTCCTGCTGTGTTTCCATAATTAGATATTAAAGTATTGATTTCATGAGCATTAAACCCGAATAAATTTATTTTTATTTACCTGTACCCCATCGCTTGCAGGTCGAACAATTCGGCATAGCGGCCACCTTTTATCAATAGTTCCTCATGGCTGCCTATTTCTATCAATTCGCCTTTTTCCAAAACCAATATACGATCAGCCATACGTACAGTACTGAACCGGTGCGAGATCAGCACTGCAGATTTGCCCTTGGTTAACTCCGCAAAACGCTGAAAAACTTCAAACTCTGCCCGTGCATCCAATGCTGAGGTTGGTTCATCCAATATCAGCAATTGAGCATCGCGCATATAGGCACGGGCTAAGGCCACTTTCTGCCATTCGCCGCCTGATAACTCCACCCCATCTGCAAAACGCTTGCCCAGCATCTGGTCATATTCACCGGGTAGTTTAGCCGCGAGCACATCTGCCATGCTGCGCTGCGCAGAAGCTTCAATAAGCGGGCGGTTTTCTTTTTGATCGATATTGCCTACGGCGATATTCTGTGCAAAGGTCATCTGGTAACGCAAGTAATCCTGGAAGATGATCCCTACATTAAGGCGCAGGTCTGCCAAATCATATTCGCGCAGGTCTATCCCTTCTAATAATATACGACCCTCGGTTGGGTCATATAAGCGGGCAAGCAGTTTCACCAGTGTTGTTTTTCCTGCACCATTCTCACCAACCAAGGCCAGTTTTTCGCCGGGATTGAGCGTAAAGCTTAAATGCCGGTTGGCCCACCGGTCCGAATTGACATACCGGAAACCTACATCCTCAAAAGTAAAGCCCTGCTGAAGTTTTTTAGGGAAAGGCAATGGATTTGCAGATACTTTGATCTTGGGTATGATCTCGAAAAACTCAAAAAAGTCGCGCAGGTAAATGGCGCCCTGTGATACGGATGTAAAACGGGTTAATATCCCCTCCAGCAAAGTACGCAACTGTCTGAATGATCCCGCCAGGAAAACCAATTGCCCTATAGTAACACTACCGTCAACCGTTTTGATAATGATCACTACATAAGCTGCATAATATCCAAGGCTGCCCAATACGGCAAAAAATGTCCCCCAAACAGAACGTCGGATGGATAGCTTGCGATTATCGTCATAAAACTTGCCCGATAACTGCCTGAAACGCTCAATGATAAAGCCCGACAGATCAAATATCTTTACTTCCTTCGCGGTCTCGTCACTGGCGCCAAGGTAACGCACATAATCCAGTTCACGGCGTTCTGGTGTTTGCCCGCGGGTAAGCGCATAGCTTTGATCGTTAAAATAAGATTCGCCCAAAAAGGCAGGGATTATAGCAATAAGCAGCAGCACGATGAGCCAGGGGTTAAAGGCCATTAAACCTACAGCCAGGAAAGCCATTGTGATCAGATCCTGTACCTGGCTCATTACCTGCGACAGTAATATAGTGCGCCCAACGGTTTGCTGCCTTGCGCGTTCCAGCTTATCATAAAATATGGAATCCTCAAACTGGTCAAGATCGAGCGTGGCGGCATGCTCCATTATCTTCACCGAAGTATGGTTGCTGAAAAGATCGCCAAGCAAACTATCCATCAGCGTAATGGCCCTGCTAAGTGCATCAGTTAATATAGCAAGCCCCAACTCAGTTGCCACCAATGCCCATAAATGATGTGTACCGGATGTATGCGAATGATTCAGCTTGATTACCTCGTCAATAATGAGTTTGCCTACATACAGCAACGCAAGAGGCATAGCCGAGCGCAAGACACGGAGCACTGAAGTAACAATGGTCATCCAGTGGTTAGTTTGCCAAACCAATTTAAAAAAGGCAGGCAGGTTGCGCAGCGCTGCAAGGCGTTCTTTTATAGTTAGAGGGTCTATACGGGTATTTTTGGGTGGGCGGGTATTCAATCGTTTATCTTTCTTCTTAATACTTTAAGTAAAATTAGATAATTCGTCGCGCTGTTTTTAATGATGAATTGTTTTGTGAGTAACAAATGACATTGATGAGAGTCAAAAGCCAATAATCAATAAAGTCTATTGACTATATAGAATTAATTTTACATTTGGCAGACTATATCTATTAGGTGTTTAAACATCTAATGGATACATTTGCATTCAATTATTTAAAACAACTCATAAAAAAGAATAACATGAAAAAGATCACCTTATTAGCTGCAGCCGTTCTGATGAGCGCTACTGTATTTGCACAAACATGGAAAGTGAATAAATACCACTCCCATTTTACTTTTACTATCACACACTTAGCTGTGTCAGATGTTGACGGCGCATTCAAAGATTTTGATGCTACCATTACTTCATCCAAACCTGATTTCAGCGATGCACAATTTAGTTTTACCGCAAACACAGCTTCTGTAAACACAGGTGTTGATGCGCGCGATAATCACTTAAAGAGTCCTGACTTTTTTGATGTAGCCAAATATCCTACAGTTACTTTCACCAGCACTTCTATTAAACCAGCCGGTAGCCCAAACAAATATAAATTAACCGGTAATTTAACACTGAACGGCGTTACCAAGCCGGTTATACTTGACCTGTGGTACCGTGGTACTATTACCAACCCAATGAGCAAAGCACCAGATGCAGGTTTCTCAGTAACAGGATCTATCAACCGTTCTGATTTTACTTTTGGAAGCAAGTTTGGTTCACCAATGTTGAGCGACGAAGTTGATTTTAAAGCTTCAGGCGAGTTTGATAAGGTTAACTAAGAAAGATATTCTTTATATATTAAAGCGCCCTGGTGTAAATCGGGGCGCTTTTTTTGTAATTATGGCACTCTTTTAAAGGTCATGGTGCGACCAATTATTTTAATGTGCCAGTAACCTTTTACTTTAAGCAGCCCATCTTTATCTATGTAGCCTGCAGCATCCCACTGTTTTCCATGCTGGGCATCGTAGATCGTTCCGCCCTCCCAGGTATGGCTGTCTGCATCATATCTAAGCCCATTTAATATTTCCAGGCCCACTAATTTGCGATTACGCAGAGCGGGATCAGGGTTATGCTTATCACGCCACTCTTGCATAGGCTTACTAGGATCATCATTAAACCAGATGATCTTAGCCCGAAACTGGTTTTTCTCTTTATATACTTGTACCATCAGCTTTTTATCAGACGACATCCACTTGCCGCATATCCGGTCGCTCTCGGGTGTATTGACCGCGTACAATTGGCAACTTAAGCCGATAAGAAAAACAAGAGATAGAAACTTAAACATAGCCAATAAACGAATAACCGGTTATTCGGTTTTTGGCAAAGTTAGTAATGTTGATTGGTTTGTAATGATACTAATCGGATACAGTTCATCTGTTGAATACCCGCTCGTAGGTCTCTATCCATTGCTGCGGAGTAATTTTTGCAGCCAGTTCGCCGATTAATTGGTAAGGTATATCTTCCATTTTTTTGAACCGGATGCAACCCTTACCCATATCTAATTTGGTTTTACAATGTTTTGGGTATTCACCCACAAACCAATCCAGCAAGTTTTTATCTCCATAAACACCCATGTGATGCAGGGCGATAAAATTTTTCTGAGAACCCAGGTTCATAAATCCCAAAGGTAATTTAGGGTCGCAATGATAGCCCTTAGGATATAACGAATGTGGCACCACATAGCCGAGCATACCATAGGCAATCACTTCTGTATATCCTTCCGGCAGGTTTGCCAGGATAACCTCTCTTATCTTGCTGACAGCCTCTTTCCTGTCGGGCGAGAGTTCATCAATATATTCTTGCGGCGTTTTGGCGGTGGATGGCATAGGGATTATGAATTAACTTCAAAAGTCAACAATTACTTTGGCTGTTTGGTTTATAGCAACTTTAGGATTGGCAGCATCAATATACACCTGATTAACATTATTAATACCTTCTTTATGGTTGGTTATTTCTTGTGATATTAGCCAATAAAACCTATGCCTCTTTTCATCATAATCAAAAACTACCCTGCTTATAGGGTCAATCCTATTGCTTGTCTTTCGGGCTATCTGAATTGCTTTACACACAGTCATATTGTTAGCAACAGGTACATATTGATATCTTGAAGGAACATGCAATTTTGATAGTATATGACCTTTACTGTTTACTGCAATGTCAATAACATAGGCCACGTTAGTGTCGATAGTAAAGAAATAAGAAAAGCAGTATTTTGCCTTGCAATATTTCGTAGTTGTTTCCTTATGCCCTCCTTCTATATATTGCTTGATGCTGTCAGGATAGACTACCGTAACACAACTAAACTTCACCCGCGAATAAAAGAGAGGTCCTGCGACTTTTTTTATTTGATGTTCAACATGTTCTTTAATAGGGTCGATCTCTTTTGCTATTTGTTTTATATCGATATCATTTATAAATAGCCAATGTTTGGATGTATCCCCATTATTTACAAAATTATAAGTAGGACATAAATATTGATATTTTGGAAATTCTCGTTCACCACCATAGTCTATTTTTTGATTATCAATGCATTGACAAAAGCTTAACTTGAAAGAAATTAGTAGAAAGAGCAGTAGTATTTTTTTCATAATAATTTTAGGTGAATAAAAATAGGCTTATTTATTGATTATTTTGATAACAACTACCCTATCAAATAATTTACAACCAAACAGGTAGTGTATCTCCTACACAGTTTATATATTTGATAAACCTATTATATTCCAACCTATGAAAAAACTGTCACTGCTCCTGCTACTCCTCCCTTCTATCTTATTCGCTCAGCAAAAAAATATATATCACAAAGGCTGGGTCGATTTTAATAAGAATGGCAAAATGGATGTGTTTGAAGATCCATCGCAGCCTATCGATAAACGTATTGCTGATCTGTTGAGCCAGATGAGCGTGGAGGAGAAAACCTGCCAGTTAGCTACTTTATACGGCTATAAACGGGTTTTAAAAGAGGAAATGCCGGCAGAATCATGGAAAAACGAGGTTTGGAAAGATGGCATCGCCAATATCGATGAGGAACTAAATAACCTTACTTCGCATACCGACGCTGCCCCTACGCAATACTCCTACCCTTACAGCAAGCACGCTGCAGCTATCAACACGATACAAAAATGGTTTGTAGAAGAAACCCGCATGGGTATCCCGGTTGATTTTACCAACGAGGGTATCCATGGGCTTAATCACGACAGGGCTACTTCACTACCCGCCCCTATCGGTATCGGCAGTACCTGGGATAAACCGTTAGTTAGGCAAGCCGGTGATGTGGTGGGTCGCGAAGCCAAAGCTTTGGGCTATACCAACGTTTATACCCCGATCCTCGACGTGGCACGCGACCAGCGCTGGGGCCGTGTGGAGGAAACTTATGGCGAAAATCCCTTCCTGATTGCCGAATTGGGTAAGCAGATGTGCCTCGGTGTGCAGGAACAGGGCGTTGCTTCTACATTAAAGCATTTTGCAGTTTATAGCGTGCCTAAGGGTGGCCGTGATGGCTCTGATCGTACTGATCCACATGTGGCGCCGCGCGAGCTATACGAATTATACCTGTACCCATTTCGCCGGGTAATACAGGAAGCTCATGCTATGGGCGTAATGAGCAGCTACAATGACTGGAACGGCGAACCTGTAACCGGCAGCTACTTTTTCCTTACAGAATTACTGCGGCACCAGTTTGCTTTTACCGGCTATGTGGTATCTGACAGTGAAGCTGCAGAATACCTGTACAGCAAACATCATGTAGCAAACTCTCCAAAGGATGCGGTACGCGAGGCTATAGAAGCCGGGCTTAACGTTCGTACCAATTTTTCAATGCCTCAAACCTACATTATGCCGATGCGCGAATTGGTAAATGAAGGCAAAGTATCAATGAAACTATTAGACAGCCGCGTTGCCGATGTTTTGAGAGTGAAATTTGAGTTGGGGTTATTCGACCACCCCTATGTTGAGGACACCAAAGCTGCAGACAAGATCGTACATAATAAGGAGGCTTCTGCTATGGGCCTGCAAATGAACCGAGAAAGCCTGGTATTGCTCAAAAATGAGAATAACCTGCTGCCGCTGGATAAGAGTAAATATAAAAATATCCTGGTTACCGGCCCATTGGCTGCGGCCAAAAGCTATGCTACCAGTCGCTATGGGCCATCGCATAATCCTACTACCAGCGTATTGGAAGGCATTACCAATTATGTTGGCACCGGAAGAAAAGTGATCTATGCTAAAGGCTGTGATGTGATAGACCCAAACTGGCCCGAAAGCGAGATCATCGAAACCCCATTATCAGCACAGGAGCAGGCAAGTATTGATTCAGCCGTTACGCTGGCTAAACAATCGGATTTGGTTATAGCCGTGGTCGGCGAAAGTGAAAACCAGGTTGGCGAAAGCCTGTCGCGCAGCGGGCTAAACTTACCGGGCAGGCAATTGAAACTGATACAGGCTTTACAAGCGACCGGAAAGCCCGTCGTGATGGTCATGGTCAACGGGCAACCGCTTACCATAAACTGGGAAAACAAATACGTTCCTGCTATTCTGGAAGCCTGGTTCCCCGGCCCCGAAAGTGGTAAAGTGATAGCCGAAACCTTGTTCGGCGAGTACAATCCTGGCGGTAAACTGCCGATCACCTTTCCGAAAACGGTTGGGCAGATCGAGTTTAATTTCCCGTTCAAACCGGGTTCACAGGCCGATCAGGGTGGTAAAAACGGTTGGGGGCATACTTACGTGAACGGCCCGTTATTCCCATTTGGCTACGGGTTAAGCTATACCACGTTTGCTTTCGATAACCTGCAGGTATCGCCCGAGAAAGAACATCAGCAGGGAGATATAAAAGTGACAGTTGATGTAACGAACACTGGCCAGCGTAAAGGTGATGAGGTGGTACAGTTGTATTTAAAACAGGAACTAAGCGACGTAACCGTTTACGAGTACGACCTGCGCGGCTTTGAACGAGTGAACCTTAACCCCGGCGAAAAGAAAACCGTGGAATTCACCCTCCACCCTGACGACCTTGCCATACTGGACAAAAACATGAACTGGACTGTTGAACCGGGCAAATTCCAGGTGATGATCGGTAATTCATCCGAAGATATTAAGCTGAAAAAAGAGTTTGAGGTGGAGAAATAAAACGAGGTTGCAGAAGTTGTATTGGTTGTAAAGGTTTGGATAGCTTGATGAATATTTGTTGTTCGCCTGTCTCATTTGTTTAAATTCGCAGCGTTAAAGCAATAAACGAATGAAACAGCCTTTTATCATCCTTATATTTCTTTTGTTAACCGGTGCCGTATATGCACAAAAGTGGAATGTTGAAAATCCGCAGGGGCCATCCAAAAAAGTCACCATAAATACGGACGAAGGCACCTGGATGGATGTGGATGTAAGTCCCGACTGCCAAAACATCGTATTCGACTTATTGGGCGATATCTATACTATGCCTTTAAAGGGTGGTAAGGCCACACTGTTAGCCGGTGGAAAAGCCTGGGAAGTTCAGCCGAGGTACAGCCCGGATGGCAAAGAAATATCTTATACCAGCGATAAGGACGGCGGCGACAACATCTGGATAATGAACAGCGATGGCAGCAATAAGCATCCTGTTACTAAAGAAAGTTTTCGTTTATTAAATAATGCCTCATGGACACCCGACGGCCAATATTTGGTAGCACGCAAGCATTTTACCGGTACACGTTCATTAGGCGCGGGCGAAATGTGGCTATATCATAAAACCGGCGGTGAAGGTATCCAGTTGACCAAACGTAAAAATGATCAGCAAGACGCGGGTGAACCCATCGTTTCGCCCGATGGTAAATATATTTACTGGAGCGAGGATGTTACGCCTGGTCCGGATTTCCAATATAATAAAGACCCTAACAAGGGCATATACGCCATTCAAAGATTGGACCGCGAGACCGGGAAAATAGAAACAGTTGCTTGTGGGGCTGGTGGGGCTTGCAGGCCGCAGATATCGCCGGATGGCAAATTACTTGCTTTTGTGAAACGGGTAAGATTAAAAACCGTGCTCTATTTACAAAACCTGGCCACTGGAGAAGAATGGCCGGTATATGATGATCTTTCAAAAGACCAGCAGGAAACCTGGGCTATTTTTGGGGTGTACCCGAACTTTAACTGGACACCTGATAGCAAGAATATTATTTTCTACGCCAAGGGCAAAATATGGAATTTGGATATTACTACATTAAATGCTGTGCAGATCCCGTTCGAGGTTACTTCACAGCAAACCATTACCGACGCGCTTCATTTCCAGCAAAAAGTTTTTCAGGATGAGTTTACTGTTAAAATGATCAGGCAGTTAACCACCTCGCCGGATGAAAAACATGTAGCTTTTAACGCGGCTGGCTATATTTATACTAAGGCTTTGCCGGATAGTCTGCCAAAACGGATTACTACGACTAATGATTTTGAATATGAACCTGATTTTAGCCCTGATGGTAAATCATTGGTGTATGTAGATTGGAGCGACGAAATAAAAGGCGCTATATGCCGGGTTGACCTAACTACACACCTGGTAACACGCCTTACTGTTGATAAAGGATTCTATTATTCGCCAAAGTTTTCAAACAAGGGAGATAAAATAATCTTCCGCAAAGGTGAAGGCAATGAAGTAACCGGCTATTCATTCGGGAAAAATCCGGGTATATATATAATGTCGGCTACCGGCGGCAAGCCCAAAATGATCATTGATAATGGCATACACCCGCAGTTTTCTACGGATGATTCAAAAATATACTACCAAAGCAGTGAAGGGGATAAAAAGACCTTCAGGATGATGGATACAACGGGCGCGAATCAGAAAACTCTGTACACCTCTACTTACGCCACTCAATTTGCACCAAGCCCCGATGGTAAATGGATGGCATTTACCGAATTGTTTAACTGTTATATCACCCCGATGGTTAGCACCGGGAATCCGCAGGACCTATCTGCCGCTAACAAGGCCATTCCATTAAGCAAACTTACACGCGATGCCGGTACTTACCTGCATTGGAGCAATGACAGCCAAAAACTAATGTGGACACTGGGGCCAAAATATTTTACACGTGATATACGCAGCGCTTTTCCGTTCGCTGATGGCGAAAGTGATAAAACGCCGGTAATAGATACAGCAGGACTTGAGTTGGGCCTAAAGTTAAAGACTGATGTACCTGATGGAAAGATTGCTTTTACCAACGTGCGTATCATTACTATGAAGGAAGACCAGGTAATTGAAAATGGCACTATAATTATAGATAAGAATAAGATCGCTGCTATTGGCAAATCTTCGGAGGTGCAGATACCTGCTGATGCCAAAATATATGACCTCACCGGGAAAACCATGATGCCTGGTATTATTGATGTGCATGCACACCTGCATCCCAGCCCCGATGGTATTTCGCCGCAACAGGACTGGAACTATTATGCCAACCTTGCCTTTGGTGTAACCACCTCGCACGATCCTTCAACCAATACCGAAATGGTTTTTAGTCAATCGGAAATGCTGAAGGCCGGTAACATGGTTGGCCCAAGGGTTTATTCGACCGGTACTATATTATATGGTGCCGATGGGGATTTTAAAGCTGTGATCAACAGCCTTGATGATGCCCGGTCAAATTTGCGCAGGTTAAAGGCTGTAGGAGCCTTCTCCGTTAAAAGTTATAACCAGCCGCGTCGCGAGCAGCGCCAAGAAATTATTGAGGCTGCGCGCGAATTGCAAATGGAGGTGGTACCCGAAGGTGGTTCAACCTATTTCACCAATATGAATATGATATTGGACGGGCATACCGGTATTGAACACAATATACCTGTGGTACCAGTTTACAAGGATGTTAAAAGTTTATGGAATGCCAGCAAGTCGGGTTATACACCAACCTTAATTGTATGCTATGGTGGGCTGTTTGGCGAAAACTATTGGTATGATCGTACTGAGGTGTGGAAAAACGATCATCTGCTGAATTTTACACCGCAATCTATTATTGATGCACGTTCGCGCCGACGCTTAACAACTGAGTATGGTGATTACGGGCATATTGAAGTTTCGAAGTACGTAAAACAGATCGCCGATGGAGGCACAAAGGTGAACCTGGGGGCACACGGGCAGTTACAGGGCCTCGGCGCGCATTGGGAGCTGTGGATGCTGGCACAGGGCGGCATGTCGCCTTTACAGGCCATACGCTGCGCTACAATGAACGGCGCTTCCTATTTAGGAATGGATAAAGAGATCGGCTCATTGGAAACTGGCAAACTTGCTGACCTGATCGTATTAAATGATAACCCATTGGTTGATATCCGCAATAGTCAGAAGATAAAATACGTGATGGTAAACGGGCGCCTATATGATGCAGACTCGATGAACGAGATCGGTAACCGCGAAAAACCGCGTCTGCGCTTCTGGTGGCAAATGAATCGCGGCGAAATGATGAACCTGCCTGTTGGCAATAGTGAAACCTGGTTGTTTACAAGCGGGGATGGGGATTGAACTCCAGCCCCACCTAAATCCTCCCCGGAAGGGAAGACTTTTAAAATCGAGCACAATAAAAAAGTCTCCCCTACAGGGGGAGATTTAGAGGGGGCCTAACCAACTATAAAATCCCGGGAAATCACCATTCCATTGTTTTTCATTGTGCTTAGCACCCTTTATGATCACTTCGGGTGTATTTTTAACGCTTATTCCCTTCGAACGAATTATATTGGCCATTTTCTGCATATCTGCTACCATGGTTTCGCTTTCAGAATCGCCGCAAACAAAGTAAAACCTCAGTTTCTTGTTAGTGGATTGCTGCGCATATTTATAAATATCAGGTGATATCCAAAAGGCAGGGGAAAATATACCTGCGTTACCAAATACACCTGGGTATTTTAATGCAGCATACATGGATATCAACCCGCCCATTGAACTTCCCGCTATGGTGGTATGTCGTGCATCCGTTTTGGTGCGATAATGCTGATCAATATATGGTTTAAGAGTTTTCGCTAAAAAATCAACATAATCATCACCCCTGCCCTTTCCATATTTTGTATCATAAGGATCATATTCTGTAACGCGATTTTCACCGCCATGATCGATCCCCACAATAATGCACTGTTCTTTTATAGGTAATTTATCCATCAGTTCGTCAACTCCCCATTCGCCATATCCTGATGTATATTCATCAAAAAGGTTTTGCCCATCGTGCATATAGATCACCGGGTATTTTTTATGAGACGATTGATAGTCTGCTGGCAGGTATATCCATATTCGACGCTGCCTGCCAAGCTGTGGCATATCAAATTTTTCATTTACAATATGTACCTGTGCGCTGGCAGTATGTTTTTTCTCCGCAGGTTTAAAATCGTCTTGCCAGCCTGCAATATCTATATTTATAGTAGTATCATGCAATAATGTAAAACTTCTGTTCCCGATACCCTTTCCAGAAGCGTTGCACTCAACCGATTGCCAGGTTCCCCTGGTTATTTTAAAGTTATAAACGCCTTTCGGTAAATCTTTTAGAAGCTGGTACTTACCGGCATTGTTTTGATTCAATTCCGACGCTTTATCCCCAGGGTTCCAGCCATTAAAATCGCCTGCCAGGAACAGGTGTACATCTGACACCTTTATGGGTGGAATTTTTCCTGTTTGGAAAGTCACTTTTATCTGTCCGAACAACAAAAAATTTTGGCAAAAAAGCAAAAACGCGCAGAAAAATATTTTTTTTCTCATTTTAAATTGTCTTTCTAACACTTATTCCTCCGGGAACGTTCCCGGAAATAGTTTCATTAAAGTAAAATTGCCAAATGTGTAATTTTGACACTTTCTTTACAGCAAAAACCATCATTGTTCCAAAATATAACACAAAAATTGTTTTTTTTTGATAAAAAACATCCTTTTAAAATATTTCTTTAAAGTTAAAATCGAGTTCGTTATCCGACCGAAAATTATCTTTTATATAAAATTTGGAATTATTAGTTCTTAATGTAAATTAGTCACATGCTGTTACAGCAAAGTTAACAAACCAATTTATAACCGGCGCAAAACGCCATTTTTATTCACACAAGAAAAAAAGTATGAGAAAAAATTACTCAAAAAAGTACATGCTTCTTTGTGCATTTCTGATGATGTCAGTAATGGCATTTGCACAAACAGGGAGCATTAAAGGTAAGGTAGTTGATGAGACCAATCAACCCCTTCCCGGCGCATCTGTTAGCATAGATGGCACCACGCTCGGTTCAGTTACCGATGCAAGCGGTAATTATGCTATTACAGGTGTTAAAACCGGCAACTACACTTTAACCGCAAAATTTGTAGGTTATGTTGCATCTAAGAAAACCATAACCGTAAGTAATTCCGTACTTACTGTAGATTTCGGGTTAAAACCTGAAAACACAAGCTTAAACGAAGTAGTAGTGATAGGTTATGGTAGCGCACGGAAAAAAGACCTTACCGGTTCGGTTGTGGCCGTATCGTCCAAGGATTTTAACCAGGGGCCAGTTACTACACCCGAAGCTTTAATTACAGGTAAAGTTTCAGGTGTTGAGATCACTTCAAACAGTGGTGCTCCCGGTGCAGGTAGCACTATACGTATCCGAGGCGGCGCTTCAATAACTGGCAGTAACGACCCTTTGATCGTAATTGATGGGGTACCGGTAAGCAATTCAGGCATAGCAGGTATCGATAATGCCTTAGCAACCATCAACCCTAATGACATCGAAACATTCACCATCCTGAAAGATGCGTCATCAACAGCCATATATGGTTCGCGTGCATCAAACGGTGTAATTATGATCACCACTAAAAAAGGTAAAGGCGGCGGTAAGCTAAATGTAAACTTCAGTTCGGTTAATTCACTATCAAAAATAACCAAGGAATTTCCTGTTTTAACCTCAGCACAATTCCGCTCGGTAGTCGATAATCCCATATCAAACACATCCTCTGCCCAGCAAGCCGAGCTTGGCAATGCCAATACCGACTGGCAAAAAGAGATCTACCGCTCGGCATTATCTACTGATAATAATATCAGCTTTAATGGCGGTATAAAAGGTTTGCCTTATCGTTTATCAATAGGTTATCTGGACCAGGACGGTATCTTGAAAAGAGATAATTTAAAAAGAACTACAATTGACCTGAACATCAATAAGGACTTTTTACATAAAAGCTTGCAAATTGACCTTAATGCAAAAGGCACCTATACCGACAGGCTTTTTGCTAACCAAAACGCTATAGGCGCTGCAGTAGTTTTCGACCCTACCCAACCGGTATATACGGGCAATAACGCCGTTCATGGCGGATATTACGAGTGGCTGAACACAGATGGATCAGTAAATACATTGGCACCTAAAAACCCTGTTGCCCTGCTAAACCAAACAACCGGTCACGGATACAGCCACCGTGAATTGGGAAGCCTTTCGGCAACTTACACATTCCCGTTCTTAAAAGAATTACAGGCTAATGCAACTTTTGGTGGTGATATGACCGACGGTATGGGTAATAATTATACCAATCCATCATCTGCATCTGTACCAACAGGGGTAGGCGCCTATTCTCAATATTTCGGCGAAAACTACACTTACAACGCTGACTATTATTTGAAATACAGCAAAGACTTTAAATCAATCCAGAGTCATTTAGATTTACAGGCTGGTTACTCGTACCAATACTTCCATTTTTATACTAAAAATGAGGCAAGCTATGCGGCGGATAAAACAACTGTTGAATCGAATCCTGCTAATTTTTTCCCCGGACAGTATTATATTGAATCGCCATTTGCTCGTTTAAATTACAGCTTTATGGATAAGTATTTGTTAACGGCTACCATTCGTGACGACCGTTCATCCCGCTTCTCCGCTGCAAACCGCAACGGTTATTTTCCGGCTATTGGTTTGGCCTGGCGCATAAAGGAAGAATCTTTCCTGAAAAGTGTCGACTTTATATCTGATCTGAAATTAAGGGCAGGTTACGGTATTACAGGTCAGCAAGATAATACCGTTGGCGGGTATTTCCCATATTTGGCCGTATATGAACCAAGTAATAACGGTGCACAATACCAGTTCGGAAATAATTTTATAAATACATTACGTGCTGATCCTTACAATTACAATTTAAAGTGGGAGCAAACAGCTACAAGCAACTTTGGTATTGATTATGGCTTCCTGAACGGAAAAATAAGCGGAAGTATCGAATATTATTACAAAAAAACAAAAGATTTGTTATTTGATACCCCTGTGGCTGATGGAACAAACCTAAGCAATCACGTAATTGCCAATATTGGTAACCTGCATACACAGGGTGTTGACTTTAATGTAAATGTTGTAGCAGTAGATACCAAAGACTTTAAATGGAATTTTGGTTACAACATCTCTTATAACAAAATTGTAATTGATAACCTTTCTGCTACACATGATCCTAACCAGATTATTCCTACGGGTGGTATACCGGGTGGCGTAGGCAATACCATCCAGTTGCTTAAGGCTGGGTATTCTCCGTACGCTTTCTATGTATACCAGCAGGTTTATGGCCCTACAGGCGCACCACTTGAAGGCGTTTATGTTGACAGGAATGGTAATGGTACAACGCTGGATGATAAATACCTTTACCAGCATCCTAACCCAACCATCTTTATGGGCTTTAATACCAATTTCAATTACAAGCAATGGGGCTTAGGCTTTACCCTTCGTTCTAACCTGGGCAACTACGTTTACAATGCTGCCCAGGCAAGTAACGGAGCTTATGCCGGTTTAAAATTCCAGGGATACCTGAACAATATACCTAACAGTATTTTGAAGACAAACTTCCAGCAATACCAGTTATATTCTGACTATTATGTTGAGAATGCTTCATTCCTGAGAATGGATAACGCTAACCTAAGCTACAATTTTGGAAAAGTTGCACGCACAGCCAACCTAAAGGTATATTTCAACGTAGAGAATGTATTCGTAATCACAAAATATACCGGGCTTGATCCTGAAGTTAACAATAACGGTATTGATAACAATATATATCCACACCCGCGCGTATTTTCACTTGGTCTGAATTTAGGTTTTTAACAACATAAAAGAAATTAAGAATTAAAATTATCATGAGGATAAGACATTTAAAACTACTGACAGTTATTACAGTAATAACTCTTTCAGTCACGATCACTTCCTGCAAAAAGAATCTGGAGCCTATTGGCCAAACAACTACAGCAAATGTTTACAAGGATTTTGGCAATTACCAACAGGTTTTAGGTAAACTGTATAATGCCTACGCCATAAGCGGGCAACAGGGCCCAGCCGGCAATGCCGATATTACAGGTATTGATGAAGGCTTTGGTAACTACCTGCGTGAATATTTTAACATGCAGGAGCTTACAACTGACGAGGCTCAAATTGTTTGGAACGACGGAACCGTACACACACTGCATGATGGCACCTGGAACAATCAGTGCGAATTTATCCGCGCCATGTATGATCGTATTTATTACGCAATTTCAATAGATAATGAATTTATCCGTAACACAACAGATGCCCAGTTAGCTGCAAACGGCATTACTGGCAGTAACCTTACACTGGCCAGACAATACCGTGCCGAGGCACGTTTTTTAAGAGCTTTAAGCTATTGGCATGCTATTGACCTTTATGGCGATGTTCCTTTTGTGACCGACGCGGATAAGGTTGGCGTATTTTTCCCAACTCAAAAACCCAGGGCTTTTGTATTCAGTTACATTGAAAGCGAACTAAAAGCGATAGATGGTGATCTTGGCACTCCACAATTCTCTTATGGCCACGCCGATCAGGGTGCAGAGTGGACCTTGCTGACCAAGCTTTATTTAAATGCTAAAGTTTATACCGGTACAGACCGCAGCACCGATGCCGTTACTTATGCTAAAAAGGTTATAGGCGCAAGCTATGCGCTTGAACCGCATTTCAAAAACCTGTTCCTTGCAGATAACAACCTCTCTAAGGAAATCATTTTCCCGATCGAATCAGATGGTATCCATACACAAGGCTATGGCGGTATGACTTATATCATCCATGCACAGGTAGGTGGCAATATGGATAAAAATGCCTTCGGTATCGCTTCTGGCGGCTGGGCAGGTTTACGCACCACCCCTCAGTATGTTGCCTTATTTGCAGACCCAAGTGGGAATACCGATAAGCGTGCCATGTTCTTCACCAACGGCCAAACGCTTGACATTGCAGACGAATATACCTTCAACGATGGCTATGCGATCACTAAATTTAAAAACATAACCTCAACGGGTGCTGTGGGCAGTGACCCAACCGGTACTTTTGTGGATACCGATTACCCTATGTTCCGTTTAGCTGACGTTTACCTGATGTATGCTGAAGCTTTATTACGCAGCGGTGGCGATGCTGGTACGGCGCTTACTTATGTTAACATGGTTCGTACCCGTGCCTATGATGGCGATGTTTCAGGCAACATAAACGCTGGTCAGTTGAACCTGCAGTTTATACTGGACGAAAGAGGACGTGAGTTATTATTTGAAGGACACAGAAGGACCGACCTTATCCGTTTTGGACAGTTTACAGGTAGTACTTATGTATGGCAATGGAAAGGTGCAGCTCATGCAGGTACAAGCATTGCGGATTTCCGTAACCTGATGCCTATACCTTCAACCGATATCATCAATAACCCGACGTTAAAACAAAACCCGGGCTATAATTAAAGATTTAAATATTTGACCCTTTTTATAAATAAGTGTTAATTAAAAAAAATAAAATGAAAACAGTATTAACAAAATTTTTAGCCATTAGCGGTGTAGCGCTGCTAATGCTGGCATCGTGTAAGAAAGAAGGGACGACAGTTAGGGCCACCAGTGGGACACCGGGAGCTTTGACTGCTAATGTAACAACCCTACCCCTGGATAAGAGCAAAATAAACGATACGACTACGGTTATTAAATTCAATGTAACTCAACCTTCTTATGGCTATGCCGCAGGGGTAACCAATATCCTGCAAATTGATGGCCCTGGTGATAACTGGGCAAACCCAACAACTTTTACATTGGGTACCGGCGTGCTTTCGCAAGGGTTTAATACAGTTACTTTTAATTCGTTATTGTTGAAGTTGAATATTCTGGGTGGCACAACCGCAACCGTAAATGTACGTATTGAGCATTCGCTTGCTGTTAACGTCCCTCCTATTTACTCAAATGTGGTTGCATTAACAGTTACGCCTTTTAACCTGGCATCATTTGTATATGTACCTGGTAACTACGAAGGATGGTCTTTCCCTGGTAAAAATGCGGATAGTTTGCAGTCAGCGACAGATAATGGTATTTACACAGGAGTTATCGGTTTCAAACTGGTTAGTGATGGATTCCTGATAGTACCTGCTCAAAGCTGGGCAAATAAATGGGCTACTACTGCCAACCCAGGTGCTGCAGGCGGCCCAATCACTTATGCAACCGAGTATGTGACTGGTGGAGGAAATAACTTTTTTTCCGCATCAAAATCAACCGTCGATCCGGCTGTTAATATAACCAGTAACCTGGTTACCTTTGATTCGAATGCAAACACGCTTACATTAACGCCAACCTTATGGAGTGTTGTTGGTGATGCTACTCCGGGTAGCTGGCCAAATGGTAGCGGCCCGCAAAGCGATACCGATATGAAGTTTAATAACGGGACACAAACCTGGAGCGTTTTGGTAGCGCTAAAACCAGGAGGTCTAAAATTCCGTTTAAATCATGATTGGGGCGTTAATTATGGATCTTTAACTACAGCGGGAGTTCTCGACACGCAAAACAATAACAATATTCCTGTTACTGTAGCTGGAAACTATTTAATTACAGTAGATATAGCCCATCTTACTTATACGATGGTAAAACAATAAAAAACATAGAGTTGATTTATAGAGAGGCCCGTCCCCGAATTATCGGGGCGGGTTTTTTTGTTTAACCGCATAAGAAGCATTTAATAAAGGTTATTTGAGATAATTAACTGTATTAAGCACATATAAATTAGGGTGTTTTCACGGGTTGTTTGAGACAAAAGGATAGTTTAAGTTTAAGCATAAATAAACTTAAATTACTTTTTATGAAAATCAAAAATTACCTCGTCGTACTAATTTCATTATTTGCTTTTTATTTATCGGGATGTAAAAAAGACCTTTACAATCCGGCTACTAAAACACCCGGAAACAAGTTCTCGGTTACGGCCTTATCTAAGTTGAACTTATCGGATTCAGCAATGGTAATTACACCATTTGGGCCAAGGCGAAAATCAGATGTTCACCTAATAGTAGAAGGGCATAGCTTAAAGTATTCAGGAGGCCACCTTGTAGAAGTAGAAACAGCAACAGGTAAAATGTTGAATGATTTTGGCGTACAGGCTCCATTAAATTACCTTTCTAAAAAACCTGCTCAAAATGCATCAAATAACTTAATTACAGCTTCTTCGTCTCCTCCTGCTGTGGTTGATACAAACTGGAAAACCTGGGCCCAGGGCACTACAACTAAGCAGGGTATATTTGCGAATTTACCATTCCCTCAAACTTTTACTACTAGTTGGACTGTCCCATCCCTTCCAACTACTTTGAATGACGGGCAGGTAATTTTTATCTTTGATGGGCTGGAAGACTCAAATCTTTCAATGATAATGCAACCCGTATTGCAATATGGTTATAATGGCTATACAGGGAATGCTACTTCCTGGACTATTGCAAACTATTATGCTACGTGTGCCCAATGCACTGCATATGTTAGCACCCCAGTCTCAGTAAATCCTGGGGATGCATTAGTTGGGCAAATTCAACAAACGGGTCAGTCCGGATCAAATACCTGGACATCATCCTTCTATAAAAACGGCCAATTAGCTACGAGTTTAACCCAACCTTCGCTTACTGCACCATTAACCACGCTATTTGAAACCATTGAAGCAGTTAATGTAAAAACAATATCAGACTACCCACCTAATGATTATGTAGAAATGGACCCTAATGCCGGTAACCCTGTAAAGGACTTTGTTGCACACACGGGCTCAACAGCCAGATTAGGTGAACAAACCGTTTTCCCTAATAACACCGGGTTTGTTGATTTATATTTTCATTTGCGGGCTCCTGCAATTAGTTATACTACACCCATTGGATATACCGTTGGAATCGTAATTTCGCCATTAACCCCTACTAATACCGGCAGCGCTGCTACTTACACGGTAAGTCCCGCATTGCCTGCCGGATTAACCATCAATACAGCTACTGGTGTCATTACCGGAACGCCTACCACAGTTTCTGCATCAACAAATTATACTGTCACTGCAACAAACCACGCTGGCACCTCCTCTAAAATCATAGCTATACAAATATGGGCGGTTCCAGTTCTAACTGTTGCCTATGGTGGTTATAGTGGGTTCGTTATTCTTAGTGTAACGCCTAACATTCCTTCACCCGTAACTGGGAATTTTACATATAAAGATTTAAATACTGGCATATCAACTAATTCTGCAAATAGTCCCTATGGATATTCAGCCACGTATATATCTGGTCACACTTATCAATTCTACGTTACTGAATATGGAAATGGCTCGCCAACAGGTGTAAAATCTAATACCGTAACATATACAGTACTGTAGTTAAGATTAATGTGATGAATTGGTTTCGCTGATTAAGGCGGCACATTAAACTTGCGAAGTCTTTAAGACTTCGTAAGTTTTTGGCTATGACCATAAAAAAAGCCTGCCAGTTAATAAACCGGCAGGCTTTTAAATAGCTGCAGGGATTTTATTTTCTTTCCTTTATATCAACATATTCGCGGTTTACAGCGCCTACGTATATCTGGCGCGGGCGGCCGATAGGTTCTTTATGCTCCTTCATTTCTTTCCATTGCGCTATCCAGCCCGGCAGGCGGCCCAAAGCGAACAGCACTGTAAACATATCGGTAGGGAAACCCAAAGCGCGGTAAATAATGCCCGAGTAAAAGTCAACGTTAGGGTATAACTTACGCTCCACAAAGTATGGGTCTTTTAAAGCGTGTTCTTCCAGTTTCTTGGCTATTTCCAGCACTTCATCATCAATACCTAACTTCTCTAAAATATCATCACAAGCTTTTTTGATGATCTTGGCACGCGGATCAAAATTCTTATAAACCCTATGTCCAAATCCCATCAAACGGAAAGGGTCGTTTTTATCTTTTGCTTTCTTGATCCATTTATCGGTATCTCCCCCATCAGCCTTAATTTTTTCCAGCATTTCAATAACTGCCTGGTTGGCCCCGCCATGCAGCGGTCCCCACAATGCCGAAATACCCGCCGAAACAGATGCATAGATATTAGATTCTGACGAACCTACAATTCTAACCGTCGATGTTGAACAGTTTTGCTCATGATCGGCATGCAGAATTAGCAGGGTGTTCATCGCATTAACGATAACCGGGTCAATTTCTATCTCTTCCGTGCGCTGCCCAAAGGTCATGTGCAGGAAGTTGGTTACGTAATCATATTTATTCTTTGGGTAGATATACGGGTGCCCCAGTGATTTTTTATATATCCACGAAACCACGGTAGCCATTTTACCCAGCATTTTGATGATGCTTAAATTGAGCTCATCATCCGTTTGGTTGGATTTTAACGATTCGGGGTAAAAAGCAGATAAGGAACAAACTAATGATGACAACTGCCCCATTGGATGAGATTTTGACGGGAAGCCATCAAAAAACTTCTTCATATCTTCATGCACCAACGTATGGCGGCTTATCTGGTACCTAAATTCGGTCAATTGTTCCTGTGTAGGTAATTCGCCATAAATAAGCAGGTAGGCCACTTCAATAAAGCTCGATCTCTCGGCCAGCTGCTCAATAGGATATCCCCGGTATTTGAGTATCCCCAGTTCGCCATCAAGGAAAGTAATGGAGCTGGTAGTTGCTCCGGTGTTTTTGTAGCCGATATCCAGCGTTACATACCCCGTTTGGTCCCTGAGTTTAGAAATATCTATTGCTTTCTCACCCTCGGTACCCTCAATAACAGGGAGGTCGTAAGTTTTGTCACCTATTTTTAATTGCGCTGTTTCAGACATAGAAGTATTTTTGTAGCAAATGTAAATAAATCCATGTATTATAATCGCCGTGAAGGTTTACTATTTGTAAAAATTGCACGATATATTGAATATGGGGAAGTTATTGAATATTGAACACCGAATTTTAAACACTGAATATCGAAATTTAATACTTCATCATTCGATATTCCTTGTTCAGTATTCGATATTATTTAGTTCGACCTTATCGCCTCAACAGGGTCGAGCCTTGAAGCTGAGTATGCCGGGATGATCCCCGATATGATACCTATAGTTACCGAAGTGCCTATGCCGATAATGATATTGTTAATATCAAGCACTACCTGGATATCTGCCAGCCATTCGGCTATAAATGTTCCAAGGTAAACCAATCCCAGGCCGATCAACCCTCCCATCAGGCAAAGAATAATAGCTTCTAAAAGAAATTGCAGCATGATAAAATAGTTTTTAGCACCAAGGGATTTTTGTATGCCGATGATATTGGTGCGTTCCTTAACAGAAACAAACATGATATTGGCAATACCAAAGCCGCCAACCAAAATAGAAAATATACCAATAAACAAACCAGCCTTATTTAAAACACCGAATACTATATCTAACTGGTTCGAGATCAATGTCGACCGGTTTAAAGCAAAGTTATCCTCCTGGTTCGGCTTTAACCTCCGTATATTACGCATTAATCCCCTTAACTCGCTTTCTACATCAAGGTCAGTTAACCCATTTTTACCCTTTACAACTATATTGGGTTGATAATTATCATTTTCAACATCGATAATATCCTTGGCAAAGATCAATGGTATCATCACCACGTTATCGTCAGAATTACCCAGCATATCTTTACCCTCTTTTGAAATTACACCAATGATGGTAACGTAACGGCCCATCACTTTTATCTTTTTACCTAAACTGTTTCCCTGTGGAAAAAGATTATCGGCAATATCATATCCAATAATGGTTACCGGGGCACCGGTCCGTGATTCAATTTGGGTAAAATACCTTCCATCTTGCAAATCAAAGTTCCAAACTTTGTCGTGGTCCTGGGTTACTGCGTTGATAGAAGCGCCTTCTACGGTATGGCTGTTATATTTTATAGTGCGGTCGTTGATGTTGATCTCGTAAGTGATGGCCTGTGCTGTTTGACTGCGTTTTATTATCTCATCAAATTCCTTTAATTTGGGTTCGGGGCGTTGTAAATACTTCCACCAGGGGAAATCTTCGCCACCTATCCATGGCCACTTTCCAACATAGACACTATTACTACCCAGTTTATTTACACTTTTCTGCAAGTTAGCACGCAAGGTATCAACTGCCGAAAAAACGGCGATAATGATAAAAATACCAATAGTAACACCCAATAAGGAGAGCAAAGTGCGCAACTTGTTTTGACGCAATGCATCATAAGCAAACAAAAAGCTTTCGCGGAAAAGTTTTAAAAATATCATGATTTATTGGGATTTCACCGATTACCTATTGATTGCACCGATTTTTCTAAAGCGCAACAACTATAGCTCATTATTTTATTAAGACGATAATACAGCACTTAAGTTACACTAATTGTCAACACAATTTTTACTATGATTTGTTGATCATAAAATCTGTGAAATCTTAATCATAAAATCAGTGGAATCACAAAATAATCAGTACAATCCATAAAAAAATTCGTACATTTGCGCCCTAAAAATTCATATCTTTTAACATGAAATTATCTCAATTCAAATTTAATTTACCCGAGTCGTTAATAGCACATACACCCGCCAATACCCGCGACGAATCGCGTTTAATGGTATTGCACAGGGATTCGGGCAAAATTGAGCACAAAATATTTAAGGACACATTGGATTATTTTGATGACAAGGATGTGATGATCATTAATAATACCAAGGTGTTTCCGGCCCGTATGTATGGTAATAAAGAAAAAACCGGCGCCACTATTGAAGTATTTTTGCTGAGAGAATTAAACAAAGAACTAAGGCTATGGGATGTGCTGGTTGACCCGGCCCGTAAAATACGCGTTGGCAACAAGCTTTACTTTGGTGATGACGACCTGCTGATTGCTGAAGTTGTGGATAACACCACATCACGCGGCCGTACCATCCGTTTCCTTTTTGATGGCACTGACGAAGAATTCAGACGTAATGTGGAGATATTAGGCGAAACACCGCTACCAAAATATATTAAACGTAAAGCTACTGCAGAAGATAAAGAGCGTTATCAAACTATTTTTGCCAAGCACGAAGGTGCGGTTGCCGCCCCTACTGCCGGTTTGCATTTTAGCCGTGAGCTGATGAAACGCCTTGAATTAAAAGGTGTTGAATTTGCAGAAGTTACCCTGCACGTTGGTTTAGGAACTTTCCGCCCGGTTGAGGTGGAAGACCTGACCAAACATAAAATGGACTCCGAGCAATTTATTATCGAGCAAAAACAAGCAGATATTGTAAACAGGGCCATCGAAAGAAAAAGCCGTATATGCGCCATAGGCACCACATCTATGCGCGCTATTGAATCGGCTGTATCAGCAGGAAAAACTTTAAAAGCCGCTAACGACTGGACCAGCAAATTCATTTTCCCACCATACGATTTCAGCATTGCTAACTCAATGATCACCAACTTCCATACGCCTGAGTCTACCTTATTGATGATGGTAAGCGCTTTTGGTGGATATGAGCATGTAATGAATGCATACGAAGTTGCCGTAAAAGAAAAATACCGCTTTTACAGCTATGGCGATGCGATGCTGATCATCTAAGATAGTTTTAAGTAATGAGTTTTGAGTTATAAGTCCTATCGGAATACAACTCAAAACTCATAGCTTTAAGCTCACAACTCATGAAACACTACGTCATCATAGTAGCCGGTGGATCGGGCAGCAGGATGCACTCTGTGGTGCCTAAGCAGTTTTTATTGCTCAATGGCCTGCCGGTTTTAATGCATACTATTAATGCTTTTCACGCTTGTGAAACCCAGCCGCAAATTATTGTGGTACTCCCATCAGATTCTCACGATTATTGGAACGAATTGTGCGCAGAACATGGCTTTATCATTCCCCATCAATTAGTAAGCGGCGGCGAAACCCGTTTCCATTCCGTTAAAAACGGAATCGGGCTGATAGATGAGGACGGCGCCATTATCGCCATACACGATGCCGTAAGACCATTGATCAGCAAGGAGATCATTGACGAATCTTATGAATGTGCTACGCAATATGGTAATGCCATCGTGGCCATCAAAAGCCGTGATTCGGTAAGGCAAATCAAGGACAACCGGTCGGTAAGTTTGATACGCGATGAAATTTACCTGATACAAACCCCCCAGACCTTCCAATCGGCACAATTAAAAAAAGCTTACCAGCAGCCTTACCAAGCCGCTTTTACAGATGATGCCAGCGTGGTTGAACAAACAGGTGTAAACATTAACCTGATCGGCGGGAGCTATCAGAATATCAAGATCACCTTCCCCGAAGACATAGCCATTGCGGAGTTTTTGCTGACGAGAGATTGAGGCCAGTTGGCAGTGGGCAGCTTTTAGTTAGCAGTCAGAGGGAAAGGTTTGCAAACTGGCAACTGCCCACTCCTAATCAGGCTCTCCTGATCACCCCTAACAGCAATGCAACAATTGCGATCACTAATAATACGTGAATGATTCCGGTTGCTGAATAAGCAAAAACCCCGATTGCCCATCCTATTATCAGGATAACAGCAATTATATACAATAAACTTCTCATAGGTAAATGGTTTTAGTTTGATAATTTCCATATACAACTAAAACTATTCCAAAAAGTTTCTAAAATAAAAAGCCCCGTAAAACAGGGCTTCTTTATCTTTAAAAGAGCGGTTTAGTATTCGTCTTCGTTAAAGAAGAAATCGTCTTTTGTAGGGTAATCAGGCCATATCTCCTCAATATTTTCGTAGGGCTCACCATCGTCTTCCAGGGCCTGCAGGTTTTCAATAACTTCAACAGGTGCTCCTGAACGAATAGCATAATCTATCAATTCATCTTTTGTTGCCGGCCAGGGTGCATCCTCAAGGTGAGATGCTAATTCAAGTGTCCAATACATATATATTTTCTATTTATTAGGTAAATTAAATTTTGGCAAAAGTATAATATTTTTAAATTGATTATCAAATAATTTTCTCTAAAATTTTAAACACGCGGTATCCACTGATTTTCAGGCACTTTACCATCGTTCGCAATTTTCCTTGCCAGAGTGAACAGGTAGTCGCTCAGCCTGTTCAGATAAATGTTCACTTTTGTATCTACGGTGCTTTCTTCAGACAAGTGAACGCTCAAACGTTCGGCACGCCTGCACACGCACCTTGCAATATGGCAAAATGAAATGGCATTATTCCCCCCCGGTAAAATAAAATGACGTAACTCAGGCAATTGCTCATTCATCTGGTCCATTTCTTTTTCCAGCAGCTCAATATCGGCCTCATGCAGATCAGGAACGATCATTTTTGATCTTTCGGGGTCAGAGGCGAGTAATGAGCCGATGGTGAATAGCCTGTCCTGCACTTCCTTCAGCACTTGCTTATCGTGTGCGGTAATGTCCTGGTCACGTATCAGGCCGATATAGGAGTTCAGTTCATCCACAGTACCATAACTTTCTATACGCAGATGATGCTTCGGCACACGGGTACCCCCTATTAACGAGGTATAGCCTTTGTCGCCTGTTTTGGTATAAATTTTCATCGTATTTCTAATTTCGTTCCGATAGCTATCGGCAGCACAATTTCGAATTTATTTTCGGTTTTTTATTTAACATTTGCAGAGCCAACAAACACTTAGCTATTGCTTACGTTACTGATGAATCAAAGTATACTATAATTCGATCCAATGAGAGCTACTTTTGTAATAACTAAACTTACCCTTACCATATTATCCGTTTTGTTACTAACGAGTTTTAAATGCGGGGGGGCCAATAACGAAGCACCTATAAGCAATAAAATACAGATAAGCAGTTTTTTGACCGAGAAACAATTTAATGATTTTTTTCCGCTGCATGATAAGTTTTACAGCTACAGCGCATTTATAAAGGCCATACGCCAAATGAACATGGTCAAAATAAAAGTGGTGAGGCGGGCCGTATCAGTTTACCAGATCACCCGTACGGATAAAAGTACCGGCAAATCATCCGTTGTGCGCCAGGATGAAGACTGGAACGAGGACTGGGCGAAAAAAAAACCTGATAGCTCTTATGTTGTAGACTACGGCAATTTTTGCAGCGAAAAAAGTCTGCAAATTGATAAAAAAGAGTTAGCTGCGTTTTTTGCCAATATAGCCCACGAAACCCGCCACGGCGAAAACGGCAAATACAATGACGGCCTGATGTTTATCCATGAAAGCAATACCTCCCTGACGTACATTGCCGATAATGACACCTACCCTGCTGTACTGGGTAAAAAATATTATGGGCGCGGACCTGTTCAATTAAGCTACAACGGTAACTATGGCTACGCTTCCGACTGTATTTTTGGCGATAAAAGTGTGCTGCTGAACAATCCGGAACTGGTGGAAACTGACCCCGTTGTAGCCTTCAAGACCGCCATTTATTTCTGGATGACCCCACAGACCCTGAAACCATCCGCGCATGATGTAATGACCAGAAAATGGCAGCCAAACGCTTCAGATACTGCTAAAGGACGGATGCCAGGTTTCGGAATGACTATTAACATCATCAATGGCGCTGTTGAATGTAATAAAGGCGACAATATGTTCAGCATGAATGACCGCATTGGCTTTTACCAACATTTTTTACAAAAATTGGGTGTGAGCGATGCTAATTGTGCGTGTTCGTGCGGGAAGATGCAGGCTTATTAATTATTGAGTGCGGAAGTCGGAATGCCGATTTCGGAAGTGTAGTGAAGAAATCAAGGGAATCCTTAAATCCTGTAAATCATGGTTCAGACAGGTTTTTGAATTACCGTTCTGAAATTCTATCATTGTGAATGGATTACCCATTTGATACCGTTGGCCTTAGTTCAGAACAGATCGATATATTCCAGGAAACTTATGAGACTCTTAAGGCTCATTTCCGCTTAGAACTTACGGGCGATATCAACTTTCATTTGCCCGACTTTGAAGTATTCAGAACGCACGCTGATGTTAAATTAAGAGGTTCATATGTCATCAAAAATGCCCGCACTGATTGCTATGTGTTGTTTGTTGAGGTTCACGACTTATTGAAAAATAACAGCAAATATTCTACGGGTTTCTACGATTATTATGAGTACCAAACCTGGGCGCTCGCTTATCTAAAAAAAGACTTTGGCCGTGTATTGATCAGGCCCGAAACGCTGATCGATAAAATCATAGAACTGGTACACCCGGTAGAACTGGATTTTGAGGATGACAAAGCCTTCAGTGACACCTTTTACGTATTGACAAACGACCGCTGGAAAGCTGACGCCAGCATGGACCGCAATTTCAGGAACGTAGTGATGGATATGCGGCACGAAGATGTGGTGATAGAGATCATCGATCATACGCTCATCATTGGTCACAGCAAGCCGGTATCAGCCGACAGTTCAGTACAACTGGCCGAGTTTGTGGTGAGGCTGTGTTCAAGTTGTTAATAAAACAGCATATTTGAACTATCAACCAAATAACCATAAACCTATCTGATGAATAATCTACCATTCGATACTGTATATCTCTCCGCTGATGAAGTGCAGGCCCTTGAAGATGCCTATAAAGCACTTAAAGCAAAATTTAATATTAGTTTACCAGGTGCTGATACCCATATCAATAAATTTGAACAATTCAATAATGAAAATGAAGCCACTATAGCTGGTACATTTTTGATCAACCATCCTGTAAATGATTGCAATTTAACGTTTGTTAAAATACACTATTTGGATAATATCGGACGTGTGAAATCTAATTATTGGAAATGCCAGGCATGGGCATTTGTTAATTTAAAACAAGATTTTGGGCGGGTGCTTATCAGGAGGGAAACATTTGCCGATAAAATATTAGGCCTGGTTCATCCTATCGAGCTTAAATTTAAAGACGACAAAGTTTTTAGCGATCATTTTTATGTGGTTACTAATGACCAGGGAAAAGCTACAGCAGCGATGACGCCAGATTTCAGAAAGGTTATCATAGATATGATGTACAAAGATTTCGTAATAGAGATAATTAACAAAACTTTAGTCATCCGTAATAACCAACCCATCAATACAGAGGATACTGTTCATTTGGCGGAGTTTGTGGTGAGGATGTGTTCAAGTTGCTAAAAAAGCTTATTTTAAATAAATAATCGCATAAAAAATGAAACATACTTTGCTTCTCTGCCTAATGGTTCTGCAGCTTTCATTTGCATTTGCACAAACAGAAGCGGAAAAGTTTAAAGACGAACAATTACACAATAAGGATTTATCAGAAAAAGACTTAAAAGAGCAATTAATAAAGCATGATTTTTCAAATCTTTTTACTAACACTGACAACTCAGTAGTTTATGGCTTTATTGGGGATAATTACCAGCGCATCCGTATAAAATTCATCAAAGTTACTAAAGACACTTTATCAGCATACACTTACCATATCTATGGAAAATCAATGGTTAAAAATAACGTTGATGAGTTTACAGGAACTATTAAAATATCAAATATCCTAAAGTTTAAACCCCGGCAACATGGCTGTGAGGATGAATATAAATACAAAGGCTACAAAGGTGAGTTTGTTCTTTTAGGTAATTACAATTTTGGCGAGAATACATCGCAAAACCATTCAGGGATTTTCAAAGGTTCTTTTCGATCCGATTTCTTTATCAATAAAAATAACCAGGTGCGTTATAATGATATTGAAGATTGTTCAGACAGCTATACAAACAATCAATTTGTTGGTCAATGGATAGAATACAAAACCAACTTAACAAAAAGATGTAATTGGGGTGATTTTAGGGTTCCAAACTCTGGAGACCTCGATATGGGTGCTGGTGAATTCTCCCCTGCTGATAAGTATTTAAAATATGGCTGGCAAAGCAGAAGGGATAATAACGAAGAAATTGAAAATGCCAGATGGTGGAAATAATCCATTCAATTCAAAAATCAGCGAAATCTTTCAATCACCATAATCAACGGTCAGACTGCAGCCGTTCCATGCCTGTCAACCGTATGTATATCGGTATTGGCATAATCCTGCTCTACTAAACCATCACGCATACGTACTATCCGGTGTGCATGCATAGCAATATCTTCTTCGTGGGTCACTAATATAATGGTGTTGCCTTTGGCGTGGATATCTTCTATCAGGCCCATGATCTCTATGGAAGTTTTGGTATCCAGGTTACCAGTAGGCTCATCAGCTAATATGATGGATGGATTATTGATCAATGCACGGGCCACTGCCACACGCTGGCGCTGCCCGCCTGAAAGTTCGTTTGGCTTATGATCTATTCGGTTACCCAACCCTACGTTCTCGAGGGTCATTTTTGCGCGTTCCTGCCTTTTTTCCTTACTGATACCGGCATAGACTAATGGCAGCGCCACATTATCCAATGCGGTATTACGGGGCAGCAAGTTAAACGTCTGGAATACGAAGCCGATCTCTGAGTTACGCACTTCGGCTAATTCATTGTCTGTCATGTGACTTACGTTGATGCCATTCAGGATATATTCGCCTTTGGTTGGTGTATCCAGGCAGCCGAGGATATTCATCAGGGTTGATTTACCCGAACCCGACGGCCCCATCAATGCTACAAATTCGCCCTTATTTATGGTTAGGGACACCGATTTTAGCGCGTGAATAACTTCAGTACCGATCACATATTTACGCCCGATATCCTTAATAGTAATTAATGGCTCCATCCGTTTTTTGTTGTTTTGACTGTAGTGGTAGGGTAAATGTTACAGGGAGGGGGAAATTCTAAATCCTAAAATCTAAACTCTAATTCTTAACACTAAAAATAAATCCGAAATCATCAACCTATCACCTTCGCCACTAAAAAGTACTTACCATCATGCTTGGGTGCATTTTGCAAGGCCTCCTGGTGGGTGATCTGCTGTTTTACCACGTCCTCGCGCAAAACGTTGATCTCGTCGGTCATATAAACCAGTGGTTCAACACCGGTGGTATCAATCTCATTCAGCTTGTCCATAAAACCAAGTATCTTACTCATATCAGCGATCATCTGTTCGGTTTCATCTTCCGCCAGTTCCAATCTTGCCAAATGCGCTACTTTTTCTACAGTTTCCTTATCAATGGTCATCTTCGTTCAATCTATGCCTAATTACATTATAAACCTCATCTTTCAGTATATCGGCATCATCAATGCTCATGCCAGCTGTTTCGATGGGTTTGTGTACAAATATATTACAAATCCCCGGCCTGCTACCATATTCGCTGCCGCTATCCCACATTACCTTCCAGGTATCCAGCGATGTTACCGGCAAAATGGGTATTTTTAATTCAATTGCCAGCCTGAAAGGGCCATTTTTATACTCCTGTAAGCGCGGGGGGAAGTCCTTTGAAATAGTACCCTCGGGGAATATCACTACGCTCATGCCCTGTTGCAGCCGTTCACCGGCAGATTTAAATGCTCTGTAGGATGATATTTTACTGTCGCGATTTACAGGTATATCAATCGTCCTGAAAAATATGCCCAATAGTGGGTTCTCCAGCAACTCGTGCTTGCCAATAAAGCAGAAATTATTTTTGATGAGCAAGCTAACCGACATGATATCCAGGTTAGACGTATGATTGGGGCATATAATGTAGGTGCGCGACCAGTCGACAGGTGCTTCGAATTTCACCCGGTAAAATATCCCGGATATGGTTGAACTAAAAAAAGCGCAATTTTTCCTCAACACATTCATTAAGGGGTAGCGGGATGGCTTGCGCGAAGCAAAATAGATCAGCGGCCACTGCACGTAAAAAATAAAAGCCAGACTATACCGGTAAAACGTACGATGGGCTTTTTTAAGAAACAGTATCATCGTCACCAAAAATAAGAAAAATGGCGAATTACTCCATTTTATTCGCGTTTAAGTGCTTTAAACACATAATTATTTTACAGAAGCGAGTGGCAAAGCATTAACACTGTCGAGTTTGTTTTGAATAATACGATACACTTCATCGCGCAGCCAATCAGCATCATCCACAGTTAAATGAGCAGTTTCAATGGGTTTATGCACAAAGATGTTGCAAATCCCCGGCCTGCTGCCATATTTTGTCCCATTATCCCATAACATTTTCCAGGTGTTTAATGAGGTGACGGGGACGATGGGTATTTTGGCTTCAATAGCTAACCTGAACGGGCCATTTTTAAATGGATGTAATGTTGGCGGGTAATCATCCCCTATTTTCCCTTCGGGGAATAGGATCATCGTTATCCCATTCTCCAATTTTTCCTTTGCTTTTTTAAATGCCCTGAACGATGACATTTTACTCTCCCGGTTAACCGGGATATCTACCGTCCTGAAAAACAAGCTGGTGACTATTCCTTCGGTGAGTTCATCCTTTCCCATAAAGCTGCAATCGCTTTTTACCAGCACGCTCATCGCCGAGATATCCAGGTTAGAAGTATGATTGGGGCAAATGATATAGGTTTTTGTACGATCGAAAGGCGCTTCATAAGTAAACCGATAAAAAATACCGACAAACACCGAGCTTAAAAAACCCCAGGCGCGCCTCAACTTATTCATATACCTGTAGTTGGCAGAGTCGCGCGAAAACAGGTACAAGATCGGGTACATCAAAAAATAGAAAAAAGCAACGCTGAACACATAAAGGTAAGTGTGTGCTTTCTTCAATATCAATTTCATCGACACCAAAAATATAAAAAATCCTTACTTTCGCCCCATGGAAACTGTTGTTAGTGGTATCCGGTCTACCGGAAAACTGCATTTAGGAAATTACTACGGGGCTATTCAAAACTTCGTGAAAATGCAGCATCAATATAACTGCTATTTTTTTATTGCCGACCTGCACTCGCTCACCACGCACCCTACCCCCGGAGACCTGCATGGGCATGTGAAGCAGGTGTTGGTTGAATATCTGGCCGCGGGTATCGACCCTGAAAAAGCCACTATATACGTACAATCAGATGTGCCCGAAGTAGCCGAGCTGTATTTATACTTGAATATGAACGCCTATTTGGGCGAGTTGGAGCGCAGTACTTCATTTAAAGATAAAATACGTGCGCAGCCTGATAATGTAAACGCAGGTTTGCTTACCTACCCTGTTTTAATGGCTGCTGATATTATTATCCACCGGGCTACCAAAGTACCCGTAGGCAAAGACCAGGAACAACACCTGGAAATGGCCCGTACCTTTGCCAACCGATTTAACCGTTTGTATAACAACGAATATTTCCCCGAGCCTTACGCCTTTAATTTCAGCGATAAGCTGGTGAAAATACCCGGACTTGACGGCAAAGGCAAAATGGGAAAATCAGAGGGTGAAAGCAATGTGGTTAACTTGTCTGACAGCCCCGAAGTGATCCGTAAAAAAGTGATGCGTGCAGTTACTGACAGCGGCCCTACTACTGAAAACCAGGAGAAACCGGTAGAGATACAAAACCTGTTCGACCTGATGAACGTAGTTTCATCGGCTGATACTTATGAGCATTTTGATCAGCTATACAATACCTGCCAGATACGTTACGGCGACCTGAAAAAACAATTAGCAGAGGATATGATTATCGCTACGGCCCCTATCCGTGAAAAGATAAAGGAAATTGACCAGGATTCATCCTATCTGCGCCAGGTTGCCAAGCATGGTGCCATCAAAGCCCGTGAAAGCGCCTCGAAAACTATTCGTGAGGTAAGAGAGATCATCGGATTTAGAAGTTTCTAAATACGTCCATGGTCAATAGACTATAGTCGATGGTCGCCTTTCTGTAGACTATTGACTATGGGCCATTGACTATCGACTATGGACTATCGACTAAAATCAATTGATTTTGGTAGTTCATACTTCATACTGTATATTAGTAGCTCATAGTAAACTACTGCTTACGGGCATTAAAGCGCTATGGATCATCAATAATTAACCCTGAACTAAAATAAACGGATGCATATTGCTATTGTAGGAAATATAGGCGCCGGGAAAACCACGCTTACTGAATTACTCGCCAAAAACTATGGCTTTGAGCCCCTTTATGAAGCCGTAGACAATAATCCTTACCTGGAAGATTTTTACAGCGACATGAAGCGATGGAGCTTTAACCTGCAGATCTATTTCCTGAACAGCCGTTTCAGGCAGATCGTGGATATTCAAAAGAGCAATAAAAACATTATCCAGGACAGGACGATCTATGAGGATGCTTACATCTTCGCCGAAAACCTGCATGATATGGGCCTGATGACCACCCGCGATTATGAGAATTACGAAGCGATATTTGAAAACATAACCGCCTTTATTAAGCCGCCAGATCTGCTGATCTATTTAAAAGCGTCGGTACCCACCCTGGTCAATAATATCCAGCGCCGCGGCAGGGAATATGAGATCGGCATCCGCCTGGATTATTTATCCAAGCTGAATGAGAAATATGAGAAATGGATCAAGAATTATAAGCTGGGCAAGTTGCTGATACTGGATAAAGACAAGCTTGATTTCGCCAATAATACCGAAGATATGGCTACGATTGTGGAGAAGATCGAACGGGAGATCAACGGGTTGTTCTGATTTACGCCCTTGTTGGTGTTGTCACCAACAAGTACCGCTGCATATTATAAGTAGTAATTAAATTAATCACGGGTTTACGCCCTTTACGCCCTTGTTGGTGTTGTCACCAACAAGTACCACTGCATATTATAAATAGCAATTAAATTAATCACAGGTTTGTTGGTGACAACACCAACAAAGGCAAAAATACAACCATTCCAATCGATACAACCATGCACATATTAGGTATCATCCCCGCCCGCTACGCCTCTACCCGCTTTCCGGGTAAGCCATTGGTGGATATTGCCGGGAAGAGCATGATACAGCGGGTGTATGAGCAGGCTAAAAAATGCGCCCATTTATCAGAGGTTATTGTTGCTACGGATGATGGGCGGATATTTGACCATGTAACCGGGTTTGGCGGCGTAGCCGAAATGACCTCATCCGATCACCAGAGCGGCACCGACCGTTGCGCCGAAGTAGCGCAGAAACACCCTAAATACGACGTCATTATCAATATACAGGGCGATGAACCTTATATCGACCCGGAGCAGATCAGCACCTTAATTTCCTGCTTTAATGATGGCGATACACAGATCGCTACACTCATCAAAAAAGTACTGACCGACCAGGAATTGCAGAACACCAATTCGCCCAAAGTAATAGTCAATAAACTTTCAGAGGCTATTTATTTTTCGCGTTCGCCGCTGCCGCATATTCGCGGACAGGAAGCCCAAAACTGGCTGCAGCATTTTACTTATTTTAAGCATATCGGTATTTATGGTTACCGGGCTGATGTATTGCAGCAGATCACCAAACTGCCTGTATCCACTTTAGAAAAAGCTGAAAGTTTGGAACAATTGCGCTGGATAGAGAATGGCTACAAAATTAAAGTGGCCGAAACGGAATTGGAAACCTATGCCATTGATACGCCGGAGGATTTGGAACGATTAAAAATTGTCTGAACCATGATTAATCAGATTTAAGGATTTTCACGATTCTTATCTACTTACACAACTTTTCAACCTTCAAACTTTCCAACATTACAACAAGCCCACCTTATCCACATCCCTAAACCTTTTCAACAATTATAACTTCGCCTGCCCAAATCCTGAAAATTTTCTTACTTTTGTATCCCGTACACAAACAATCGGCACAGGCTTAAAAACCGGTGTCAAATTACACTGATCATCATGACTAAATACATTTTTGTTACGGGCGGCGTTACCTCGTCGTTAGGGAAAGGCATTATTTCAGCCTCATTAGCCAAGCTTCTTCAATCCCGCGGGTACCGTGTAACCATACAAAAATTCGATCCTTATATCAATATCGATCCCGGAACATTGAACCCTTATGAACATGGCGAATGTTATGTGACCGAGGATGGTGCCGAAACTGACCTGGACCTGGGCCATTACGAACGTTTTTTAAATACCCCAACTTCGCAAGCTAATAATATTACCACCGGTCGTATTTATCAGAATGTGATCAATAAGGAACGCGAGGGCGCTTTTTTAGGAAAAACCGTACAGGTTGTTCCGCACATTACCGATGAAATAAAAAGGAACATCCGCATATTGGGTGAAAGCGGAAATTATGATATCGTGATCACCGAATTGGGTGGTACCGTGGGCGATATTGAGTCGCTGCCATATATTGAGGCGGTAAGGCAGTTCAGGTGGGAAATTGGCTCAGGCAATTCGCTGGTTATCCATTTAACCCTGATCCCTTTCCTGGCCGCTGCGGGCGAATTAAAAACCAAACCTACCCAGCACTCTGTTAAAATGCTGCTGGAATATGGTATACAGCCGGATATTTTGGTTTGCCGCACTGAGCATCATATCAATATGGAGATCCGCAAAAAAATTGCGCTTTTCTGTAATGTGAACATCAACGCGGTTATTGAATCTATAGATGCACAAACTATATATGATGTGCCTTTACTGATGCTGAAAGAGCAGCTGGATAAAACCGTGCTCACCAAGTTAAAACTGTCGCATAAAAGTGAACCCAACCTGGATAGCTGGAAAGATTTCCTAGGCCGGTTAAAAAATCCAACCTCGGAAGTGCGCATAGCATTGGTTGGTAAATATGTTGAGCTGCCAGATGCCTATAAATCCATCACCGAATCGTTTATACATGCCGGTTCAAAAAACGAATGCAAGGTAAAGGTGGAATACATCCCATCGGAACAGTTAACACCTGAAAACGCGGTGGAGCGTTTAAAAAATGTACACGGGGTACTGGTTGCGCCTGGCTTTGGCGAGCGTGGTTTTGAAGGAAAAATTGAGGCGATACGTTATGTGCGCGAAAATAATATCCCCTTCTTTGGGATATGCCTGGGTATGCAATGCGCCGTGGTTGAATTTGGCCGCAACGTTTTAGGACTAAAGAATGCAGACAGTACCGAAATGAACGAAAACACGCCGCACCCGGTGATCGCCATGATGGAGGAGCAGAAGAAAATCAAGAACAAGGGCGGCACCATGCGCCTGGGAGCTTATGCCTGCGACCTTAAAAAAGGCAGCAAGGCAGCCGCTATCTACGGTAAAACACATATTACCGAAAGGCACCGCCACCGCTACGAGTTCAACAATAAATACCTTAAACAGTATGAAGATGCCGGTTTAATACCTTCGGGGGATCAATCCTGATAACGGGCTGGTGGAGATCGTGGAGTTGAAAAATCACCCATTTTTTGTGGGCGGACAATTTCACCCCGAATTAAAATCAACAGTTGCTAATCCTCACCCACTTTTTGTTAACTTTGTCGCCGCTTCGCTGGCATACGCCCGCAGGAAGTAATTTAAAGTACGATAATTGACAAATGGATAAGAATACATACACAGGTGCGTTCCTGATTATTTTAATAGTGCTGGGGTCTTTTTATTTTTTGAAGCCTTCGGCCGCTGATATTCAAAAAGAAAAGTTAAAACAGCACCTGGATTCGCTTAAAAAAGTGGCCGCAACAAAAACGCCTGCGACTACTGCAAAATTTGATACTACAAAAAAATCAGTGGTTGCTGATTCGGCTCTTTCAAAAATACCTTTTGGCATTGCTACCGTTGGCGGCGAAAAACTGATCACGCTTGAAAATAAGGAGCTCCTTATAAAATTGAGCACCCGTGGCGGACGTGTTGCTTCTGTCGAACTAAAAAACTTTAAAACCTGGGATAAAAAGCCATTAGTATTATTTGATGGCGATAAAAACCATTTCGGATTAACCTTTAGAGCACAGGATAAAAATATCAATACGGATGATCTTTATTTCACTCCGAATGCTTCAAATCTAATTGTAGCCGAAAAAGATTCTTCATCCATCACCATGCGCTTAAATTACAGCGCCACGCAGTATATTGATTACGTATACACCTTAAAAGGCACAGGCTATAAATTGGGGCTGGTGATCAAAACTACGGGGCTTGATAATGTGATCGCTAACAGTAATTCGGTTAATATCGATTGGTCATCAAGCGTTCATAAGCTGGAAATGAGCATGTCGCAGGAGCGCCAGTATTCGGCTATCTACTATAATAATGCGGACGGTGATAATGACGATATAGGCCAAAGAAAAGATGAAGTAAAAAGCTTCCCTGATGTTAAAACCCAATGGGTATCGTTCAAGCAGCATTTCTTTTCGAGCGTGTTGATCAGCAGCCAGGGTTTTAGTAAAGCCAATTTAGAGGTACGCACCGATACCAGTAACCATGCTGATATCAAGCAGTTTCATAGCAGCCTAACATTGGCCCGTGCTACCGATGGAACTTTCCCTGTGTTGTTCTATTTCGGCCCGAACCAAACCCAGGTACTTAAAGCTCAGGGATATGATCTGCAAAAACAGATCGACATGGGCTGGGGCCCGTTAAAATACATCAACAGGGTAGCTGTGCTGCCGGTATT
The DNA here is from genome assembly GCA_013286565.1 of Bacteroidota bacterium. Classification (GTDB taxonomy): domain Bacteria; phylum Bacteroidota; class Bacteroidia; order Sphingobacteriales; family Sphingobacteriaceae; genus Mucilaginibacter. The sequence continues at coordinate 44,014 of JABDFM010000002.1, forward strand.
TAACTTCCTGAAACAATTTGGCTGGAATTATGGCATCATCATACTGGCACTAACTGTTATTTTGAAGTTGGTTTTATCGCCGCTTACTTATAAATCATACCTGTCAATGGCTAAAATGAGAATTTTAAAGCCTGAGATGGACGAGATAAAAGGTAAAGTCGGCGACGATAATCCTACCCTTTTACAACAGGAATATTTAAAGCTCTATAAAAAAGCGGGTGTAAATCCATTAGGCGGTTGTTTGCCATTGGTGATACAGATGCCTATCGTGATCGCGTTCTTCCGGTTTTTCCCGAACCTGTTTGAGCTGCGCGGTCAAAGCTTTTTGTGGATGCACGACTTATCGACTTATGATTCGATCATCACTTTCCCGCATATCCCTTTCATTGGCGACCACCTGAGTTTAATGTGTTTGCTGATGACGATATCCACCCTGATCTATACTTATTTTAACAACCAGATATCAGGCGCAACCGGGCAAATGAAATATATCGGTTACATCACTCCTATCATATTCTTAGGAGCGCTGAATGATTACCCTGCAGGTTTGAATTATTATTACTTTTTGGCCAATATGCTTACCTTCCTGCAGCAATACATTATTAGGCTGATGGTGGATGATAAGAAGATACACGCCCAGATACAGGAAAACAAAAAGAAGCCTGAAGAAAAGAAAAAGAAATCAGGTTTCGCTGCCAAAATGGAAGACATGATGCGCCAGCAGCAACAGGTACAAGTGCAAGGCAAGGGGAAGAAGGGGAAATAGAGATTAGAGACTGGCGATTAGAGATTAGGCCGTCATAAAGTATAAATGCCCCGATTTTATTTCGGGGCATTTTTTTTGTAAAGAATCCAACTAATCTCTAATTAACTAACCTCTAATCACTAAATTTGAACCATGTATGCGATTGTTGATATTGAGACTACGGGGGGCCATGCCAGCGCGAACGGGATAACCGAGGTTGCTATTTGCATACACGATGGTAAAAAAATAATCCAGCGTTTTAGTACGCTGGTCAATCCCGGCAGGGATATACCGATTTTCATACGCGCCCTAACGGGTATCACTAACGAAATGGTGCAGGAGGCTCCGCCATTTGAAGATGTGGCAGCCGATATTTACCACTTGCTGCATGGTAAAATATTTGTAGCGCACAATGTCAATTTTGATTTTTCCTTTATACGCTATCATTTAGGTCGGGCAGGTTATGATCTGCAATGCAGTAAGCTTTGCACGGTAAGGCTGGGGCGCAAAATAATGCCGGGGATGCCTTCTTATAGCCTGGGGAAATTATGCCGCCACCTGGGGATCGATAATGAGAGCCGACACCGCGCGGCCGGGGATGCTGAGGCTACTGCGCAGTTATTCTCCCTATTGCTGCAAAATGATACTTCAAATCATATCAAGGAAGCGTTGAAACAGCGGTCGAGGGAGCAGGTGCTGCCGGCTAATCTGCCTAAAAAAGATATCGACCAGTTGCCCTTTTCGCCGGGGGTTTATTATTTCCATGATCAAAAAGGGAAAGTGATCTATGTGGGCAAGGCGCGGAATATTAAAAAACGGGTATGCAGCCATTTTAGCGGGAATAATCCTGGTTTGCAGCGGCAGGAATTTTTGCGTAATATCCATCATGTAAGTTACCAGGATTGCGGTACGGAACTCATCGCCTTTGTGTTAGAGGCCGTAGAGATCAAACGCCTATGGCCGAAATATAACCGCTCATTAAAGCGTTTTGAACATGCTTATGGTTTATATGCTTTTGAGGATCAAAGCGGTTACCTGCGACTTGCTGTTGATAAACGCCGCAAGCTGACTAACCCGCTATATACCTGCAATTCGCTGTTAGATGGGCGCAACCTTCTCCTGCGCCTGATAGATGATTTTGAGCTTTGCCCGAAATTCTGCTTTATACAAACCAATAACGAACCCTGCACCGGGGCGAATGAGCAACTGTGCGCCTGCACCGGTCACGAAACTGTTGAAGATTATAACAAAAAAGTGAACAGGGCCATTGATGAGCTAAAACAGGCTCTGCCCACTTTTGCCATCCGCGACGAAGGGCGTAAGAATGATGAGCATAGCTGTATCCTGGTAGAGAAAGGACAGTTTTACGGTATGGGCTATATTTCCCATTATTTTAATGCTGACAACCTGGAGCAACTCAAAAACTTCCTGACCCCCTATCCCAGCAATGATTATATCAGGAATATGGTAGCGAACTATGCGATCAAATATCCGGAGCGGACAATGGTGTTTGGTGGGTAAGAAAACTTACGAAGTTTTAAAAACTTCGTAAGTTTGTTAGAGTGAAAATTAATTCCGATACCTGCTATCACATATACAACAGGGGCAATAACAAAGACCTCATTTTCTTTGAAAACGAAAATTATATTTATTTTCTTAATCAATTCAAAAAGCATGTAGCACCTTTTTGTGAGGTGTATTCCTACTGTTTGATGCCTAATCACTTTCACTTTTTTATTAGAATAAATGAGGCCGCACCGTTTGAAAGAGGAATAAAAAATTTCTTTATTTCTTATTCAAAAGCCATAAATAAGAAACACGAGAGGGTAGGCAGCTTATTTCAGGGTCGATATAAAGCATCGGAAATTACTTCCGACAGTTATTACACTACAATCATCACTTATATTCATCAAAACCCGGTGATTGCTGGCCTGGTTAAAAACATGGAAGAATATAAGTATTCATCTTATGCGACTTATTTGTCAGCAAAAGAAACTATGCTAAATAAGAAAGAAGTTTTAGAATGGTTTGGGGGATTGGATAGTTTTATAGATCATCATAAAATATCTTTGGACGACCGTGAAATAAACAAACGACTAAAACTATGAACTGCACAAAGGCAAACTTACGAAGTTTTAAAAACTTCGTAAGTTTGTTCTATAGTAAATCAAATTATCCCTACCTTTTCCAATTCTACCTGCATCTGTTGTTGAACTTTCAATGCTTCGGCTCTTGCTGCTTCGGCGAAATCTTCGCCATTGGAGGCATAGATGATGGCGCGTGAGGAGTTGACGATCAAACCGCAATCTTTGTTCATCCCATAGCGACATACATCTTCCAGGCTACCCCCCTGCGCGCCTATACCGGGAACGAGTAAGAAGTGGTCGGGCGCCAGTTTACGGATATTTACAAACTCCAGGCTCTTGGTAGCGCCTACTACATACATAATACGGTCGGCACCGGCCCAGGTATTGGCTTTTTGGATCACGGCTTCGTAGAGGTAACCCCTGTCGGTATGCAAATACTGGAAATCTTTACTGCTTGCGGACGAAGTAAGCGCGAGTATAATGGCCCATTTACCCGGATAAGCCAGGTAAGCATCCACTGAATCGCGGCCCATATAAGGCGCAAGCGTGATGGCATCAAAACTCATTCCTGAGGATGCCTCGTCAAAAAATGCTTTGGCATACATTTCGGATGTATTGCCCAGGTCGCCGCGCTTGGCATCGATGATGCTTAAACAATCTTTGGGCAAATATTTATAGGTATCAACCAGGCTTTGCAAACCTTTTACCCCGTGCTTTTCGTAGAAAGCGGCATTGGGTTTATAGGCGATACACAGGTCGCGCGTAGCATCGATAATGCGCTTGTTAAACTCAAAGATCGGGTTAGGGTGGTCTCTTAAAAAAGCAGGTATCTTTTCGATATCGGTATCGAGCCCAACACATAAAAACGACTTTTTTTGTTTAATTTGCTGTATGAGTTGCTGGCGGGATATCATGGGCGGGCTTTTTTATTTCGATGCTCAAAAAAACTAAAAAATAACCTAAGTGTTACCTTTAAAAAACATATTTTTTCAAAATTTTGAATTATTAAATTAAATGAGTACAATTGCAGCGTTATCCTTTGAATTTTTCTTGCACTAAAGAGACAATTTAAAATTCCACGTTAAATCATTTAATTTTTAGCTGTTGCGCAAGCAAAATTGCAAGATAATTTTCTCTCAAATAAAATATTCCTTTTGAACTATTATTTATATCATGTCTGATACATCCGAATTGAACGACAAACTCGTTTCAGAGTTGCGCGAAATGGCCAAGAGTTTAGGTATTGCTGAAGCTGACGAGCTTAGAAAGCCCCAGCTGATCAGCAAAATTGTTGAACAAAACCAACTGATCGAAGCTGCCCGCGCACAACAAAACGCTGTCGAAAATAATTATACTGAAATACAAGCCCCCCAGCCGGAGGCAGCCTCTGAAAATGGCGAACGCATGCGTAAAAGAATACGTGTTGTAAAGTCCGGCAAAAACGAGCCCCGCATAGAGGTTCCGTTGGATGATACTAATCTATTCGACCTGCAGGACGATGAGCCACAGCAGGAAGAACCGGAAGATGCACAGGAAGAAACTAAGACCCCAGTTGCTGAAGATGCGGGTGAACAACGCGAAGAAACTGCTGCCAGTATCGAAGAGCGTGCAACAGAAAGCCGTCCTCAAAAATTTGACCGCCGTAATCCAAACCAGCAGCCAAAAAACCAGGAGCCTGCCATTAACCTCGATTTTGATAATGTTATTGTAAATGAAGGAGTGCTGGAGATCATGCCTGATGGTTATGGTTTTTTACGCTCATCTGATTACAATTACCTCACTTCGCCTGATGATATTTACGTATCGCAGTCGCAGATAAAATTATTCGGCCTTAAAACCGGCGATACCGTTCGCGGCAGCATACGCCCACCAAAAGAAGGCGAAAAATATTTCCCGTTGGTACGTGTTGAAGCCATTAATGGCCGCATACCGGCCGAGGTGCGCGACCGTGTTCCCTTTGATCACTTAACGCCACTTTTTCCATCAGAAAGGTTGAGCTTGTTTACTGACGCCAGTAACTATTCAACCCGTATCATGGACCTGTTCTCGCCTATTGGTAAGGGGCAGCGCGGATTGATAGTGGCTCAGCCTAAAACGGGTAAAACCATGCTGCTGAAAGATGTGGCAAACGCGATAGCGAAAAATCACCCGGAAGTTTACCTGATCATCTTATTGATCGATGAGCGCCCGGAAGAAGTAACCGATATGGCCCGCAGCGTACGCGCCGAGGTGGTATCATCAACTTTTGATGAGCCTGCCGAGCGCCACGTAAAAATTGCCAATATCGTTTTAGAAAAAGCTAAACGTATGGTTGAGTGCGGTCATGATGTGGTGATCTTATTAGATTCTATTACCCGCCTGGCCCGTGCCTATAATACAGTAGCGCCTGCATCCGGGAAAATATTATCGGGTGGTGTGGATGCCAATGCCTTGCACAAGCCTAAGCGCTTTTTTGGCGCGGCCCGTAATATTGAGGATGGCGGTTCGTTAACTATTATCGCTACTGCCTTAACAGAGACCGGCTCGAAAATGGACGAGGTGATCTTTGAAGAGTTTAAAGGTACCGGTAATATGGAATTACAGCTCGATCGTAAATTATCAAATAAACGGGTATTCCCGGCTATTGATATTACCGCATCAAGTACACGCCGCGATGACCTGCTATTAGATAAAGACACTTTACAGCGCGTATGGATCTTGCGCAACCATTTAGCCGATATGAACTCGCAGGAAGCTATGGAATTTTTACAGAGCCAGATCAGGGGCACAAAAACTAACGAAGAATTCTTAATCTCAATGAATTCTTAATATTTTTGTGATGATGATCTGTAATTTATGGATCATCATCACTTAATAAATCATGCATACCTTCACAGCTGAAATGAAGCAACGCGTAAGCAAACATGTCCCTAATGCCATAACTTGTGCCAACCTGTTTAGCGGCTGTATCGGAATTGTTTTTGCTTTCCAGGGTAACCTGCTCAATGCGGCCTATGCGCTTTTCCTTGCGGCTATCTTTGATTTTTTTGATGGTTTTGCATCACGTGTACTGCAATCGTTTTCGGGTATCGGTAAAGATCTCGATTCGCTCGCTGATATGGTAAGCTTTGGGTTTTTGCCCTCGGCTATTATGTACGAGCTTTTTTTGCAGGCCCCTCAAATTCCGGATGTAAGTTCCTGGTTAAATTTCATCGCCTTCTTAATTTCGGTTTTCTCGGCGCTAAGGTTGGCCAAGTTTAATAATGATACCCGGCAGGCCGAAAGTTTTATAGGTTTGCCAACACCTGCAAATGCGATCCTGATCGCTTCGCTGCCATTTATATTGGAACGCCACCCCAGCTTTTCACCATATATTTTAAACACCTATGGCCTGGCTGTATTTGTAGTGGTAATGTGTACCCTTTTAGTGCTTGAAATACCGCTGATGTCACTTAAATTTAAGAACAGCGATTTCAATCAAAACATTTATCGCTATTTATTACTGCTGTTTTCGGCAATATTGATACTATTTTTTAAATTTGCCGCTGTTCCGGTGATCATACTGATGTATATCACTTTATCTATCATTCAATTCAAATTTTCTAATGACAAAGTTTCAGGCTGAAATAGACGTAATGCCCAAAAAGGAAATACTTGACCCACAAGGAAAAGCAGTAACCGGAAGTATGAAAAACCTGGGATTGGCCGAGATACAAAATATACGTATCGGCAAGCATATCACCCTTGAAATTGAAGCTGATAGCGAAGCAACTGCAACCGCTAAAGTTGAGCTTGCCTGCAAAAACTTATTAGCCAACCTGATCATGGAAAGCTATAGTTTCAAAATTCAGAAAGTCTAAAGTTCTGCCTCTTTTTCGGCTTTTATAAGGACAAGTCTTTCCAGGTTATTGGTAATGATTTCATTTGCCTCATTAAACCTGGCTGATATTACTGCCGGATCTTCGCCGCCTGCTTTGCAAAGTGATTCTATTTCCTGGAGTAACTCCTGCGAGAGCAACATTCCAAAAAAGCCCATCGAAGGTTTTAATTTGTGGGCTGCCGAGCCTGCTGTAACCCAATCCTGTGTTTTTATGGATTCGTCTATACTCCGCAGCATTTCGGGTGCTTGCTGCAATAGCATATCTATCGATTCAATAATAAATTCGCTACTGCCATCGGCAATTTCGTATAAAAATGAAAGATCAAGGTCCTGGTTGGATGGGCTGTCTGACATGCTTAGGATTATGGTTGGTTCAAAATTATAACATTTTTACGATCAAGTTGTCTTTAAGTTCACTTTTAAGCTGAAAAATACTTTTTTTAAATACCGGATGAACAAAATCCGGCGCAATTTCGCTCAAAGGCTCCAAAGTAAACCTTCGGTTTTGCAGCTCGGGGTGTGGTATCTGGAGCCCTGGCTCGGAAATGATCATCGACCCGTAAAATAAAATATCAAGGTCTATCGTGCGTGAACCCCATTTTTCTTCGCGTTTTCTCCCTAAAACGGTTTCAATATTCAATATTTTTTTAAGCACATCGCGCGCAGTTAACGCGGTTTTTAATTGGATCACCTGGTTCAAATAATCGGGCGCATCGGTTTTGCCCCATGATTGCGTTTCATATACCGACGACAGCTTTACAATCGGCGCGATATCAGTTTCGATATGCTGTATGGCTTGTTGCAGGTACAGTTGCCTGTCGCCCAAATTACTCCCGGATAATAAAAAAACATCAATCATTGTTGTAACAAATATTATAGGCAAAGCTCTTAATATTATACCATATCGAATTGCTAAGTTTGCATAGATAAAAGATTTACGATATTTAATGAAACAATTCTTCAAATTTGTTTTCGCCACGATGGTGGGGATTTTTTTAGTAACGGTTATTGGCGTTCTGATTATTATAGGGATAGTGGTTGCAGCAAGCGGCGACAAACATGTTGAAATAGACTCAAATTCTGTTCTTCGTATCGCATTTGAACTTCCAATACCCGAACGGACTCCAAACAATCCATTATCAGGTTTGGACTTTTTAGGTATCGATGGCGATAAATCCATCGGGTTGAATGATATCCTGGCCAATATAAAAAAGGCAAAAAACGACAGTAATATAAAAGGCATCTTCCTTGACGAAAGCTACATGATGTCGGGCCAGGCCACTACCGAGGAGGTACGTAACGCCCTTATTGATTTTAAAAAATCGGGTAAATTCATCATTGCTTACTCAGAAGTTTACACCCAGGGTTTTTATTACCTGGCATCGGTTGCCGATAAAGTGTATATCAACCCAAAAGGCATATTTGAATTTAAGGGCTTTAGCTCGCAGATCACTTTCCTGAAAGGGGCGCTGGATAAATTAGGTATCGAGGTGCAGGTAATTAAAGTGGGCACCTATAAAAGCGCGGTAGAGCCTTTTGTACTTAACAAAATGAGCGACCCTAATCGCCTGCAGGTGACCTCCTACCTGGGCTCGTTATATGATCACTTTTTAACCGGCATCAGCAATAGCCGTAAGATCAGTAAAGATTCACTGTTTAATTTAGCTAATAATTATACCATTCAAACCCCGGAAGACGCCTTAAAATACAAGCTGGTTGACGGGCTAAAATATAAAGACGAAGTCTTGGACGAGTTGCAGCATCGCACCGGTGTATCATCCGTTTCAGACATCCATAATGTGGAGTTAAGCGATTATACCAACGCGGATGCCAAGGGCGAAAAAGAAAAGAAAGATTCAAAAAACCGTATTGCCATTGTATATGCTTCGGGCGAGATAGCCGGTGGCGACGGGGATGAAAACAGTATAGGTTCTGAAAGAATATCCGTAGCGTTGCGCAAGGTAAGGCTGGATGATAATATTAAAGCGGTGGTGCTGCGTATCAATTCGCCAGGTGGAAGTTCGCTTGCATCTGATGTGATCTGGCGCGAAGTGATGCTGACCAAAAAAGTAAAACCCATTATTGTTTCCATGGGTGATGTAGCTGCATCTGGCGGTTATTACATTGCCTGCGCGGCGGATTCCATCATTGCCGAACCTAATACTATTACCGGTTCGATAGGCATATTCGCCATTATCCCTAACCTGCAAAAATTATTTAATGATAAGTTGGGTATCACCTTTGATGGCGTAAAAACAGGCAAATTCGCCGATCTGGGTGATATGAGCAGACCCTTATCACCCGAAGAGAAAGCCATTTTGCAAAACAGCGTAAACCGCGGGTATGATTCTTTTACCAAAGCAGTTGCCGACGGGCGCCATAAAACGCAGGAGTATGTTAACAGCATTGGGCAGGGCCGCGTTTGGACCGGCACGCAGGCATTAAAGATAGGTTTGGTTGATCGCTTAGGAAATATCAATGATGCCATACACTCCGCAGCTAAAAAGGCGAATATCAAAAATTACAAGCTTGTAGCCTATCCCGAACAAAAAAGCATCTTCAACAAGTTTGGTTCGGGCTTAAGTGCGCAAATGAAAGCTCACTTCGTAAAATCAGAACTGGGCGATAATTACCGTTATTACGATCAGATCAAAAGCGTGACCCAAATGATGCGGGTGCCCCAGGCGAGAATGCCTTATGATATTGTGATTAAGTAGATAGGTGATGGCTGGTTAAAGACTTACGAAGTTTTAAAAACTTCGTAAGTCTAATATGCCGTTCGAAACATAGCGGGCTGGCCTTACCGCACATACCCTTCGACAAGCTCAGGGTGACAGCGCTCATTCGGTTTTACTTTTTATCAGCTTTTATTGGCCTAATTATGGCCTAAAATTTCAAAGAACGTTTCAATTAGTTTCACAACTAATTTGTGTTTAAGCTATCCGGGTATTACACGGAAGTTTAAAATATATATAATGGAATACCGTACAATACGACATGTAAGTGTTGTTGAATAGCGTCGGTTAGACTCACCCGGTCTTTGCTTCGCTCGACCACCCTCTCTACGGGGTAACTATATACGTGTTGGGGGTAAGTTATGAAATGTTTTCTATATTTACTGAAATATCAGCTTAAAAAATATGGAACCAATTTCTTATCAGCAATTTGATGATAGACTGACTTTATTTGATATAGCTGTGGATCAACTTGATAAAATCTATTGTGATTTATTACATAAAACTACTATTGAGTATAGTGAGGTTAAATCTTTTAGAGATATGTATTATATTACCAAAGATTATATCGGACCGGACTTAGTTCGTGGAATCATAGGTTTTCACTACGACTTTGATGCCGAAGTTAAGCAACTTGTTCTTTTGACTTTTGGTAAAAATTTTCGTTATCCTCTTTAAGCGGAAAAGTACTCCTAACAGCCAACATCAAAGCACGTATTGAAATTGACATTCCGCTGCGGTGACCGTCAATTTCAAAATCAAAGTTTATAAGCCGATTGGAAGAAACGCTAAACTTTTCGGATTTATCAAAAATGGTTATTTTATCAATAAACTCTGCCATACTATAAAGTTAGGCATAATATAAGAAAAACAAGCATAAATCCAAATTATCTTGGAAATAAAAGCCACCAAAAGCAAAGCAGATAGTATTTAAAAGTTCTTAAAAAGGGATTCTTGCGTTTTCTCATTTATTTTATTTCAAAAGATATATAGCGGCGATCATCCGTTCTTCCCGGATGATAATAAGCAATTCCTTTAAGTTCCTTTGGCAGTTTATATACGAATATTACAGTATGGGTGGTTAATGGATTCAATTGCTCCATGCCGGTAGAAAAACCGGCTGCCATTATAGTTTCTGCGTGGTCAAAATTATAATCTCTTCCATTATAGTTAATAATTATTTGCCCTTGTCCTATCATACGGCTTTCAGTATCAGTGTTTTTATATTTCAATCCAAGCACAAGATACTTTGTATTTGGCTCGGGGTTCAAATCTGTATATTCATTGTGAGTATCAACCCACTTTAAAAGCCAAAATCTCCTGAGTGTAACATCAAACATGGGCGTTCTTAAAGTGTCCTTTATCCCAACAATAACTTGTTGAATAGTATCTTTTCGCTCTATATGGGGTTGTTGTGTATGGGGAGGGTTATTACAACCATTAAGAAATAGCATTGCAATTGCTATGATGAAAAGGAGTATAAATATTCCAATAATTATACTACATCCTTTTAGCGCCTTGTTTTGGGCGGCAATTTCCTTGTCTTGCATTTTTGTGGTGGGTTTAGAGTTAAAAAATTAATGGCGTAGCTTAAATCTTCCGCTACTCAAGGGACACCACATCCCTACCCGCAAAAAGACACAGCTACGCCAAATCAGCGTACTACGACTTTCTATTGCGGGCTTGCTTAAATGTGGTGTTTTAGAGCAGCAATAAAATCAAGTACTATATTATTCCTGCTTTTTTGCAGGAGGTTTACCTAAAAAAGAGGCTTTGATAACTTGGTCAAAGGTGGCGTTAACTGCCAATTTGCCCTCATATTTGGCCTCTCTTTTTTTAGGTGGTTTTTCTTTCTTTTCTTTCTCCATAGACTAAGCAATTAGATTAATGTAAGTTAAACGAATATTATTGACTTTTGAAAATGCATCTTCAAATCTTACAACATCTGTAGCTTTACGGGTATTGTATTTATAGCCGAACTCATGGCAATAACGATGCAGGTGTTTTGGGCTAACATTATGATAGATACCTATAATACCCCTTTTCAATTGTGACCAAAAGCCCTCAATTGAATTAGTATGAATATTGCCTGGACGTACATATTCGTTTTCAGAGTGCATTACAACTTCGTGGGTGTAAGTCTTATCTAAGCCTTTATAAGCACCAAAGCCATCAGTTATCACAGTAGCACCCGGAGCAACATTTGCATAGATGAAAGGCTTAATAGCTTCACCGTTTGCCAAAGGAGTAACAATCGTTACGATGTTTCCATCTCTCTGTAACATTGCAATCACAGGGGTTTTGTTGATTGCCCCAGTTCCTTTTTCATTTAATAATTTACGTTCCCTTGAATGTTTGTTACGGTGCTTACCACCTATGTAAGTCTCGTCAACCTCAACGGTGCCGGTTAAATATTCAGGTTTGTTGTTAGCCAGCATCGCACGTACACGGTGCAATAAAAACCAAGCCGTTTTTTGTGTTATCGAAAGATCACGGCTTAACTGTAATGATGAAATGCCTTTTTTATGAGCAGTTACCAAATATATGGTAGCAAACCATAAACGCAATGGCAACTTTGTATTTTCAAATATAGTCCCCGTGGTTACAGAAAACTTTTTGCCACATTCTTTAGCGGCACAAGTAAAACCACGATTGGTTTTCCATGCCTTTGTGTTACCACAATGAGGGCAGCATGGTTTATCACCCCAGCGGCTTTCTGCTAAGTAATTGATGCAAGTTTCTTCGCTTTTGAAGAAATCTAATACTTGAATAAGGCTTTTAAAGTTAGTTGTCATTGCTTTACCGTTTTGTTATACAAATATAACATTACTCCCCGATACTACCTAATTTATTTGCATTTATTTTCATTATTTTTATCGAAACTCTGACAAATTATGGATGAAGAACTGGAATTACAATTACTTGAGCATTCTGTCAAATTGCGCGGCATTTTACTTGAGGCCACAATAGAAATAGAGCGAAAAATGGACAGATTTTTATCAAACTATTTTTGCAAGGATGAAATTACATCTAATGAATTACTTGAATTTTTATGGATGAGTGAACGCGTAACGCTGGGGAGTAAAAAAGACATTTTGTTCTATGTTTTAGATGCTCATTATAAAGATTTTTTAAAAGCGTTCCCGGAATTTAAAAGTTCGCTTGAAGATTTGGTACCGCACCGAAATATATTTGCTCATTTGGAAATAGACCGGGATTTAAGTGATTATAATGGTGTATATGAGATTAAATTCAAGAAATTCAGTAAGGGTAAACTGGAGGTAAAAAAGTATGGGAGGTCGCAAATAGAACAAATAACGGAAGGTTTTAATAGGGTTAATTTTGCCTTTGATTTATTACTAAATAACAATGCCCCCTAAGTTTTGGTACCGGGCCCGATACTTCAAACCTCAATGGGGGCGTTGCATAGATTTTTATTAAAAGTAGGGATCAAAAAGTAGTTAAAATGTCAACTTTTTTCCCCCCAACACGTATATAGTTACCCTCTACGGCAAGCCGTAAAGAGGGATTTTAGTTATTTATCTATTTGTTTCTTCACCATCTTTGCGCAAGGAGGGTCGACCATCCGCTGGCTAGCGGAGAAAGTCGGGGTGAGTCAACAGGGATATATACAAATATCCGAAATCGATTTGAACAAAGTACTGACACTGTTTTGTCAGTACACACCTCCCTATTAAATAATTTTGCCATAAAACTGAAACATTAAGCATCCAACTATTATTTATGAACTAAGGAGCGCCTTTTGTATTTTTACCGCGCAATTCCATGGAAAATAAACCAATAGCCCGCACCCTCCGACTGTTATCGCAATTGATGGAGCTTCATGACCAAAATCCATTTAAAATAAAGTCGCTGGCTAATGCTGCATTTAAGGTAGATAAGCTGCCCTACCCCGCATCGAAAAAAAGTTTAGCTGAGTTAGAAAAGATCGATGGTATCGGGAAAAGCACTGCAACCAAAATTGTGGAGCTGCTGGAAACCGGCGAGATAACTGAACTGAAAGACCTACTGGCTGCCACCCCCGAGGGCATAGTTGAAATGCTGGGTATCAAAGGCATCGGCCCGAAAAAGATAGCGGTGATTTGGCACGACCTCGGAATAGAAAACATTGGTGAACTTTACTATGCCTGTAACGAGAACCGCCTGATAGAAGCCAAGGGTTTCGGCCTAAAAACACAGGAGGAGATAAAAAAGGTCATCGAATTTAAAATGGCCAGCAATGGTAAGTTTTTGTATGCCCAGGTTGAACCTGTCGCCAATGAAATATACCAGCGCATAAAAGATATTTTCCCGGATGCCCACGTAAGGTTTACCGGCGGGTACCGTCGCTGCTGCGAGATCATTAACGAGCTTACGCTTTTGGTAGGCACAATTGTAAGTCAGGTAGGTATAGATGCGTTGAGCCAAACAGAGTTCATAGAGGATATGAAAGTTGATGGTCACAACATCACCGGCAAAACGGCCAATGGATTACACGTAAGCATTAAAGTTGTAGGGATCAAATCCTTTTACAACGAGCTATTTTTACAAACAGGCAGCGAGGATCATGTGCAGGCGGTATTGGCCAGGATAACCGATAATATTGAGGAGCCGGATAATGAGGAACTGATCTATATGAAAGCCGGCCTCGCCTGGATGCCGCCGGAACTGCGTGAGGGTGATGCTTTTATTGAAAAAGCAGCTAACAATACCTTGCCTCAACTGATCAATTATACCGATCTGAAAGGAGCGCTGCATAATCACAGTACCTGGAGCGACGGCGTGAATTCCATAGAGGAAATGGCGCTGTATTGCCGGGATCAATTAAAGCTGGAATACCTGGGCATGTGCGACCATAGCAAAAGCGCTTTTTATGCCAAGGGATTAAGCATTGAACAGGTTTTACAGCAGCATGAGGAAATTGATCACCTGAATAAAAAGATAAAAGACTTCCACCTGTTTAAAGGAATTGAGTCAGATATTTTGAATGACGGTTCGCTGGATTACCCGGATGAGATTTTGAAGCGATTTGATTTTATTGTAGCCTCGGTGCATACCAACCTGAAAATGGATAAGGAAAAAGCTACCATTCGCCTTATAAAAGCCATTGAAAATCCATACACCACGATACTGGGACATCCGACAGGAAGGCTGTTGCTAAGCAGAAAGGGATACGATTTCGACTATAAAAAAGTGATCGATGCCTGTGCGGCCAATAATGTGGTGATCGAGATCAATGCCAACCCCTTAAGGCTCGACCTGGACTGGCGCTGGCACCAGTATGCGCTGGATAAAAGGGTTAAACTATCCATTAATCCTGACGCGCACCGTAACGAGGGCTTTTTAGATATGCATTATGGTATATTAGCTGCCCGTAAAGGCGGGCTGAATAAGGAAATGTGCTTAAACGCGTTTTCACTGGAAGAAATAAAGAAAGTGTTCGAACTAAAGAAATCAGGTAAATAACAAATCCGAAATCGATCCGCTGGCTAGCGGACGAAATCCGAAATAAAAATGATACTAACAGATAAAGTACGTTCCATACAACAATCACAGAAACCACCTGCTATCCTTGTGATCGGTGACCTGATGATAGACCATTATGTTTGGGGCGATGCTACCCGGCTTTCGCCGGAGGCACCTGTTCCGATCGTTAATGTAAGGAGCGAGTCGACCACCTTAGGCGGCGCCGCAAACGTTGCGCAGAACCTTGTGGCTTTAGGCGCTAAGGTAACTTTGGGCGGTGTAATTGGCGATGATATTTTTGGCGAACAGCTAACCGGGATATTATCCAGCGAAGGCATCTCGACCGATGCTATCCTGAAAGATAACAAACGACCCACCACCGTTAAAACTCGTGTGGTAGTTGGCAGTCATCAATTGGTGCGGGTGGACAGGGAAGTAACTGACCCTGTACATAGTGAGTTGGAAGATGAATTGGTGGATAAGTTAGATGCCTATATTAGCGAAGCAGATATTGTGTTGTTCTCGGACTACGGCAAAGGGTTGTTTTCGAGTGGATTAACACAGAGGCTTATCAGACTGGCCAGCAGCAAGCAAAAGAAAGTGATCATCGATCCGAAGGGATTGGATTACGGAAAATACAAGGGCGCTTTCATTATCAAACCAAACCGCAAGGAATTGGCAGAAGCCGCTAAAACCGAAAAGATAAAAAACATTGAGGACCTGCAAAAAGCGGCTAAAACAATTTTCCAGCAAACCGGCGTTGAATACCTGATCGTTACTTTATCTGAAGAAGGTATGGTAATTTTGGATGAGATCACCTATAAACTGCTGCCTGTGAAAGCTACAGCGGTTTTTGATGTTACAGGCGCTGGAGATACTGTTTTGGCTACGATCGCTTATTTTATAGCATCAGGATTAGCCATTGAGGAAGCTTGCGAACTGGCTAATCATGCTGCCGCGATAGTGATCAGGCGTGTGGGCAGTGCAACAACTACGATCGATGAAATTATTGAAGATATTGAAGGGGCATTAGGGCATTGAGTCATTAGCTAAATTTATAAATTCGAAATTGAAAATCCGAAATCCGAAATACTATTATGGTTATTGAAGAACTTTACGATCATCAAAATATAATCCAAAAGGTTATTGATTCGCTTACCGGGGATATTGAAACCGCTTGCGAAATGATCACTTCTACGTTAAAAAACGGCAACAAGGTTTTGGTGGCCGGTAACGGTGGCAGCGCAGCCGATGCTCAGCACATCGCTGCCGAACTGAGCGGACGTTTTGTTAAGGAGCGCAAAGCATTGCCGGGTATCGCTTTAACTACTGATACCTCGGCCATTACCTCTATCGCAAATGATTATGGGTATGAGTATGTATTCTCGCGCCAATTGGAAGCTTTGGCACAACCGGACGACCTATTTATCGGCATTTCGACAAGCGGAAATAGCGAGGGTATATTAAATGCCTTTAAATCAGCGCAAAAATTGAACTGCAAAACTTTAGGGTTATCGGGTAGGAATGGCGGCAAAATGAACGGGCTGTGCGATCTGAATATCATTGTGCCATCTGATATCACTGCACGCATCCAGGAAATGCATATCCTGATCGGGCATATTATGTGCAAGGCGGTTGATGATATATTTTAGTTAATAACAGACTTACGAAGTTTTAAAAACTTCGTAAGTCTAAAACTATACTATGAGAGCAAACCTCGAAAAAACGCTGCTGAATAAAATAAGCGATATGCCTAAACTTAAGGGCCTGATATCCGCCTGGCAAAGCGAGGGTAAGAAAGTGGTTTTTACCAATGGAGTTTTCGATCTGCTGCATATTGGGCACATTACCTACATGGCCAAAGCTGCGGAACTGGGTGATAAACTGGTGATCGGGCTTAATGCGGATAGTTCTGTAAAAAGGATCAAGGGTGATGACCGCCCGGTTAATGATCAGAATAGTCGCGCAGCATTGTTGGCAGCTTTGTTTTTCGTGGATGCCATTGTGGTTTTTGAGGAAGATACACCCATCAACGTAATAACTGCTTTAATGCCTGATATTTTGGTTAAGGGGGCAGATTATTCGATAGAAAACATCGTAGGCGCCAAAGAAGTAATTGCCAATGGTGGTGAAGTGAAAACTATCGACTTTGTTGAAGGCTACTCATCCACTTCCATTATTGAAAAAATAAGAAACCGTATCACCTGAGCCCTGCCATGAAAATACTGGTTATCCGCTTTAGCTCAATGGGCGATATTATTTATACTACACCGGTAGTGCGCTGCCTCAAAAAGCAATTGCCGGGTGCTGAAGTCCACTTTTTAACCAAACCGGCTTTCAAATATATTTACGACAATAATCCTTATGTCGACCGGCTGCTTTTGCTAAAGCCGACCTTATCGGAAAACATCGAGGAGATCAAATCAGAAAAGTACGATTACATTATCGATCTGCACAATAACCTGCGCACTTCGTTGATCAAATTGCGGACGGGCATCAAGTCATCAACCTACAAAAAACAACGCCTGCGCAAGTGGCTGAGCCTGAAGTTTAATTTAAAGCTGATCGCGCCGATACACCTGGTGGAGCGATATATGAAAACCGTGAAGTTTTTAGGCGTAAAGAATGACGGAAAACCGATTGATTATTACGTCAAAACTGAGCATGATCTGAAAACATTGCTTCCGGCATCGCACCATGATAATTATATAGCCTTTGTGATCGGGGCCACACATTTTACCAAAAGAATGCCGAACGAGAAGATCATCAGCATTTGTAAAGAGATAAAATACCCCATTGTATTGTTAGGCGGCGAAGATGTGAAAGCTAACGCGAATGAAATCGCCAATGCTGTTGGGGTAAACATCTACAATGCCTGCGGTATCACATCGCTGGATGAATCAGTTTACCTGGTATCAAAAGCAAAAAAAATATTAGGTTTTGATACCGGCCTAACCCATATCGCCGAAGCATTTGACAAACCCATCGCCTCTATCTGGGGTGGCACCGTGCCTGAATTATTAGGCGTACAGCCCTATATGGTAAAGGATGCAGAAGTGATCGGGATCGAGCTCTCCTGCAGGCCATGTTCTAAATTTGGGTTGGAGAAATGCCCGCTCGGGCATTTTAAGTGTATGAACGATATACCTGAGGATGTTGTTGTTAACTTCGCAAACGATTCACTGAAAAGCATTTAAGGCTTTAAGGATAAATTGCAAATCTGAATTAATTGAATATTTTTGTAATTCATTAAACCTTATCAATATGAAAAAAATCCTAATCTTAGCCGGGCTTATTATAGCCACGCTAAGCACATTTGCACAAACCACAACATTTGGATTAAACGCCGGTGTTAACCTTTCAAAGCTTACGGTCTCTGGCAATGGCGCCTCCGTATCAACACAATCGTTAGCCGGATTTCACATCGGCGGAGTAGTTGATTTTGGCTTTAACAGTTTCTCTATCCAACCAGCCTTATTATTTAGCACCAAGGGGGGTAAAAGTAATTCTACATCAAGCGATGGCACATCTACTTTTACTGACAATGGGAAAATAACATTAGATTATCTTGAATTACCTGTTAATTTCGTTTATAAAGTTCCGGCTGGCAGTGGAAAAGTGTTTTTTGGAGCAGGACCTTATTTTGGATATGGCCTTTCTGGTAAATCATCATCTCATGTTAGTGGCACAGGCATTCCTACTACCGATACAAATGCAAATGTAACTTTTGGAAGTGGAGATAATGATGTGAAAAATCCCGATTACGGTGTAGACTTCCTTGCCGGATATGAATTAAGTCAAGGGTTCACAATTAATGCAGGTTATAGCCTGGGATTAGCTAATCTTGCTAACGGAAGCCAGGGCGGTACAACCAAAAACCAGGTTATAAGCTTTTCTTTGGGATATTTCTTTAAATAAATCTAATTTAGCAACTATAGCAATTTACTTTACAATTGTTATAGTTGCTTATGAAAAAGCTCTTATTAGTACGCCACGCAAAAGCAGTTCATGATACCAGCTACAGCGATTTTGAACGTCCACTTAAACCTAAGGGCATACAGGATGCAACTTTAATGGCCGAAAGGTTAAAAAACGAGGGAATTATACCCCAATTACTAATTACAAGCCCCGCACTGCGCACGCAGGCTACTGCGGATATATTTTCGGAACATTTATCTGTCCCTAAACCTTTGGAAAATAAAAGGATCTACGAAGCCGGGCGCAGCGAATTGATCAATATCATCAACGAATTTAATGACAAATATGAGTGCATCGGTTTAGTTGGCCACAACCCCGGTATCAGTGAGATGATCTATCATTTTACCGGGATGGATATTGATGTACCACCTGGCAGCGTTGCTTTGATCAGTTTTGAATTTGACGAATGGAAACTGCTCAGTCACCATACTGGCAAACTCACCTGGTTTGGTTCACCGCATGATCAGTAAAAACAAACTCCTTCGTATAAATGTTCATTAAATTTGTTATCTGTAACGTGTTGTGCTATTAGAAATTGATAATTTATTTTTAATAATACCATTTTATGCACATTCTCAGGACATTTCTTGTATTTGCATCCTGCATTTTTTTATTTATCCCGGATGTTTCCGCTCACAATAATGTGCAAAATAGTCACGGGCTCGCTATACATTACATTCTAAAAGTTGATACAGTAGACCTTTC
>JABDFM010000002.1:63598-100746 GCA_013286565.1 Bacteroidota bacterium
ATATAGAAATACATCTGCGGTATGTCCCTCGCCATTTTCAACTGGCAATGGCCACACATCACGAATATGATGATCGTTTTTGGCGATTTATCAGGAATTTCAGGATTGAAACACCAAACGGGAAAGCAATCTATAATAGAAAGGATAGCGCATCATGGGATATCACTATTCCAGGCAATAAGGCAGTTATTTATTATCGCATAAAATTGCCAGATCTACCTCGTTTTGCACACAGACCTTTTCTTGCTTCTTATGGGGGATTGTTGGGCGATATTCACTCATTCATGTATATGGTGGAGCAATCCCACATTCCATCTTCCGTAACCTTTGAATTACCCAAAGAATGGCAAATTGCAACCGGGCTTGAAAAAACAGCCGACAGAAAAACATTTATCGCATCCTCGGCTAAAACACTTTTGGATTGCCCGGTATTAGTAGGGCGTTTACACCAATGGACCTTTAGGGCCGGAAATAAACCTCATACTATAGCATATCTTTCAGCTACAAGTAAACTGAGCTTTGATACTTCATTATTTATTAGCAACATACAAAAGATAGTCATACAAACAGTGCGTTTATTTGGGGGTATCCCATATAAGAATTATACATTCCTGTTTGAAGATGGCGTAAACGGCGCTCTTGAGCATAGCAATTCGGTTACCATAGGCGCACCGGCCGACATAATTACCAACCATAAGCAGGACATATACAGCGAGATCGCTCACGAATTTTCTCATACATGGAATTTAATGTTTATCAAACCCGCAGAGTACACGGAACTGAACTACGGGCCCCAGGAACAATCAGCAGGGCTCTGGTTTAGCGAAGGGTTAGCTATGTTCTACTCTGATCTGCTGCTTCGCAGAGCAGGCCTGCCCGTTGAAGAATTCACACGGGTTGCGCACCTGGAGGGTTTAATTAAGAGGTATTATGCCGATACGGGCAATATGGTTATTCCACCAGGTAAAGTAAGTTTGGCCTCCAACGCACCTCCAGGCATGTTAGGCGATTATTCGGCCAGTACACACCTGCAAGGCGAGTTATTAGGTGCTATGCTGGATATGCTGATACGAAATATCACCGACAACCAACACTCTTTTGACGATGTGATGCGGCTGATGTTCAAACGTTTCGGAGGTGACAAGGGCTTTTATGCACAGGATATTGAGCGCGTAGTAGCTGACGTTTGCAGAGATAATAGGGTACATGTATTTTTTCAAAACTACGTTTACGCTGGCAAACCACTTGATTTTAACCAATACCTTCGATTAATTGGATTGAAACTGGAGCTTTCATATCAACCGGCTGTAGATGATAAGGGACAACCTGCACCAGATACACGTGTATATACATGGAAACCGCAAGGCGACACTGTTTACCATATAATTATGACTCATCCTGAAAGTTGTTGGGTAAAAGCGGGTTTACATACAGGTAATGCTGTAATAGCCATTAATAACCAGTTTATCAAAAGCAGGCAAGATTTTTATAATACCCTGAAGACCATTAAAATTGGGGATACTGTAATTGTTCAGGTAAATCATGCGGATGGTCTACAAAAGATACCTGTCGTCATAACTGGATATCAGGTACCTGTAGCAAACATTACAAAAGTCAATGATCCGGGCATCCGGGTCCAAAATTTATATCAGAAATGGGAACAGGGGCAATAAGCCCTTAAGGGTGCACTTTACCAAAACCTAATTAATACAATAGGTTTTCCCCGGCAGCGAACGGATAAAGCCCTGCATTTCCATATTCAGCAAGTTCATGGCCAACTGGCTCATGGGCATATTGGTTTTGATGGTGAGATCGTCAATTGCTAAAGGTATTTTATGCTGATGGATGATATCAAATATCAGGCGCTCATCAGTCGACAGGTCTATCGGTAAAACCAATTGCTCCGTAACGGTTTTTGTACCATCAGCTTTCTCCCAGCCCAAACTATAAGCCAGGTCGGCAGCACAGGTAAGTAGCGCTGCTTTATTGTTTCTGATCAAAAAATTACAGCCTTCAGAAAACTCATCATCCACCCTGCCGGGGAAAGCAAACACATCCCGGTTATAGGAGTTGGCTATTTCGGCAGTGATCAATGCACCGCCTTTAACACTTGCTTCAATCACGATGGTAGCATCCGCCAGCCCGGCCACGATGCGGTTACGCTGCGGGAAGTTTTCACGATCAGGGATAGTGCCTGAAGGGAACTCGGTTAACAGCCCGCCATTCTCCAGCATTTTTTCAGCAGTGCCGCGATTTTGTGAAGGATATATCCTGTCGAGGCCATGCCCAAGCACGCCTACCGTTGGTATATTCTGTTTTATGCTTTCCTTGTGCGCCGTTACATCAATGCCAAAAGCCAGGCCGCTTACTATTAATATCGGGTATTGCTGCAGTTCCTCAACCAGTTGCCGGCACAGTTGCTTACCATAATCAGTAGCGTTGCGCGTACCCACAATACTTACTACGTGCCTCGGGTTCAAATCTGCATTCCCTTTTGCATATAATAATATAGGGCCGTCGGCGCAGTTTTTTAAACGTTTGGGGTAAGTTTTATCCGTATAAAAAATAACATTGACATCATTCTTCTCCATAAACCGCAACTCCTCTTCTGCACGGTGCAAGGCATAAGTCAGGTCCATCTCTCCAACCCTTTTTTCGCCAAATCCGGGCACATGCAGCAATTTTGCTTTGGATACTTTAAATACCTGTTCTGCATCGCCAAAATGAATGATCAGCGATTTGGCCAATACGGGGCCAATATTTTTTATAAAAGATAATGCAACCTGGTGAAGTAATGACATGTTATTGATGTGCAGATGTGCGAATATGCAAATGTGCGGATGTGAAATTATAATAAATCTATTATTTGCTCAAATTTTTAGCAAAAAACTTTTTTGTTAAAAAACTACATAAATAGTTTGCAAACTATAAAAATAGTTTTACCTTTATCTAACTATAAAAATAGTTTACTATGAAAATAAAAGAACTGACCAAAGCCGAAGAGCAAGTGATGCAAATATTATGGCAATTAAATGAGGGTATTGTAAAGGATATCATCGAAAAAATGCCGGAGCCGAAACCTGCCTATAATACCGTATCCACCGTGGTGAGGGTACTTGAAGGGAAGGGATTTATTGACCATAAAGCTTATGGCAATTCGCATGTGTATTTCGCGCTGATAAGCGAGGATGAATACAAAAAATTCACCTTTGATAAGATGATGACCAACTATTTCAGTAACTCCTACCAAAGCCTGGTGTCGTTCCTGGTGAAAGAAAAAAACCTTGATCTGAAAGAACTGGAAGAAATAACCAAACTGGCCGAAAAACTTAAATCGCAAAAACCATGAGCTGGATACATTATTTACTGGAAGCTAATCTTTACCTGGTTGCCTTCTATTTGCTGTATTACCTGCTTTTGAGCAGGGAAACCTATTACCAGCTGAACCGCGTTTACCTGCTGGTGAGTACTGTGCCGGCGTTCATTATTCCATTGATCAGGATAGGTGTTTTAAACCCTCCTGTCGCCCGCTTGCGAAATATGGCAATAACAACTATTGATATACAGCCTGTCATCACCAGTGTGCACATCAAAACAGCCTTTGATACCTCATGGCCGCTGATCGATTATTTTCTATTGGGCTATGCGCTGATCGTAATCCTGTTGCTGGTCAATTTTATGGTGAAGATCTATAAACTGATCAGGCTATCGCATCGCAATAAAACTGCGGAAAATGAAGCTTTCAAGCTGGTAGAATTGCCTGATGAAAATAACGCGTTTTCGTTTTTCAATTACCTGTATGTGAGTCCGGGCCTTACGCTGTCGTCAACCATCATCAATCATGAATTGATCCATATCCGGCAAAAACACAGCTGGGATATTATTTACCTGGAATTGCTGAAGATCATCAACTGGTTTAACCCTTTCCTGTACCTGCTGCAAAACAGCATGAAGGAAGTGCATGAGTTTATTGCCGATAGCCAAACCGTAGATAAAGAACCCAGCGCTGATGTTTATACCGATTTCCTGGTGAACAATGCTTACGGTATTCATGAAAATATGCTAACCAATACCTTCTTTAATAAAAGCCTACTCAAAAAACGAATTATGATGTTACACCAAAAAAGATCAGGGAATGCAGCAAGGCTGAAATACCTGTTTGTGCTCCCTTTAATCGGAGGACTGCTTTGTGCTTCCACACTTGGGTTTACTAAAACCTATGCATTAGTAGACCTGGCGCCACGGCACGAACTGCCTATAAGTGTACCGCATCATAAAAACAAAGCGGATACGGTAAAAAAGGATTTCCTGAACAAAGCCGTTACTTCAAAAGGCTACAAATACCAGGAAACCGCTTATTTGATCAATCGCAAAACAAACTTCCGGGTGATCATTATTGAAAAAAATGGTACTGAAAAAGAGTATTATAAAAATTCAGCTTCAACTGCGGATTTAAAATTACTGAAGGACAAATATGGTTACACGTTCCCGTCAATGGCGATATTTGACAAAATGCCACCGCCGCCACCTGCGCCAATGGGGCCTCCGCCTGTTCGTGGGCCAATCCCGCCCGTCAAAGTAAATTTCGCACCGCCACCACCGCCTGCGCCGCCGGTTAAAGTAAAACTTGCATCTCCACCGCCACCAGCGCAGCCGGTTAAAATAAAACTTGCTCCGCCGCCACCACAGCCTGCACCACCAAAAGATGCAGTAAAATTTCCACCGCCAAGCTATTGGGACAATAACTTAAAAAACTTGGCAGTTTATCTCTGGCACTATGTGCTTTATCCTACAGAAGCGAGGGATAGCAAAATTACCGGGAATGTGATCGCTCAAATTACAGTAAACAGCGATCATAGGATTACTGATGCAAAGATCATCAGCGGTATTGGGCATGGCTGTGATGATGAGGTTGTAAAAGTATTAAAAGCTTATGAGGGTACAATCAACAAAACACCTGGCGATTATGTGCTGGCAATTACTTTTAATTTGGTAGGCAATGCTAAAATAAAAACATACTTTCCTGAACCCGTTAACGCTGAAATATCTGGGAAACCTAATTTTGTAGGATCGATACAAACGTATTCTTATCTGTAATAAAACATCGGGATAATAATATTTCTTAGCCCAATAAACCATCGTATTAAAAAAATGTCTGACCATTGGATCAGGCATTTTTTTATGGGGTTTTAGCCTCTATTTTAAAATGATTATTTTTTAATAACTTTAATGTTTGGTAAATAACCATCGTTAAATCCTAATTAAATAGAGCTTATTGCATGATGTTTAGCAAGGGGAAAGGTTCGGCTGCCGTTACAGGAATAAAACGCTTGTCAGTTCTTTCATTGAGTTTGGTGTTTTTGTTGTTTTCAACGACTGCATTTATACAACGTGATACCATCCGCAGGCCGCCGCCTCCACCACCTCATCCAAAGTTAAAGTCCATAAAAGAGGTGTGGACCAAGATCAACCCATTTAAAAAGAAAAACGCTGATAATACCAGTAGTAAAGCAGATGAGCATGCCGAAGCGGTTAAGCCACCTCCACCACCCTTACCTACTCCTGTAACACCGCCGCCTGCTCCTAAGCCCACAGTTACTACGCACAAAAAGAAAACGGTTACTAAAAAGAAAGTAAAAAAACCGGCAACTGATAAGCCGGCTCAGCCTTTAATATAATTAACCATCATTTAAAAACTATGGCATTAGAAAAAAAGACAGGTAATAAAGCAAGGCTTAAGTACCTGCTGATGTTTCCCGTAACTACGGGGCTTTTGTGTATCGCATCTCATGCATTTGCACAAAGCCCGCCACCTCCGCAGCCACCACCCCCACCAGATGAATTGTTCAAAAAGATCAACCCGTTTAAAAAGCATAAAAAAGATACCGCCGCTAAAAAAAGTGATAATGCTAAAGCGACTGCACCTCCAACAGCAGTTGCACCACCAACAACAGTTACACCGCCGCCAGGGGGACCACCGCCACCACCTAATCCACTGAACCTTTTTAAGAAAAAAGCAAAGAAAGACACGACAAAAAATAAAAATTAATACACCACTAAATACATTGCATTAACGCCCCTGATAAGGCAATTTTATAAATCTAAATTTAATATATGTACCACACTAACACCCCTACCCCTGGAAAACTACGCCTAAAATCAATTCAATCTTCTTTCCTAAAAACTTTTTACAGTTGTTTAATACTCTTATTTATCGGGATACTGCTTCCATCCGGATCGTATGCACAAACAAATGATGTTGTTACCAATCAAACCATCACGCAATTGAGCAAAGCCGGTATTGGCAAGCAGATCATCTTCGCAAAAATTGACAATTCAGTATGCAATTTTGATGTTTCAACAGACGGACTTATCGCCCTGAAACGGGATGGAGTGCCCGATGATATTGTTGCAGCTATGATCGCGAAAGGTAATCCTGCTGCCCAGGCCCCTGCTGCTGATCCGAATCAAAATAACACCCCTGATCAAAATGCACAAAACAGTGATAATGCAAATGCGCAGGCAAATGTTACTGTAACAGCAAATACAGCCCCGCCCGAATTGCCAACCTATCAGCAACCGCCATGCCCAACTGATGGTTATTTATGGACACCTGGCTACTGGGCCTTCAACTTAGCAAATGGCTTTTTTTGGGTACCGGGCGTATGGGTTGCCCCGCCAAATCCGGGCCTTTTATGGACACCCGCATACTGGGGTTTCGTAGGCGGTGTGTACAGATTTCACCATGGCTATTGGGGTGCTTCAGTTGGCTTCTATGGCGGCATTAATTATGGCTACGGATACGGCGGTGTTGGATTTGTAGGAGGTGGGTGGTATGGAAGATCTTTCCGTTATAATACAGCCGTTGTGAATGTAAACACTACCGTTATCCATAATACTTATGTTGACCGCACAGTGGTAGTTAATAATACAACCGTTAACCGTACCAGCTTTAATGGTACCGGCGGCGTTACGGCAAGGCCAAGACCAGAGGAACTTGCTGCTATGAAGGCACCGCATGTTCAGCCTACTTCTGAACAGCTTTCGCACCAGCAGGCAGCAAGTACAGACAAAAACCAGTTTGCCCGTGTAAATAATGGGCATCCATCTGCAGCTGCAATAAGCAGGGTGAACACTGCTTCGGTTAGGGCCCAGGGTGCAGGCGGTTCTAATTTAAACCACAATAATAACGCCGGTGCCAACAATACACCTACAGGTGGCACAAATCGGGCAGCAACAAATGCTACTACAACTAATCCGGCGGCAGGTAATAAAACAGCTCCTGCTACTAACAATAACAACAACCGCCAGAATAATCGCCAGTCAAGGTCTTCTAAACCCGCACGGCAACCAAGAAACAACAATAAGAAAGATAAAAATTAAAGAAAACAGATAGCGGTAAGGGTTCCTTCCCTTACTGTTTTATATGGATTACCTTTTTGGTATCAAAAAATTCTTCCTCAAAAAAATCTTTTAAGTGAAATTGCTGAACGGACAGCCCCGATTCGGCAATTTCTTTTTCAAGGTCGCCGCCTTTCAAATACAAAATACCATTGGGGATGGCATTTTTAGAAGCCTTGTTGAATTTTCCTTTTACCCAGGGATAAAAGTCTTTTAGCTGTGTTACCGCCCTTGAAACTACAAAATCAAACTTTCCGGGTACCTGTTCGGCTCTTATATGTTCGGCTTTAATATTTTTTAGCCCGATGGCTTTAGCTACCTCATTTACAACCTTGATCTTTTTGCCAATGGAATCTACCAAATAAAACTGGGTATCAGGAAACATGATTGCCAGCGGCAAGCCGGGGAAACCACCACCCGTGCCTATATCCAATACCGTTTCGCCGGGCAAAAAAGAAATTACTTTTGCTATACCTAAGGAGTGTAATATATGGCGCTCAAACAAATACTCGATATCCTTACGGGATATCACATTGATCTGGTCGTTCCAAAATTGATAAAGCTCAGGCAGTTGCCAATATTGCTGCTGTTGTTGCGGGGTTAGATCGGGGAAATATTTTAAGATCAGATCAGATGTCATCCCTGTTGAAACGGTTGATGATATTACCGAGCAAGTATCTCGCCCTGAATAGCTGGGCCTTAACCGTACCCAAAGGCAAATCTAACTGCTGGGCTATTTCTTCATACGATAGTTCATCAAAATAACGCAGGGTGATCAGGTTACGGTAACGTACCGGCAAACTTTCTATCAGTAACTTTAATTCCTGTGTCTGTTGTTTTTTGATGGATGATTCTTCCGGGTTCAGCACATCAGCTTTTATCTGCAGTGTTTTTTCCTCCCCTTCATCATCAACCATTCCGTGGATGGACATTGTATTCAATTTTTTTTTCCTGATAAAATCGATACAATTATTTGTCGCAACGCGAAACAACCAGGTACTGAAAGCATAATCGGGTTGGTATTTTTCCAGTTTCTCAAATGCCTTAGCAAAGGTTTCTACCGTGAGGTCCATGGCGTCCTCCTTATTGTTAACCATTTTTAGCGCCATGAAATAGATAGAATCTTTGTACCTGTGCATCAGGTCAGCATAAGCTTTCTGATTTCCTTCGCGTGCTTTAACAACAAGATGAAAATCGTTTTTAGCGTTTTCGGTAAAATTTGCGTTTACTTCCACTTAGTAGTTTTTATAAATGTTCCGATCAATCCAAAAATATTCAAATAAACATAATAAACAAGGTCAAAAAGAGGTAAATACCATAATAAATTTTTACCGTCTAATTTTTTGAATACCTTATAATATACTATTACCTGGCAAATCAGTCTGAAAATAAACAAACCTAATGCCGGCCATGGGTCATAATTTAAAACCAGGCATAATACGAGCAATATATAAAATAAAAACCCACTGAGCGCATCAAAACTTAACATTTTGCGGTGCTTATTTTTATACAATTTGCCAACGCCCATGTGCCTTTTCTTTTGCCGGTACAATGAAGAGACAGTAGTTTTTGCATCACTAAAAACAAATGAATCCGGGTGTATCTCAATTGCCGTATTATCCGCATTGGCATTTTGATTTACAAACAAATCATCATCCCCCGACATCACATGCATGTGCGCTGCAAATCCTTTATTTTTAAAGAACAGTGTTTTAGTATAACCTAAATTACGGCCTATACCCATATACGGATTGCCTGCCAATGCTGTAGACAGGTAATTAATTGCCGTTTTCAGGGTCTCGAAACGTATAAATGAATTAAGGAAATTCCTGGTCTTATAATAAGGAGAATACCCCAGCACTATCTCGTTAGTGTCAGAAAAATTTGCTGCCATACGGGCTATCCAATTGGTTGAAGCCGGTTGGCAATCTGCATCGGTAAATAGCAAATATTCGTTTTTTGCTGCTTTTATACCCATGGTGAGCGCGAACTTTTTGCCGGTTTTAAAACGGTCGTTCTGTGTAACGGTAACAATTTTTAAATCCGGATGTTTCATCTGGATCTCTTTTAGCAGATCCCCAGAATCGTCTACCGAGCAATCATTAATTACTACCACCTCAAAATCAGGATAATTTTGCGCTAAAATCAACGGCAAGTTAGCAACCAGGTTCTTTGCCTCATTGCGGGCGCTTATGATCACCGAAACAGGAATATTCGCAGGTGTTAACTCATCCGCTGGTTTATAGCCCTTAAGCCTGCTATGATAGCTGATGAGATAATATAGCTGGGCTATAAAACTTAGAGTTAACAGTATAAATAAAGCATCGGGTAAATAGGCTTCCAAATCAGATCAATATATCGCGCAAATTTGTTAAAAATCGGCGAGATATGTTTGTTTAATCGTTGTAATGTTGAAAAGTTGGAAGGTTGTAACGTTAAATCATATGACCGGAGCTTTTGGTTTTTCAATCAAAAAACTTTCCAACCTTACAAATTCCAAGGCACCTCACAACTGTAATCATAAATGACTAATTTTGCAGCCCGCAATGAAATTTACTTTAACAGCACAGGATAGCCTTTCAAAAGCCCGCGCAGGCGAGATCACAACGGATCACGGCACTATTCAAACCCCGATATTTATGCCTGTAGGCACTGCAGGCACCGTAAAAGCCGTGCATCAGCGCGAACTTAAGGATGATATTAAGGCCGATATTATCCTGGGCAATACCTATCATTTATACTTAAGGCCGGGTTTGGATACTTTAGAAAAAGCTGGCGGGCTGCACCGTTTTAATGGCTGGGACAAACCCATTTTAACTGATAGCGGCGGCTACCAGGTTTATTCGCTCACCGAAGTAAGAAAGATCAAAGAAGAGGGCGTTACTTTCCGTTCGCATATTGATGGCTCGAAACATTTGTTTACACCTGAAAATGTGATGGATATACAAAGGATCATCGGCGCTGATATAATCATGGCCTTTGATGAATGTACGCCTTACCCTTGCGAATATGAATACGCGAGGAAATCAATCGAAATGACCCACCGCTGGCTTAAACGCTGCTGCGAACGTTTTGATAGTACGGAACCAAAATACGGGTACAGCCAAACTTTATTCCCCATTGTACAGGGATCGGTATATAAAGATCTGCGCACCAGATCGGCTGAGGTGATCGCTTCGTTTGAACGCGAGGGAAATGCCATAGGCGGCCTTTCAGTAGGCGAACCTGCCGAAGAAATGTATGCCATGACTGAAATAGTGTGCGATATATTACCGGTGCAAAAACCACGTTATTTAATGGGTGTAGGCACACCGGTAAACCTGTTGGAAAACATCGCTTTAGGTATAGATATGTTTGATTGCGTGATGCCAACGCGTAACGGCCGTAACGGGATGCTGTTTACCAAAGAAGGCATTATCAATATCAAAAACGAAAAGTGGAAAAACGATTTTAACCCAATTGAGGCTGATAGCGACTTGTTTGCAGATACTGCCTATACAAAAGCTTATCTTCGCCATTTAATACATTCGGGCGAAATGCTTGGCGCACAGATAGCAACGCTGCATAACCTGCATTTTTATTTGTGGCTGGTTAAAGAAGCACGGAAAAAGATCATCTCGGGTGAGTTTTATGACTGGAAAAAAATTATGGTAAACCGCCTGGGCCAAAGACTATAAATGAGATCAATTATTAACAAATATCTGAGTGTAATTGACCGGTATATCATCAAAAAGTACCTCGGTACTTTTATGTTTACCATGGCCATATTTTCGGTAGTGATGGTAGTGTTTGATATATCAGAGCACCTGGATAACTTCCTGAAAAAAAATTCCTCGCTGCATGATATCGCTTTCCAGTATTATGCCGGGTTTATTCCTTTTTATCTCAATTATTTATCTCCGCTTATCAATTTCCTGGCTGTTATTCTTTTTACCGCTAAAATGGCTAATCAGACCGAGATTGTGCCTATTCTGACCTCCAAGGCCAGTTTTTCACGCTTCTTAAGGCCCTATTTTATATCCGCCACGCTATTATTCATTATCTCCTTTTTTGCAAACGTCTATCTTATCCCATATACCAACAGGCTAAAGGTCGATTTTGAAAATACGCACTTCAGCGATGCCGACCCTACAAAAAGCGAGGTACACATGCAGTTGGATAAACAGACTTTTGTTTACGTAAAATCGTACCAGGCCGATCTGAAAACCGGCTATGAATTTATTTTAGAGAAATTTAACGGTGACGAGCTAAAAGAGAAGATAGTGGCCCAATCCATTGCTTATGATTCTGTAAAACGGATCTGGACAATGAGAGTTTTTAGCATCAGACACGTAAACGGGCTAAAAGAAAGCATGTTGTGGCATGGCGTTTCTAAAGATACCACCCTGGATATGCGCCCCGAAGATTTTGAGCAGCATGATAATCAGTATAGCGCCATGTCAATGAAAGTGCTTAATAAGTCTATTGACAAGGCCCAGTTGCGCGGAACAGGCGAACTTACCGATATGCTTTTTGAAAAATATCATCGCTTTGTATATCCTTTATCTACGTATGTACTCACCCTGATCGGGGTTTCTATGTCCTCGCGTAAAGTACGCGGAGGGATCGGCCTGCCTTTGGGGTTAGGCATTTTATTATGCTTCGCTTACATCGTGGTTGAACGCTTTGCACTGGTATTTTCCGTAAAAGGAGGTGCGCCGCCGTTAATTTCGGTGTTTATGCCCAATGTAGTATTTGGGGCATTTGGCTATTATTTACTTACAAAAGCGCCTAAATAATGCCGGAAGAAATTTCACCGGCTCCTATAAATAAGAACCTGCTGATACTCCATTTCACGGTTTTTATCTGGGGTTTTACTGGTATCTTAGGCAAACTGATCACCATAGCGGCAGTTCAATTGGTGTGGTATCGCGTGCTTATCGCATCCGTTTCCTTGTTTCTTTATTTCAATTTTAATAAAACGGGCTTAAAAATAAGCCACAATACCTTTTTAAAACTGGTATTTACAGGCGCACTGGTAGGAGGCCATTGGATATTATTCTTCCTTTCCATTAAGCTATCAACCGTTTCTGTAAGCCTTGTATGCCTCTCCTCCATCACTTTATTTACTGCCATTTTTGAACCTTTGATCAATAAAACAAGGATCTCAAAAATGGAGATCGTCGCCGGGTCGCTTATCATAACCGGGATATTGATCATATTCAAATTTGAAACACAATACACTAAGGGTATCATTGCAGGCTTGATAAGCGCGGTATGCGCCAGCCTTTTTTCTATCATTAATTCAAGACAGGTTAAGAAATATGAAGCCCCCGTTATCGCATTTTACGAGCTCGCCGGGGCGTTTATATGGATCTCCATTTTCCTCGTAGCTACAAATGGGTTCGATAAATCGATGCTATTGCACCGTGCAGATATTGGCTATCTTTTACTTTTGGGCACCATCTGTACTTCGCTTGCCTACGTGGCGGGGGTATCTGTAATGCGCGAACTTTCGGCCTTCCGGGTGGCCCTCATCACTAACCTCGAGCCGGTATATGGCATCATTATGTCGTTTGTTTTTTTTGGCGACATGAACAAAATGACGCCCGGTTTCTGGGTTGGTGCCATCATTATCCTCTCCACCATCTTTCTTTTTCCTGTTGCTCAAAAGCAGATCGTCAAAAGAAAAAACCGTTAATATTTTCCCGCACTTTTGTTTTCGGCCGTACTCGCGGCATAAGAATCCCCGCGCGATCTATCCTGATAGGGTAGGGCAGAGATAACAAAACCTCACTCCTCCAGGCGCATTTTAAGGCCTTTTAAACGACTATCCATTTTAGCTCTAATAAAGACCCATTTTTATTCCTTCGTGCGAACAGGCGCAAAATCTCAATTTTGCTTAGTGTGTTTAATTTTTCACGCCCCTGTAACGGGGAAGCCTCGCTTTACTTAATAAAAAGAGCTAATTAGTTTTGTTTATTTCTAATAATTGAAAATATTTAAATAATTTATTTATCTAATAATCAGATATATATAATACTTATATCAAGTCATTATTTAACGTTTCTTATTTTTTATTTCAATCCAAAAACTAAAAATATTAGTAATTCATAAAAATCAGCAGTTTTAACGCTATTAATTAATTAATAATCAAATAATTAAACTTGTTTTTATAAACAAAAAGTTCCCATAGTGCATCTATTCGGCAATTTGATACAAGGTGTATTGAAATCATGATACAGCTTTTGTGAAATTTTGAGCAGACACTGATCTTGTATGCGGTTAAAGATTTTTTGAAGAAAATCAGACGCTCTGAGAGCACCGGATTTCAATAATTATGTGATCAATTTTCTTCAGGCTGGATCAGAGAATTACTGTCAAAGTGAAACCCAGCCTCTCTCCTATTTTTTCTTTATCAAAATTCGCGTTAGCATAAATCAAAGAAACGACCTCCGGGCTTTGCTTAATTTTTTTGAATGCTTTTTTAAATACGGTCAGAATATATTTTGAAGAGTTAAAGGAATGCTACTCTCATTTTTTGTAAATTTATATAGGCTTAGGTTTGCCACATTTTCATCTATATTTAAAAACCACATCTTGCAACCACTGTTTAAAATAAAATTATCATGAGGATAAAAACGATGTTCTTAATTCTCATTACAGTACTGCTAACTGTAGTGATCATGCAAAATACCGATGAGGTACCGTTCAAGCTTTTGTTTGCCACTTTTCGAATTTCAAAATTGGTGATGCTGCTGGCTGTGGCGGCCGTTGCATTTATTATCGGCGTGTTGGTCGGTCGCCCCGGCAGACCAAAATACATTAAGGGCCAGGATGAAGAAATCGAAACTTCAACCAAACCATCGAATACACTAAGCGATGAGGACAGGGATTATATCAGTTAAACTATGGAAAAGAAATTAGGATTTATTGGCCTCGGGAACATGGGCGTTAACATGGCCAAAAATTTAATCGCGGCCGGTTATCATTTACAGGTTTATAACCGCAGTATTGAAAAAGCTAACGAACTGGATCAATCGTCTATCACCAAATGTAAAACGCCTGCTGAAGCGGCAAAGAATGTGGCAGTAGTTATTACGATGCTGGCGGACGATGATGTAGTAATGGAATCTGTAAACGGTAAAGATGGCCTGTTACAAACTTTGCAAAAAGGCGGGCTGCATATCTCCATGAGCACCATCTCGCCAGACGTGGCGCAAAAAATTTCAGCATTACACAAAAGTTCCGGCAGCAGCTATTTAGCGGCTCCCGTATTTGGCAGGCCGGAAGCGGCGGCGGCAAAAAAACTTTTTATCTGTGTATCGGGAGATCATAAGTCAAAAGACATAGCCAAACCTATATTGGAATGCATTGGACAAAGTATAGCCGATTTTGGCGAGGATCCCGGCGGCGCTAATGTGGTGAAGATAGCAGGGAATTTTATGATCATGTCGTCACTTGAGATCATGGCCGAGGCTTTCACCCTCGCAGAGAAGCACGGACTGGACCGCGCAAAAGTGGCAGATTTCTTCGGCTCAACAATTTTCAATGCGCCTATTTATCAGAACTACGGCAAGCTCATCGCCAATAAACAATACGAACCCGTGGGATTTAAAGCCAAATTAGGCTATAAAGACGCACGCCTGGCGTTTAAACTGGCTCAGCAAAGCGAAACCCCCATGCCAATTGGAGTCGCCATACATAACCGCTTATTGAGTGCTGTAGCCAAAGGTTGGGGCGATCGCGATTGGGTAGAAGCAGTTGGCCGTGGGGTTACCGAAGATGCAGGTATCTGATTTCGAATTTCGAATGTTCAATTTCGGATTTAAAGAATTTACTAAACGAATTTCGAAATTGAACATTCGAAATTCGAAATTTCAATAAAACACCAAATTGTCCCTTTCCAGCTCTGGAAGGGCGATTTTTTCATTAAAAATGCCAAAAACAGAGGCCCCACTGCCGCTCATACTGGCGTATACGGCGCCAGCCTCATACAAGGCTGCTTTTACGCCACGGATTTCGGGATGATTTTTAAATACGGAGGTCTCAAAATCGTTCTTGATCAGATTTCTCCATTCTTGGATGGGCTCTGCTATCAAATCGTACAACGAATGTTTTACAGGTGCGGGTTTCACACCCCGGTAAGCCTCACCGGTTGATACATGAGTTGGCGGCATCACCAATACGATCTTGTATTTTGACAGGTCGAGATGGATGGACTCAAACTGATCGCCTTTTTCAAAAGCGAACAAAGGTTTGTTCTCGATGAAGAAAGCGCAGTCGGCGCCCAATTGCCTTGCGTAGTCCATCATCTGTTTGGCAGACAATCCCAAATTAAATTGAGTATTCACCAGCTTAATAAAAAACGCGGCATCCGCCGAGCCACCACCAAGCCCCGCCCCTATCGGGATATGCTTGTGCAGGTATATATTTAAGGGCGGCAGGTCGTAGTCCTTTTTTATTAAGTGATATCCTTTTATGCAAAGATTATCCGCTGTTTCGCCCGGTATATCGAGCCCGGAGGATTGAAAAGTTAAATGATCACCCGGAATAGCCTCCAGAACATCATGAATAGGCAGCGGGTAAAAAATGGTTTCTATATCATGATACCCATCTGCACGACGGCCTATAATATTAATACCGATATTGATCTTGGCGTTTGGAAATACGATCATGCAGATTGATTAACAAAGGATGTATTTTTGAACATCCGTAGGATACCAAAAATAGATTATTTTTCTTTGTAGTGGAAATTGGTTGGAGCAGTTGTAAATGTTGTTTTAGTTGAATTGGTCATCAACTTCTTTTAACAACTAAAACTAGTACAACCAATACAGCCCTTACAACCAATACAACTAACATGAAACAATACCTCGATTTAATGAAGCATGTGCTGGAGAACGGCGCTCAAAAGCATGACCGTACCGGCACCGGTACCCTGAGCGTGTTTGGCTACCAGATGCGTTTTAATTTGCAGGAGGGTTTCCCTTTGGTTACTACCAAGAAGCTTCATCTTAAATCGATCATACACGAGTTGATATGGTTTTTGCAGGGCGATACCAATATCCGTTACCTGAAAGAGAATGGCGTGCGTATTTGGGATGAGTGGGCCGATGCTGACGGCAACCTGGGGCCGGTATACGGTTACCAATGGCGGTCATGGCCAAAACCTGGTGGCGGGCATATCGACCAGATCACGCAGGTGGTAAATCAAATTAAAAACAATCCCGACTCGCGCCGCATGATGGTGTCCGCATGGAATGTAGCTGATGTGGAACGCATGGCGCTTCCACCCTGCCATTGTCTGTTCCAGTTTTATGTGGCGAATGGTAAACTTTCGTGCCAGCTATACCAGCGCAGCGCGGATATATTTTTGGGTGTTCCTTTTAATATAGCCTCGTATGCCTTACTAACGATGATGGTGGCGCAGGTATGCAACCTGGAACCCGGCGACTTTGTACACACTTTCGGCGATGCACACCTCTATAACAATCATATCGAGCAAACCAACCTGCAGCTAAGCCGCGAGCCACGTGCGTTGCCAACCATGAAAATTAATCCTGATGTTAAAGATATCTTTCAGTTTAAGTACGAAGATTTCACACTCGAAAATTATGATCCATGGCCGCATATAAAAGGAGCTGTTGCGGTGTAGTTCTTGTCTGAATCAGAATTTTCAGAATTAAGAAATTAACGGAATTTATAAAAATCATGGCAATCCTTGAATCCAGGGAATCATGGTTCAGACAAAATAACTAATGACAAAAACCATAGTAGTAGCTATTTCCGAAAACAACGCCATCGGCAAAGACAACCAATTACTTTGGTACCTGCCCGCCGATCTGAAACATTTCAAGAATATCACCACGGGCCATACGGTAATTATGGGGCGCAAAACCTTTGATTCTGTTGGTAAGCCGCTGCCTAATCGCAGGAATATTATCATCACCAGGCACGTAATGCACATTGAAGGGTGCGAAGTAGTGAGTTCCATTGATGCTGCTTTGGCTTTATGTGCCGATGAAGACGAAGTGTTTATTGTAGGCGGCGCCGAAATTTACCGGCAGTCTATTCATTTAACCGACCGTATTTATCTGACCATAGTTCATCAAAAATTTGAGGCCGACAGCTTTTTCCCCGAAATCAACGACAGCGAATGGAAGGAGACCGCCCGCGAAGATCATCAGCCTGATGAAAAAAACAAGCTTCCATACTCGTTTATCACGCTTGAGAGGCGCTAACATTTAAAAGCTTTATTTTGTTTGAATATAAAATTTTATGCTTATAAAATTTTATTAGATTTGCCGTCTTGTTAAAAAAGGCTTATAAACTAATTTATTACATATTATAATTTACAATGCAAGGTAAAGGGGTTATTAAATTTTTCGCCATTCTGCTAACTGCAGTATGTCTGTACCAGTTGTCGTTTACTTGGGTGGCGCACAAAGTTGAGGGAGATGCTAAGGCGTACGCAAAAGGTAATGCTGCTAAATACACAGCATACATGGATTCAATTTCTACACAGCCGGTTTATCCGCTGTTAAAATACGACTATCAGTATTGCCAAAGCCACGAACTGGCTTTGGGACTCGATTTGCAGGGCGGTATGAGCGTGACTATGCAGGTAGAATTGCGCGAACTGATCACTACATTATCGGGCAACAATCCTGATATTGCTTTCAAACAGGCTTTAGATAAAGCCGATGTTGATGCCATTACAAGCCAGAGTGATTATATCACCCTGTTTGTTAATGAGTATGAAAAACTGAACCCTAACGGTAAGCTGGCTACCATCTTTTCAACCAGGGATAACCAGGAGCACCTTAAGTTCAACGCGACTAACGCTGAAGTAGAAACCTACTTAAAGGACCAGGCAGATGTAGCCGTAACGCAAACCTATACGGTTTTAAATACCCGTATAGACCAGTTTGGCGTTACACAACCCAATATTCAGCAGTTGAAGGACAAGAACCAGATACTGATAGAACTACCTGGTGTAACCGAACCGGAGCGTGTTCGTAAACTTTTACAGAACACTGCAAAACTGGAGTTCTATAAAACTTTCGATAACATCGAGGCATTGCCT
The DNA here is from genome assembly GCA_013286565.1 of Bacteroidota bacterium. GTDB lineage: Bacteria > Bacteroidota > Bacteroidia > Sphingobacteriales > Sphingobacteriaceae > Mucilaginibacter. The sequence goes on from JABDFM010000002.1 coordinate 82,068, forward strand.
ATTCTTGAAAAAATAAGCGGCGTTATCACTGCAACTGCTAAAGCTCAAAAAGACTCAGCTAAGAAAGAAAAAGTTGACACCAGTGCGGTTAAGAAAAACGTACCGGCTAACAGTTTACTGTCAAAGCTTCAACAGGCCCAGAAAGGTCCTGATGCTCTTAAAGAGAAACAAAATGCAACAGATGGGGTAAGCCTGTTTGGTAAAAACGCATTGATACCAAATGTTTATCAATCTCAAAACGGCGGCGGCGCTCAACCTGCACAAGGGCCGGTTGTTGGCTTTGCAGCGGTTAATGACACTGCCCGTATCGATAAATATCTTGCTTCAACCGCAGTTAAAAGCGTTATCCCATCAAACCTTAAATTTTTATGGGGGGTAAAACCAATCGATAAAGATGACAGCAAAAAACAATTTGGCGATGACGTTAAACGCCTTGAGCTTTTTGCTGTAAAATTATCAGGCCCTAAAAATGGTCCGGTACTTATCGGCGACGTGGTTACCGATGCCAGGAGTGAGATAGACCAACAAAAAGGCGGCTGGGAAGTTAGCATGTCAATGGACCCGCAGGGTGCACAACAATGGGAAGAGATCACAGCTGATGCTGCTCCTAAAACTCCCAACTCAAGAGGACAGGCCATCGCTATCGTATTAGATAATAATGTTTATTCGGCCCCTGGCGTTATCAATAAAATATCTGGTGGCGTTTCGTCCATATCAGGTAATTTTAGCCAGGAAGATACCAAGGATTTAGCCAACGTTTTAAAAGCAGGCCGCTTGCCTGCGCCTGCTGTAATAGCATCGGAAGCTACTGTTGGAGCTACATTAGGTCAACAGGCTATCCACGCAGGCTTATTATCATCGGTATTAGGCTTTATCGTGGTTCTTATATTTATGATCGCCTACTACAACCGCGCAGGTACTATTGCGGTGGTTGCGGTAATGTTCAACGTATTCTTCCTGATGGGAGTATTGATCAGCTTAAACGCGGTATTAACCATGCCGGGTGTGGCAGGTATCGTGCTCACGTTGGGTATATCGGTTGATGCCAACGTATTGATCTATGAACGTGTGCGAGAGGAACTGGCCTTAGGCAAATCACTTAAGCTGGCTGTGGCCGATGGTTTCAAACATGCGCTTCCTTCTATATTAGACTCCAACATCAGTACCTTCCTTACCGGTTTGATCCTGTTTACTTTCGGAAGCGGCCCGATACAGGGATTTGCTGTAGTATTAATGATCGGTATCGCTACCTCATTGTTCTGCTCTTTACTGATCTCAAGGGTTATTTTTGAATGGATGGTTACCAAAGGATGGGATATCAAATTTTCTAATCCGTGGAGCTCGCATACTTTTAAAAACGCCAATTTTGGATTTGTAAAAAACCGCTTTAAATTTTACATATTCTCTGGTGCTTTCATTATCGCGGGTCTTATCTCCATGTTTACACAGGGATTTAATTATGGTGTGGACTTTGTAGGCGGTCGTAATTATGTGATCCCGTTTGATAACCCCAACGTGACTACCGATATGGTACACAGCGCAATTGATAAAGTTTTAGGCGCGAGCGAGGTTAAAACATATGGTGGCAATAGTATAAGTATCACTACTAAATATCTGATCGAGGAAAATACAACAACTGCTGATGCAAAAGTTAGGCAAACGTTGTTCAACGCTTTAAATCAAAACCCGGCAACAAAGGTTGTTGATGATCCAACTAAAATCAAATATCAAAAAGTTAAAGCTACTATCGCCGAAGGACTGAAGAAGTCGGCTTTCTGGACTGTATTGTTCGCAATCATTATTATATCATCATACATCCTGATCAGGTTCCGTAAATGGCAGTTCAGTTTAGGTGCGATGATAGCAACTTTGCACGATGCTTTGATGGTGCTCTCTTTCTTTACCTTGTTTAAAAATGTGCCGTTCCTTGATCTTGATATCGACCAATCATTTATAGCGGCCATATTGACGGTAATTGGTTACTCTATCAATGATACTGTTGTGGTATTTGACCGTATCCGTGAGTTCCTTGAACTGCACCATTCGGCAACCGATGATCCTAAAGAGGTGATCAATCACGCTATCAACAAAACATTAAGCCGTACTATTATCACCGCGCTTACTGTATTGTTCGTGCTGATCATCTTATTCATATTCGGTGGGGATGTTATCCGCGGGTTCTCATTCGCATTATTGATCGGGGTATGTTTCGGTACTTATTCTTCTATCTGTATCGCTACACCGGTAATTATTGACTTTGGTAAAAAAGACCTGAAATAACGTCATGTAAAATAGTATCAAAAGGCTCCAAACAACATTTGGAGCCTTTTTTGTTTATAAGATATTAGATAACTCATATCAATATGAAAACTGAAAATGCATCAAAATTCCCTCAGGTAGTCATCATAGGCGGCGGCTTTGGCGGCCTCGAAGTAGCCAAGGCTTTAGCTGATGAACCCGTAGATGTATTGATGCTGGATAAGCACAACTATCATACCTTTCAGCCCCTGTTGTACCAGGTAGCAACCGGTAGTCTTGAAGCTGGGTCAATTTCCTTCTCGCTAAGGAAAAACTTTGACGATCAAAAGAATTTCCGTTTCAGGATGACCGAGGTTACTAAGATCAACCCGGATAAAAACACCCTTGATACCACTATAGGCGAAATTCCTTATGATTACCTGGTGATCGCATCGGGATCGACCACTAACTTTTTCGGCAATAAGGATATTGAGCACAATGCCATGCCCATGAAATCCATTGTGGAGGCGCTTAACCTGAGGTATTTGATCCTGCAAAACCTGGAAGAAGCTGTACTGCAAAAAACCAAAGAAGAACGCGAACCTTACCTGAGCTTTGTTTTAGTTGGCGCCGGGCCAACTGGTGTTGAATTAGCCGGAGCATTAGCCGAATTACGCAATCACATCCTTAATAAAGATTACCCCGAACTGCAAAAGGAACACATGAAGGTTTACCTGGTTGATTTTATGCCGAGGGTATTAAGCTCGATGTCAGAACAGGCTTCAAAAGCAGCCAAAGACTTTTTAACAGGAATGGGCGTTGAAGTGATGACGGGCGAAAAGGTAGAAAGCTATGATGGCACTACCATCACTTTTGAAGGCGGCAAAAGCATTCACACAAAAAATGTGATCTGGTCGGCCGGGGTTATGGGCTCTGTACCCGAAGGTTTTGCTCAAGATATTATAGAACGGGGCAACCGCATCAGGACCGATAATATTTGCCGTGCTGATGGCTATGAAAATATTTTCGCCATAGGCGACGTGGCGGCCATGATAACGGCTGATACCCCTAAAGGGCATCCGGGAGTAGCGCAAGTAGCAATACAAATGGGCAAAACCACAGGTAAAAACATATTACACATCATTAAGGGAGAACCAACTCAGCAGTTTAAATATTTTGATAAAGGATCATTAGCTACCATAGGCCGCAACAAGGCGGTAGCAGATTTGGGTAAGATCAAATTCCAGGGCTTTTTTGCGTGGCTGGTATGGATGTTCGTTCACCTCATCTCGCTGCTGGGTTTCAGGAATAAAGTAGTTGTCTTTATCAACTGGGTTGGAAGCTATATCAGCAATAATGGCGGTTCGCGTTTGATCATCAGAAAATTTGCAAAAGAGGGTGCACCGCGTACTGAAGATGATCTGGTAAAAAGCGATTGATCATTTTTTCATCTAAATCAAGGTAAAATGACCTATTTGTGTAGATAATAAACAGCGCAACTTGCTATATTAGCCTTAATGATCGCACCTATGAAAACATTAATATTAAGCTTTACCCTGGCACTAATTGTAGTAACTGCTCATGCACAGGAGGGTAAAGTACGAGCCTATGAAGTTGACCCCAATGCCAAACCCAAACAGGTAGAAACGGTAAAATTACAAGCTGACAGTAACGATGCCTACTATCAAAAAGTAGTAAAGCTGGACAGCACGATTACCCTAAGCTCAATATACGTGCGGGCCCTGCAATTTATGGCGGCAAAAAATTTCCAGCAAAATTATGGCTATGAGGAAGAGGGAAAATTGATATTTACTACCACACAGGATCTTAATGTCAACCAGTCTTATATTAATGGCGATGATGCTATTGGCCCTTACACCATTCAATTTGCTATCATTTTGGATATGAAGAATGGGCGTTATCGTTATACCATTCATAATGTTGTATTTTACATCCCAACAGATAACGGCAACAGGAGAATGTCGCTATATGACCTCAATCAACTCATAACCAATAAGGACACCAAACGTGGCGTGAAAAATGCGATGAGTGATATGGTCAGATCTTTTGAGAGATATTTAAGTACCCTTACGCATGAATTGTACCTGGAGGTAGAAAACAAATCTGCCACAAGTGATTCAAAGTTTTAATATATGACAACTGAAATCCAGATTACCGAATGCCCACGGGATGCCATGCAGGGATTGACCCATTTTATTCCAACGGATATAAAAGCTGCTTATATTAATCTGCTATTACAAGTGGGTTTTGATACCATCGATTTCGGCAGTTTTGTTTCGCCAAAAGCTATTCCGCAAATGCAGGATACAGCAGCGGTGCTGGAAAAACTTGACCTGAGTGGCTCACGGTCTAAATTATTAGCCATTATTGCCAATTATCGCGGTGCGGAAGATGCGGCACAGCATGATCAGATCACTTATTTAGGCTTTCCTTTCTCTATATCCGAAACCTTTCAGCAACGAAACACCAATGCAAGCATGGATGAAGCGTTTGAGACGGTGAAAAGGATAAAAGAGTTAAGCGACAAAAAAAACAAAGACCTGTTAGTTTACCTATCCATGGGCTTTGGCAACCCCTATGGCGACGAATGGAATAATGAAATTGTATTGAAATGGGCCGAAAAGCTAATTAACGAAGGCGTAAAATATATATCCCTGGCTGATACCATCGGCATTGCAGCGCCCGAACAAATTGCAAGTTTATATACTTTATTAACCAGCCATTTCCCTGCAACTATATTTGGGGTCCATCTTCACTCCACACCTGATACCTGGCATGAAAAAATTGAAGCTGCCTATCAAAGCGGCTGTAAACGTTTTGACACTGCCCTGAAAGGCTACGGGGGCTGCCCAATGGCCAAGGACGAACTTACAGGCAATATTGCCACCGAGAACTTAATAGCTTACCTGCAAGAGCAAAACGTTAGCCTGGGGCTTAATTTGGGCAAATTGCAGGAAGCGATGGATTACTCCGGCCAGATCTTCGTTTAGATAGAATTTGAGGATAACAAAAAAGTGGGTAGCTATAAACTACCCACTTTTATTTTTTTAGCTAAAATAATACCTTAATTATTTTACCCTGCTGCTTTTGCTTCTTGCTGGGGTAAGAGGTACGATAATGATAGCGATCAAAAGGGCAACTTCTAATACAGTTAACATGACTTTGTTTTTTTTAAATTTTTATATTAAACTATTAATAACTCAGAAGATAAATTATCATTCTTCCAGGCGTTCCTCAATTTTTTCAATTCAGGTTTAGGTTGAAGGAATGATAGTACCTTATGTGTAGGGTGCGACTAAAAACATGCCATAATCGTAAACCGGATCGCGCCAAAAAAATCACCGTTTTTTAAAATTGACCAAATAAAAAAATCACAATAAAAGATTTGAGCTTTATTAATTTTTTTTGATGATTTATTTTCTGACACTAAAATTAATGGCAGAATTAAAAACAATATATGGCAGAATTAAAATTTTATAAATAAGTGGTTGAAAAAAGCCAATTAGTAGGAATATATCTATATAAGTCACAAAAAAATGGAGAAACCATCCAATTTCAACTGATTTTGCATTAAAATATGACTCCATTTAACATTTTTAGGTAAAAAAATACCCTTTACCAATAAACAGTAAGTAAATGAACGCCCAAAATAAAAAATTGACAATTTGTCAGTAAACGTGATACTGGTCTACTTACTGACAAAATTTCAGTAAAAATCGACTGCCAAACTACTGCCAAAGTGGCAAATTGAGGAAATGCCACCGCTATTTGCCTCAATTACCCCTATGCCAAAACACTACCCATGCTTTTAAAAAAGACTGAAAGTACACCCCTATTCTGTAATTTAGCATTCATTAAAATTGAACCTACTGATATGAAACCCTTGATCGGATCTGTATTATTCATTATCATGGTGTTCCTTTCGGGTATTCATATTTATTGGGGCTTTGGTGGCAAATGGGGATCAGCGGCTACCATCCCAACAAAAGGGAATAATGTACCGTTAATAAAGCCTGGTTTTTTTGATTGCCTGGTTGTTGCGATAGGGCTTTTAAGCTTTGGATTTTTTATTTTAATAAAAGCCGGGATCGTTGTATTCGGTTTACCCGGATGGCTATCCGATTATGGCCTTTGGGTAATTTCTGCGATATTCCTGTTAAGGGCTATTGGCGAATTTAATTATGTGGGATTTTTTAAGAAGGTAAAGTCAACCAGGTTTGGAGTAATGGATACTAAGTATTATTCACCCTTATGTTTGTTATTAGCCATTTTGGGGATAATATTAGGGCTTATCAATTGAAACTCTATCCCTGAATTCCTCTTTCTATCTTAACCATTAAGAAATAATTGCTTAAAGGAACATACTAATAAAACAATTCTCAGCGTTTATTTGTATATTGCATATTGCTTCGAAGTACCACCCTACTGAGTTTTTTATTGCTTTAGCAGCATTCACACTTCACTCCCACAAATTCTGGCCCCATGAGCAAGCTAATATTAATAGATGACGACCTTATTTATCACAGAATTTCACAATTGATGATAAAAGGATACAGTCCCGTAAAGGAGGTGATTTCGAGTGTGGATGGAAAAGCCACCCTTGATTACCTGATCGAGAACAAATCAAATAATGATAATCTTCCTGATTATATATTGGTAGATCTGAACATGCCAAATTATGACGGATGGGATTTTTTGGACGGATATAAGAAAGTTTATGATTCTTTTAAAAAAGCGATACAGGTTTATATTGTGTCCTCATCCATCAGTCCTTATGATATTAGCCGTTCAAAAGATTACTCATTTGTCAACTCATTTATTATGAAACCTTTGAGGAAAGAATTTTTAGAGGGGCTGATAGACTGACATTAATTTTTTCTATACTCAAAACAGACACACGATGCGTGCTGCATCTCACACTACATAAAAAAGCACAAGTGAACTTGTGCTTTTTTGTTTCGCATGATCTGCTTTTTCTGTTTTGATCATCAAGTGCTCCCGACGAGATTCGAACTCATATCGATGGTACCGGAAACCATAATTCTATCCGTTGAACTACGGGAGCAATCTTTCCGCAAATATATCAAAATTGATTTAACTACTTCTTCCGCTTTTTGATCAGATGTATTAATATTCAACAGCAGTTTCAAAAATTAATTTAATTTCGTTCAATTATACAACCCGACCTGTCAGGTGGGCTAAAAAAGCATAGCATAATGTTATTATTAGGGATTGATATTGGCACTTCTTCGGTGAAGGCTTCTATAGTTGATGCGGCATCGCAAAAGGTGTTGGCATCGGCGCAATATCCTGATGAAGAATCCCCTATCCTGGCGCTGCAACCAGGCTGGGCTGAGCAATCGCCTGAACTGTGGTGGCAGCAAACACAACAAGCCATCGGGCTATGTAATAATACCGGCAAATATAACCCGGAAGATATTGCAGCAATTGGCATAGCTTATCAAATGCATGGATTGGTTTTGGTGGATAAGAACCAGCAGGTGCTTAGAAACAGTATTATCTGGTGCGACAGCCGTGCCGTTGAAATTGGTGATAAGGCTTTTAAAGCCATTGGAGAAGAAAAATGTTTGTCGCACTTTTTGAACTCGCCTGGTAATTTTACTGCCTCTAAATTGGCCTGGGTTAAACAAAATGAGCCGGAGATTTATGATCGCATCGATAAAATTATGCTTCCGGGTGATTTTATCTCGATGAAGCTTACCGGTGAGATCACTACCTCTGTAGCCGCTTTATCAGAGGGTGTATTTTTCGATTTTAAAAACAATCGATTGTCTAAAGATATTCTTGAATACTTTGGCTTTGATGAAAATTTATTCCCCGAGATCAAGCCGGTGTTCTCTATGCATGGAAATCTACGTGCGTCCATTGCCCAAAAACTAAAATTAAAAACTGGAATACCTGTTACTTATAAAGCCGGTGATCAGCCTAATAATGCGCTTTCATTAAATGTACTGAACCCCGGTGAGGTAGCTGCTACGGCAGGAACTTCAGGGGTAATTTATGGCGTGAGTGACCATTTGGCTTATGATCCGCAATCGCGGGTTAATACCTTCGCGCACGTAAACTATACCGAACAGCAAAAACGACTGGGTGTGTTATTATGCATCAACGGTACAGGCAGTATGTATCGCTGGGTAAAAAGCATTCTCGGATCAACAGAAAGCTATTTGCAAATGAACCATAAAGGCAGCCAGGCACCAATAGGTAGTAATAACTTACGGGTATTACCTTTCGGGAATGGCGCCGAACGGATGCTAAACAATAAGATGATAGGTGCGCATTTCCACAATATCGACCTTAATTTACACACGCAAGGCCACCTGATCCGTGCAGTGCAGGAAGGGATAGCTTGTGCGTTCCGCTATGGTTTGGATATCATGCGGGAAAACGGGATGAACCCTACCGTAATCAGGGCGGGCAAAAACAACCTGTTTTTAAGTGAGTTATTTGCAGAAGCTTTTGTAAATATAACAGGTGTACCTGTCGAGCTCTACAAAAATGACGGAAGTGCAGGTGCAGCGCTTGGCGCGGGTATGGGGGCACAGGTTTTTTCATCATCCACACAGGCATTTGAACATTTCCACCCGGTACAATTGATCGAGCCATCAACCCAACAGTTTGAGCCTGTTTACCAGGAATGGAAAGCATTACTCAAAAAACAGTTAACAGAATAAAAGACTTACGAAGTTTCTAAAACTTCGTAAGTCTGAAATAAAATAATTCACTCAATCACTAATTCAATAATTATTAAAATGATACTCACAGGCGAAAAAGAGTTTTTTAAAGGGATAAGCCAGGTTAAATATGAAGGGCCGCAAAGTGATAACCCACTGGCTTTCCGCTGGTATGATGCTGATAGGATAATTGCCGGTAAAACTATGAAGGACCATTTGCGTTTCGCCTGTGCTTACTGGCATTCGTTCTGTGGTTCGGGCGCTGACCCTTTTGGCGAACCAACACACTTGTTTCCCTGGAACGAAAAGGCTGATGCTGTTGAACGCGCCAAAGATAAAATGGATGCGGCTTTTGAGTTCATCACCAAAATGAACTTGCCTTATTATTGTTTCCATGATGTGGATGTGGTGGATTACACCAATGATATTCCTTCCAACGATAAGCGTTTGCAAGCCATGGTGGATTATGCCAAACAAAAACAGGCTGCCAGCGGGGTAAAATTGCTTTGGGGGACCGCCAATCTGTTCTCTCACCGGCGGTATATGAACGGGGCTTCCACTAACCCGGATTTTCATGTACTGAGCCATGCCGCTGCACAGGTAAAGGCGGCTTTGGATGCGACCATTGCTTTGGGCGGAGAGAACTATGTGTTCTGGGGTGGCCGTGAGGGGTATATGACCTTATTGAATACTGATATGAAGCGGGAGCAGGAACATTTCGCGCAGTTCTTGCATCAATCCATTGCTTATGCCCGCGGGCAGGGTTTTAAAGGAACTTTCTTTATCGAACCCAAGCCCTGTGAGCCTACCAAGCACCAGTATGATTATGATGCGGCTACCTGTTTGAGCTTTCTGCAGAAATATGACCTGCTGGGTGATCTGAAGCTCAATTTAGAGGTGAACCACGCTACGCTGGCCGGGCACACTTTCCAGCATGAATTGCAGGTAGCGGCTGATGCCAATTTATTGGGTTCGATCGATGCCAATCGTGGGGATTACCAGAACGGCTGGGATACTGACCAGTTCCCAAATAACATCAACGAAGTGGTGGAAACCATGCTGATCATTTTGGAAGCGGGTGGTTTCCAGGGCGGGGGTATCAACTTTGACGCCAAGATCCGCAGGAACTCAACCGATCCGGCTGATCTTTTCTATGCTCACATCGGCGGAATGGATATTTTTGCAAGGGCATTGGTGATTGCAGATAACATCCTTCAAAAATCTGATTATAAAAAAGTAAGGCAGGAAAGGTATGCTTCCTTTGATAGCGGCAAAGGCAAGGCTTTTGAAGAGGGGAAATTATCTCTTGAGGACCTAAGGGCTTACGCGATTGAAAATGGCGAACCAAAAACTATCAGCGGCAGACAGGAATATATCGAAAATATAATCAACCGATACATATAGTTTGTAGTTTTATCGCCAGATAAGGCACAATCAAAATGATTAGTAATTTAGAACAAACATTCCGGTGGTATGGTCCTAACGATGCGGTTACATTAGCTGCTATCAGGCAAACCGGCGCCACCGGGATTGTTAATGCCCTTCACCATATACCCAGTGGTGAAGTATGGAGTTTGGATGAGATCAATCAACGCAAGGAAATGATCAAAGCTGCCGGTATGCGGTGGTCGGTTGTAGAAAGCGTAAATATCCATGAGAGCATCAAAACAGCCGGTAAACAACGGGATGAGTTTATTGAAAAATATATCGTCACACTAAAAAACCTGAGTAAAGCAGGCATCAAAACAGTTTGTTATAACTTTATGCCTGTATTGGATTGGACGCGCACCGATCTCGATTTCAGGCTGCCAAACAACGCCTCAGCTTTACGGTTTGATGCTGCGGCTCTTGCCGCTTTCGATCTTTACATCCTTGAACGTGAGGGTGCCCATCGAGATTTTAGCCCGGAGCAACGGCAAAAAGCGAAGGAGTTTCTTAACAATCTAACCCACGAAGAAGAACAGCAACTGACCAGCACCATGATGGCAGGTTTACCGGGTACGAGCGATGTATTAACAATTGCCGAATTTAAGGAGCATCTTAAAAAATACAAGGACATTGACGCAAAAGCGTTGAAAGAAAACCTCGCGTATTTTTTAAAGGCGATCATGCCGGATTGCGAGGATTGGGGCATCAAGATGTGTATCCACCCGGATGACCCACCATTCCCGATACTGGGTTTACCGAGAGTTGTTTCTACCGAAAAGGATCTGACAGATGTGATCAACTCTGCTCCGTCACCAAATAACGGGCTTACATTTTGTACAGGTTCCTTAGGCGCAAGAGGTGATAATGACCTTCCGGGGATGATAGAACGATTAGGTCCGCACATCCATTTCCTGCATTTGCGCAATGTGCAGCGCGAGGCTAACGGAAGTTTTTATGAGGCCGACCATTTAGGTGGAAGTACGGATATGTATGCTGTGATGAAAAGTGTCATCCTCGAACAAAAAAGAAGAGCTGAAACCGGCAGGGATGACATCGCCATCCCTATGCGACCCGACCATGGGCACAAACTGCTGGATGATTTTAATTATAACACCTTCCCAGGATACTCCATTATTGGCAGGCTAAAAGGCCTGGCCGAATTGCGGGGGCTGGAAATAGGGGTTAAAAGAAGTATTATTAACCCCCAATAAAGTCTTTGTCATTTCGAACGATAGAGAGAGAAATCTTCGACGCTATACAAATCGCCAACATGCATGAGGTTCGCCTTTCTCTTGTATAAGATTTCTCCTCGTTCCTCGTCGAAATGACAAGTTAGGTTAGTACTTAAACATTAAACCTGAAATGCATGATATCTCCATCCTGCACAATATAGGTTTTGCCTTCAACTGCCAGTTTGCCTGCCTCTTTAATAGCGGCTTCTGAGCCATTATATTTTAAAAACTCGTCGTATTTAATTACTTCTGCACGGATAAAACCTTTTTCAAAATCGGTATGAATAACACCCGCGGCCTGCGGCGCGGTAAAGCCTTTGGTGATGGTCCAGGCACGTACTTCTTGCACACCAGCCGTAAAGTAGGTGGCCAGGTTCAATAATTTATAAGCCGCTTTGATCAATTTATTTACGCCTGATTCAGTTAAGCCCAGATCATCCAAAAACATCTGGCGCTCCTCATAAGTTTCCAGTTGGGCGATCTCTGATTCGATCTGTGCTGAAATAACCAGCACCTCGGCATTTTCCTCTTTTACAGCAGCTTTTACCTTGTCAACATAAGCATTCCCGGTATTAACAGAAGCCTCATCAACATTGCATACATACATTACCGGCTTGGCTGTTAGCAGCCAGATATCAGCAATATATTCCTGGTCTTCCTCTGCAACAGGTGCGGTACGGGCAGACTTACCTGCCAACAAATGATTTCTATAAATAGTTAAAACATCGAAAGCTTTTTTAGCGTCCTTATCGCCGCCTGTTTTAGCCATTTTCTCGATCTTGCTGATCTTTTTCTCTATCGAATCAAGATCCTTCAGCTGCAATTCTGTATCGATAATTTCTTTGTCGCGTATCGGGTCAACCGAACCATCCACGTGGATCACATTATCGTTATCAAAGCACCTCAGCACGTGGATAATGGAGTTAGTGGAGCGTATATTGGCCAAAAACTGGTTACCCAAACCTTCACCCTTGCTTGCGCCCTTTACAAGCCCGGCTATATCTACAATTTCGATAACGTTTGGCACTGTATTTTTTGGCACCACGATCTCAACCAATTTTGTTAACCGCTCATCAGGAACAGTAATTACGCCCACATTTGGCTCGATGGTGCAAAACGGAAAATTAGCCGCCTGTGCCTTTGCATTTGATAAGCAATTAAAAAGTGTTGATTTACCCACATTTGGCAAACCTACTATCCCGCATTGTAAACCCATATAGCCCCCTCTAAATCTCCCCCTGCAGGGGAGACTTTTTATAAATTATTAAATGAATGATAAAATTGAAGTCCTACCTACCGAAAGGGATGGGTGGGGCTTTTCGGCCGCAAAGATAGCAGAAAAATCTTCCCGTAATTTGGAAAAATGACTTTTGGCGGGTATCACTTCAAAGCAGTATTATCTTAACCTGATTATTGTTTGAGCCGATCGATAGTGGCGTTGATGGGAGTATAATTACTTTAGGAGATTTATAGTCAGCAATCCTGAATGGATGCCAACTTCCGAAAATCCATTTGATCTTCGGAATGTAAATGTATAGGGAAACTGCCATAAGAAAATGATATTTACAAATGGCCAAATATTAGCGCCATACCCTTGGTATGGCGCTATCTTAATTTACTTATAATTAATATTTAGGACGACGATTGTTATCTTTTGAATAACCACCACCGCCGCCGCCAGAGTAACCTCCACGGCTGCCGCCACCACCGCCGCCGCCAAAGCCGCCTCTGCGATCGTTAGGTTTTTTGTCTTCGGCCTGATTAACCACAATGTTTCTGCCGCCAACATCCGAACCGTTCAAATCGGCAATGGCTTTGTTTGCTGCTTCATCATCGGGCATTTCAATAAAGCCGAAGCCTTTGCTTCTGCCGCTTTCTCTGTCATTAATAATTTTAACAGAGCTTACTTCTCCAAATGCTTCGAAGAGTTCTTTTAAATCTGCTTCCTCTATCTTAAAAGGAAGGCTTCCTACAAAAATGTTCATTAATCAAATGTTTTTAATAAGTTAAGATGCAGTGCTTAACATCACTTTGCAACGCCAAACTGGTGTTGGTAGTAAAGGTGCACATTTTTTTATTTAAAGAATATCAATTATAAATTAATTTAATAAAAAAAATCATTCTACTGGTTAACAGGCACAATTTGGCTCTAAGAAAGATTAAACATTTCCTTTTGCGATATTTATTTCTTTTTGATTAATATTTATTAATTTTACCATTATAGCTAACGAATACTAAAATTCAGTATATATGGACATTCTTATTTCGCTGGATATTGGCTCCTGGTATCAAAATATAGCATTTTATACCTTTTTACTGCTTTTGATCTGTTTGAATATCAACCTTATAAAACACAGTAGTGAGCAAAAAGGAATCAAATCAGCATAATGGAATCAAATAATAACGGCCTTTTGCTTGTGGAAAGATCAGTTTTGAGTTAATGTAGTATTTTAAACATCAATTCCTTCATCAGTTCGCCATGCCCCGCGTTTGACTCCACCCCTTTACTTTTCAGATCATATTCCCGTAGTAAACTGATGATCTCCATCGTTTTTCCGTAATTATAACTGCGTGCAGCCAATTCATAATCCTTAATAAAGTATGGATTCACTCCCAACTCGCGTGCAAGATTTTGGGGTGATTTATCCTTTGCATAATGATAAAGGAGCACTTTGCTGAAAAAGTTATTCAAATTACCCAGCACCAGCACAATGGGATTGGCTTTGGGATTGGCCTCGAAATAATTAATAACCTGGTTTACCTTAAATGGGTCTTTTTTACTCAATGCCGACTGCAATTCAAAAACATTATATTCCTTGCTGATACCGATATTATCCTGTATGTGCTGTAGGGTAATTGCCTGCCCAGGGGCAACATTCAGCATTAGCTTTTCCAACTCATTGGCGATCTTGGATAGATCATTGCCCAAATATTCGGCTAACATGGCCGAGGCCTGCTGATTAACCGGGTAGCCCTTATCTGAAAGATACGATTCTATCCAGGCAGGTACTTTACTATCGTATAACGGACTCGACTCAAAAATGACCCCACTTTTTTCTATCGCCTTATAGGTTTTTTTGCGCTTGTCAAACTTTCCATATTTATAACAGAAAATAAGGATGGTGCTTTGCAGAGGGTTTTCGAGATAGTTGAGTAATGGGTTGATGCTTTTTTTGTCATCGTCATCCCTACCCCACTTCATGTCTTGCGCCTCTTTTACCAAAACCACCTGGAACTCGGCCATCATCGGGTAGCGTTTGGCTGCATTAAGTACGGCCATTACATCGGTATCCTTGCCATAAAATACCGTTTGATTAAAACCTCTTTCGACTTCAGACAATAATTGATGCTCGGCATAGTTACTTACCAGGTCAATAAAATAAGGCTCCTCGCCATGCAACAAGTATAAGGGTTTATACTTTCGATTCTTGAGGTCTTTTATAATATCCGGAGCAGTCATAGCGGGATTCAAAAATAGAAATTTGTTTTGGTTGATTGGGTTTGTTAGGTTGATTAAATTGGATTGATTGGAATAGTTAATTACCACTTAACTTAATCCAACTTAATCAACTATTTTTGAAAAATAAATGCTGCAACCCCTTCAACTCCCGCCCTACCCTTTTAAGATCACTGAGCATGATGGCCGGTTGACATTATTCGACGAGATCCGCAAAAAACATATTATTATAACTCCTGAAGAATGGGTGCGGCAGCACTTTGTACAATACCTCATCAATCAAAAAAACTATCCAAAAACGTTGATCAAACTGGAGGGCGGGTTAAAGCTGCACGGAAACGCCAGGCGCACTGATATTGTAGTTTTTAATCCGGCTGGTGAAAAGATCCTGCTAATTGAATGTAAGGCGCCATCCGTTCATATTGATCAAAAGGTATTTGACCAGGTAGCCCGCTATAATATGGTTCATAAAGTGGCGCTGCTGGCTGTCAGCAACGGTTTAAAACATTATTACTGCCGTATCGATTTTGCAAATAAGGGATACCAGTTTATTGAAGAATTGCCTGATTACAGGGAAATTAATAGCTAACTGATGGCCCTGGTTTCTACCAGGTTTTGCATCTTTTCGCGCAACTCTTCGGGTTTAAAGGGTTTTGAAACATAATCATTCATACCTGAGTTAAAAACGCGCTCTTTTATGTCGAACAATGCGGATGCAGTTAAGGCTATGATAGGAATATTTGCCTTTTTGGGGTCACGCATTTTTCTGATTTCTACAGCTGCATCAAATCCATTCAATATGGGCATTTGCAGGTCCATCAGGATAATATCAAAATTGCCGTATTGTACCATTTCTATTGCCCTTTCGCCATTTTCAGCAATGGTTGGTGTAATTCCCCATTTTGAGAACAGCTTTTTCATTAGCATAATATTAACCAGGTTATCCTCGGCAATCAACACACGCATACCACCCATGCCCTCAATGATCCCGGCGGATGGATCTTTTTCAGTTTGCTCGGGTACAATTTCAGTTGATACAGGGAATTCAACCTGGAAAGAAAATTCAGAACCTACTTCCTGCTGACTGGAAACATTCATGCGTAAGCCCTGTAACTCTAATAAACGCTTAACAATGGCAAGGCCCAGTCCTGTACCTCCGTATTGGCGGGTGGTGGTTATGGATTCCTGTGTAAATGGTTCAAATATAGCTTCGAGGTTTTCCTTCTCTATCCCAATACCGGTATCCTTTACAACAAAATTAATGGTAACGGTATTATGGCGGTCTTCCAGGCAGATCACCTTTACCCACACTGTGCCTTCGTGCGTAAATTTTATAGCATTGCTGATGAGGTTAAAAACAATTTGGGTTAATCGGGTCGGATCGCCAAAAACCACTTTATTTTTTAAGTTGCTATCCATATCCAGTTTAAACTCAAGTCCTTTTTCTTCCGCTTTTAAAATTTGGCCGCCGCAAATATTCTGCATCAGTTCAACCAGGTTGAACCTGATGTTTTCAAATACAACCTTGCCCGATTCGATCTTGTTAAAATCAAGTACATCATTTACCAGTGCTAAAAGATTACTTGCCGAAAATTTTAGGATATCCAGGTTCTCTTTCTGATCGGGCCTGGGGTTACCCATCATCAGCAAATTGCTCATCCCGATAACTGCGTTAAGCGGTGTGCGTATCTCGTGCGACATGGTGGAAAGGAACTCGGATTTTGCCTGGGATGATTTTTCAGCCTTTTCTATCGCACTTTCAAATTGAATATTAAGCGCCCCGCGTGCTTCGGCGGTTTCCCTTAGCTGTTTTATACTTTTTATAAATGCCGAATAAAAATGGCTATGGATGAAAATGATCAGGATAAAACTGGCGCACTCGGCGATAATAACGCTTGGCTCATCAATCACTTTAGGCTTTAATCCAATATCATAACTGTTATTGTATTCGAGCACTAAAAACAAAAGGACGGGTATTAAATTGACCAGCGAATAAAAAAGCCCGCAGGTTTGCCCAAGCATATAAAAGCTAAAAACGATGATCAAAAAGATAACCTGTGCGGTTACGATATTGACATTTTGCAGGGTAATAAAAACACTGCTGAGGTTTACCATAGTGGCAAGCGACAATAATATGTGCGATATAATACCCCACCTTGGCCTGAAAGTTAAATACTTGAATAAAATAACAAGGCTTAGCAGTAATATAGTGGT
Source organism: Bacteroidota bacterium (assembly GCA_013286565.1). GTDB lineage: Bacteria > Bacteroidota > Bacteroidia > Sphingobacteriales > Sphingobacteriaceae > Mucilaginibacter. The sequence goes on from JABDFM010000002.1 coordinate 99,353, forward strand.
AGTAAAGGTAAGTATGTATTTATGCTCGAGATAGATATTGATCAGTAAAGCAAAAACTGTGATAATAGCCAGCCATAGCCCATAATATAATAGGCGGATGCGTGCCTGGTCAAGGATCGACTGATCTTTGGTTAGGATTTTATTAATTGAAAAGTTAAAAAAACCTACATCTTTATTCATTTCACGGGCTTTACCATTGTATTGATCAAATGAAACTTAAAAACACAACGCGTGGACATACTTACCAGGCATTGATAATTATTAAGATCGACTTTTTATATGCAATTAGTTTGCCAAAGCAGCCAGGTTTTCATGTATTATCTTCAATTTGGCTTCAGCATCAGCCTTTTTTCTCAATTCATTTTCCACTATCTCGGGTTTGGCGTTGCTGATGAATCGTTCGTTGCTCAGTTTGGTTTCAACTGATTTTAAGAATCCGTGCAAGTATTCTTTTTCTTTATTCAATCTTTCTCTTTCGGCAATGGGGTCTATATTATCGGCCAACGGTATAAAAAACTCATCTTTTGATACCATAAAGCTAATTGCACCCTCTATTTTGTCATTCACAATATCAAATGCACTTATATTACCCATTTTGCAGATAATAGTTTCATACTGGGTGTAATTAATATTTGAATTACACTTTATTGATAAAATCAAAGCTTCCTTAGGAGATATCTGTTTATTATTGCGGGTATTGCGAATATCAGAGATCACTTGCTTAATGAGCTCTATTTCCTCTATCAATTGGGTATTTATTTGCTCAATTTCCGGCATTTGGGCAACAATGCAACAATCCATTGGCGAACGTTCGCCAAAAATTTCCGCATCATGCCACAGTTCTTCGGTGATAAAAGGCATAAAAGGATGGAGTATTTTTAACACATTCTCAAAAAATGCTACCGTACATTCATAGGTTTCCCTATCAACAGGATGTTCATAAGCAGGCTTGATCATTTCCAGGTACCAGGCACAAAAGTCGTCCCATACCAACTTATAAGTGGCCATTAATGCATCTGATAACCTAAACTGGGCAAAGTTGCTTTCAATATCGCTCAATGCCTGGCTAAAACGACTTTTAAACCACGCGATAGCTACACCGTTAGGATTTTGAAGACTATCGTCAACCTGCCAGCCTTTAACCAGGCGGAATGCGTTCCAAACCTTGTTGAAAAAGTTCCGTCCCTGCTCGCAATGGCTTTCGTCAAACATCAAGTCGTTGCCGGCAGGTGAGCTTAACAGCATCCCTACCCTAACACCATCGGCGCCGTATTTCTCCATCAGCTCCAAAGGATCGGGCGAATTACCTAATGACTTTGACATCTTGCGACCCAGCTTATCGCGTACGATACCGGTGAGGTAAACATTCCTGAACGGCAGTTCGCCCCTGAACT
>JABDFM010000003.1 GCA_013286565.1 Bacteroidota bacterium
CTTTTATCGTTCCACTATCGCAGGGAACTTATATTTAAAATCCGTTAGGATCTTACTTTTTTAACTATTTGCCTCGTTTCCGAAGCGGCTGCAAAGATGGGAATAATTTAGTATACATGTCAAGTGTTATTTTCACTTTTTTTCAGTACATTTTTTTAGTCCCAAATCTTCAAAAAACAACGCCTTTTTCCAAAGCGGACACAAATGTAAGGAGAATCCGGCTACCAGCCAAAAGAAATATTAAAATAATCGCAACTATACTTTAACTCACTGTAAACTAAGGCCAATAAAAAAGGCCTGATTTGAGATCAACTCCTAAATTATTGAAGCAAGCGATTTTGTATCTTTGAAAAATATATGAGCGATCACCTCTTTCCTCAAAATTTTCTTCAAAAACTTTCCGGCTCACCGGGATTTAACGCGGAAAATTTCACTGAAGCACATCAAATTCCAATATCCCCAACGTCGATCCGGCTGAATCCTTTTAAACCATCGACCATAAAAGGGGATCAACCGGTGCCATGGTGTGCTGATGGATATTACCTGGATACACGCCCATCCTTTACTTTTGATCCGCTTTTCCATGCCGGTTGTTATTATGTACAGGAAGCTTCGTCCATGTTTATCGATCATATCCTTAAACACATCCAGCAAACTCATTCCGATAGTATTAAGGTGCTTGATCTTTGTGCAGCTCCCGGTGGTAAAAGCACGCTCATCAATTCAGCATTAAAAAGCAATGATCTGCTGGTCGCTAATGAGATCATCAAGACGCGTGTGCCTGTGCTTTCAGATAACCTGAACCGCTGGGGCACCAGTAATAGTATAGTGACCAATAACGACCCTAAGGATTTTGGCAGGCTGAAAGGCTTTTTCGACATTATTTTAGTAGATGCACCGTGCTCAGGTTCGGGCATGTTCAGGAAAGACCCGGCGGCGATGGATGAATGGTCGGAGGGGAATGTGAACTTATGCCATCAGCGGCAGGAGCGTATTTTGGCGGATGTTTACCCCGCCTTAAAAGAGGATGGTTACCTTATATATAGTACCTGCTCCTATTCCATGGAGGAAAACGAGGATATACTGGATTGGCTATGCACCGAATTTGAACTGGAAAGCACCAGGATACCTATTGATAGCGAATGGGGTATAGTGGAAAGCCAGTCGACCCAAAAACAAGCCTGGGGATATCGTTTTTATCCCGACAAAGTAAAGGGTGAGGGTTTATTTGCTGCCTGTCTGCAAAAGAAAGAAAGCAGCGGCGAGGTATCCAACACCAAATACAAGGATCATCAAAAAGCAAACTTTAAAGAGATTGACCTAGTGAAACCTTATATTAAGGAGCCTGACAACTATTACTATTTCAAAATAAATGACGACTGGCTGGCGATCGACCGCGAGCACAGGCACAGTCTCGGTGTTCTGCAGCAGTATTTCTATCTGAAAAAATCAGGAGTGCGGATGGGTAAACTGGCGGGCAGGGATTTGATACCTGATCATGAACTTGCCCTAAGCCTGATTGTAAATAAAGACCGCTTTTTACAAACTGAGTTAACAAAAGACCAGGCTATTCAATACCTGCAGCGTGCTGATATCACCGGCCTTGATACAACAGATAAAGGCTGGAGCTTAATGAACTTTGAAGGGCATGCTTTAGGCTGGGCGAAGTTGCTGCCAAACCGCATCAATAACTATTATCCGAAGGAGATAAGGATATTTTCAAAGGCGGAAAGCTAAAAGGTCAAAGCTGAAAGGTTTTTTAAGGCAGTAACCTAATCTCTAATTAACTAATCTCTAATCACTGCCCGCAGGGCTCAATACTGCCCTATCGACAATAGCACTAACGTACAAGCATACTCCGTCTCAATTCCCTTTTCATTCGCCATTCGGCGAAGTTCTGAATTTTCGGTACCGGGGTTAAAGATGATCCGCTTGGGGTGCGTATCCAATATATAATTGTACAAGCCTTCCTGGTGGTGCGGACCAACATACAGGGTGATGGTATCTATGTCACTGTGGATGGTTTCCGGCTTTTCAATAGGCACGCCCGCTGCCTGGCCAGCTTTTAAGCCCACGTTTACTATACTGTGCCCACTGCGCACTAACCTGTTTGATGCAAGGTTCGCGTAGCGGCTTTCATCAGGCGTAGCGCCTAAAATCAGTGTTTTTTTATCAACCATTTATTATTCTATTTAATATCGCGATCTGCCCTGAGTGATAAATATGATGCTGTATCAATCCGTTCACCAGCTCTTCATAAGTTACGCCATTACCCAGTTCGCGGTTTCTTTCATCGTTCATTGGCTCACTCCATTGTTCCTCGGGGAAGTTCTGGATAAGACCCAGCAAATTTACGTTGACCAGCTTCAGATCATTGACATAATTCTGCCATTTTTGTTCATCAGGTGTGCCTGTTGGTGGCCAGTCGCCGCTGAGTGGCAGGCTTGCTTCCTTTCCGTTCATCCGATCGAGTACTTCCTCTGTCCAGGCCAGCATGTGCAATACAATTTCGGCGATGGTATGCGATGCGCCTGCTACTTTCTCAAAGGCAGCCTCAAAGCTTACCGCCTCAATCACCTGGTAAACGGGGCTGCCGTACCAGGGATCGCCGGATAATATTTTTTGCAATTCAAGGCTGAGTTTTTCTGATGTTGTCATGACGTATTTATTCTATTACCTTTCCTAATTGAGCGCTGTCATCCTGAGGCTCTCGAAGGATGTGTGGTAAGGCCCACCCACCATGCTTCGAGAGCCTCAGCATGACACCCATATATTTATTATAATGCCTTCACCGCCGCCAAAGCACAATTGATCCCATCTATAGCAGCAGAAATAATACCACCTGCGTAGCCCGCGCCTTCCCCGCAGGGGAATAAACCTGCTACCTGCGGATGCTGTAAAGTTTCCTTATCCCTCGGCACTTTTATGGGTGATGAAGTGCGTGATTCCACCCCAACCAATACAGCCTCGTTGGTATAATAGCCTTTCATCTTTTTACCAAATATGGGTAAAGCTTTTTGCAGGCTTGCCGCTATCCAATTGGGTAATACATTTTTTAAGTCGACGCTATTGGTACCGGGAAGATAGGAGTTTTTGGGCAGATCAGTTGATGTACGTCCTTCCACAAAATCCACCATGCGCTGTGCCGGTGCAACTAAATTTCCGCCTCCGGCTGTAAACGCCAGTTGCTCTACCTGTTGTTGAAAACGCAGCAGTTTAAAAGGATCTGCGTTATCGACGGGTACATCCTCCAAATTTACCTGTACCACCGTACCCGAATTGGCATAAGGATTATTCCGTTTGGATGGGCTCCAGCCATTTACTACAATTTCTTTATCTTCTGTTGAACAGGGTGCGATGATTCCACCCGGGCACATGCAAAATGAGAAAACACCACGACCATCCACCTGCTCCACCAAACTATAATAGGATGGCGGCAGGTATTCGCCCCGGTCATCACAATGATATTGCGCACGGTCGATTATTTCCTGCGGATGCTCTATTCGCACACCCAACGCAAATGGTTTGGCCTCGATCAGTATATTTTGCCGGTGCAGCATTTCGAAAATATCACGGGCGGAATGACCGGTAGCCAATATCACCGCATCTGCTTTCCAGGTTTTCCCATCAAGGGTTTTTACTCCTTTTATCTTTCCAAAATCAACTATAAGGCCGGTTACTTTGGTGTCGAAATGTATCTCGCCCCCGGCATTCTGTATCGTTTCGCGGATGGCGGTAATAATTCCCGGCAATTTATTAGTGCCGATGTGTGGTCGTGCGTCTATCAATATATCTTCTTCCGCACCATGTGCCACAAAGGTTTTTAATACCTGGTTCACATCGCCACGCTTCGTTGAACGCGTGTAGAGCTTGCCGTCAGAGTAAGTCCCTGCCCCACCCTCGCCGAAACAATAGTTGGACTCGGGGTTAACCAGGCCTTGTTTATTGATATTGGCCAGGTCACGCCGACGTTGTTTTACATCCTTGCCACGTTCTAATATGATGGGTTTCAATCCTGATTCGATACACTGCAAAGCCGCAAATAACCCGGCCGGACCAGCGCCTATAATAATAACCGGTTTTGCATCCTTAACGTTAGGATATTTAATCAAATACGTTTCCGGTTGATAGGGTTCGCCAACAAAAACCCTCACCTGCATTCGGTAAACCACCTTACGGCCACGGGCATCAATGGAACGTTTAAGAATTTTTAAACCTGTAATTTGTTGGGTTGATATTTTTAAGGCTGCGGCTGCCAGTCTTTGTAAAGCGACATTATCTTCATGCTGTTCAGGAGAACAAACAATTTCTATTTCTTTGATCATGATAGTGCCCGGTTTTTATCCGGGATGGGACAAAGGTAATGATTTAGAGATTAGTGATTAGAGACAAGAGATTAGGTTACTATTCTTGTTTTGATATATATACAAACGCATCACCATCCTCCAACTTATCCATTTTTAAGCCGGATCTAATTGCCGTTAAAAATCTATTTCTGCTGGTGACACTCAATGCAGGGTTTGTTTTCAAAAAATCCTGCCTTAAGGCCGAGGCCGTTTCAGTGACACCCGCAGGGGTCCATCCGGGTGGCTTTACAACGTATAATACCTTATTCTTTATTCCCTCTGCATTTTTTATATCCCTCCAGAGGAGTAATAGTTCCCCAAAATACAGATCCGAAAAATTGGTGACATCCAGATCCCTTGTAATACCGTAATCAACTTTCACCTCTTCTTTAAGCGGTTGCAGTGTGCCGAATATCCAATCCCAAAACGGCAAAACCGATGCAAAGTTGGTATCCACATACAACGGGTTTTTTGCATGGTGTACCCGGTGATGTGCAGGTGTGATGATCAAATATTGTAATATGCCCATGTGTCCGTTCTTTAAAGCTCTTTCGCTTATATGCACAAACGTTCCCCATGCGCTATCGATCCCCATAATGGCGATAAACATCAACGGGTTAACCCCCAAAACGATGCAGACAATCAAATGGATGAAGGTAGAATAGTAAACCTCCGCAATAAAATGAACCCAATTTACCGTCATATTTAGTTCAGAGGGGGCATGGTGCGGAGAGTGGAAACACCACAACAACCGCACGCGGTGAGAGGTAAAATGGAACACCCAGGTGGAAAGCTCCCAGCACAAATAGGCGTATATCCAGCTATACCATTTTAAATTGACGGTGAACAGCGCAAATCTCTGAACATGCGGCAGCCAGATCCAAAACATGTGGAGCAAAATCAGCTTCGGTAAAAGCTGATAGATCAGCAAAGCCAAAAAAGATGGTTTATAGTTTACGAGTACCTTTTTAAAGATGAATTTATACCTATCAAACCAATGCATGTTGCCGCTTTCCTGTTTTGAAAGGTGTATAATAAACAGCACCATTTCCCATAAAACGCAAGTGGAGTTTAATATAATAATGACCGATACGATGCTTAAATAGTACTGGTGAGATAAAATAGGATCAATGATGGCACCGATATAGCCTTTGCCTTTTATGGAGTCGTAAACATACAGCCCATAAGTGGAGATCAGGCTATACATGATAAAACCAAACGCGAATACGAAAATTACATTCTCGGTAATTCTCCAATTCTTACTCAGTTTTTTCGTAGAACTCATTTATTGATTATTGATATAATAGTCTTCACAAAATTAAAAAAATGACCGGTATAATTTTCGCCATTATAGAAAGCTCAAACCCTCTATACGGCAGTCCGCAAAGAGGGTTGTGTTTGTTCTATGTGAAGAGGTAAAGATGATCTATTTTTTCAGAAATACCGTTTTACTGTAAGTGCCGCCGCCCGGGCCTTGTGGTTGCATGAAATCGATCCTGGCACTATGGCTGGTCAAGGGGTTAACCTCGCTTGGGTAAAGGCTACCATTAAAGGCAACGGTGGTGTCGGTGACGATCTTATAGGATATCGTATCGAAAGCGCCATTTTCTTTGACATAGCATCTGCCGTCAGCCCTGAAATCATAATAATCGTCCGCTGTGCCAACATATACATTATAGTGCACTGGCCCTATAAAACTCGCAGCTATTGAATCTTTCGCAATGTTCCATCTGGCCACCAATGACGAGTGTACAGCCGAGGTAGTAACCTGGGCTTTAGTTGGTTGCACATTTTCGTTTTTACAGCTGCTTGCCAATACTACGACAGTAAACAACAGAAATAAATTAGCTTTCATATCATCTTGGTTTTATCCTGTTTACGAAGATGATTTACAACTGGTTACATCATTTATGTAAACCAGTTGATATCCAGTTATATAATTTACAGGCACGTAATGAATTTAAAGCCGCTTTTTGGGGATGGTTAGCATTGGTACGGGCCAAAATCGTCCGCCTTTGTGTCACAACCGTACGAAAACGAACAGTTTCGTAGATCAATAAAAAAATATTTATTTGATAATCAACACTTTACTAAATGGCATCAACATTGGCATAGGTTCATCAAATCACAATACCATGAATACTGATACAAATTTGAACCGGATGTGGGATGGATGCCTGCAAAACGACCGTAAGCAACAGGAACTATTATACAAAACCCTGGCCCCTAAAATGATGGCGGTTTGCATGCGCTACGCAAATGATAAAGACGAAGCACAGGACATTTTGCAGGAGGGTTTTATCAAGATGTTTAACAATGTACATAAATACCGTGGCGATGGGAATCTGGAAGGCTGGATACGCCGTATTATGGTGCATACCGCTATATCGCGCTACCGCAAACTGAAACCAATGGTTTTGGTGGAAGACATGGCCGATAGCCCCATGAATACCACATCCACACAAAACGCCAATAATTTGGAACTGAAGGACCTGCTTAAACTGGTACAGCAACTGCCACAGGTGTATCGCTCGGTGTTTAACCTGTATGCGGTTGAAGGCTACTCGCACCAGGAGATCGGTAATACTTTGGGAATAAGCGAACTATTATCGCGCACCACGCTTTACCGTGCACGTAATATCCTGAAAGAGAAACTGATGCAACTAACCTCAAAAGAGCAATACTGCCTGGCAGGATAATTAGCTGATCTAAAACAAGAATCTCATGTGGGTGAGCATATTCTTTGTCGTAACTATGATCTTCAGCGTATTGGCCTTTTTTAATTTGTTTAGAAAGAAGTAAAATAGGTTGTTTCCCTCAAATGTAATTTCGTAAAATGACATCCTCCGTTCCCGCTCATAGCCGCGGGAGGGCCTATTACTTTTTGCTTGATCAAAAAGTAACAAAAAATCAAGACAGAAAAAAGCTTCAGCCCGCCCTGCCGGTTCTTTACGCTTTTGTAGTGCTCCGCACATAGCAAAAGCTAAACCGGCATTCCCGCCATACGCCCGGCCCGCTTTTCTGTCAGGCCTTTGCCCGCTTTTGTTCATGGTTTTATAAATTATATTTATTCCCGGAATAATTTCTTTATCGTCAGCAGAACAGCTTCGGCCCAAATCAGGCAAAACAATGGTGGTCTTGCGCGTCGGCAGGGGCATAGCAATAGTTGCTGAAGCGCAGGCCAGAGCGAACGAAGTAGGGCAACATTTTGCAGCCCGTGGTTTTGCCTGATTGTGCGCAGAGGCCTCGTGCGGCAAAGAAGCCTTTCTGCTGACAAGCGCTTTTGGTTACTTTTGTCGCGACAAAAGTAACTAAGCCCCCGCGGCTATGAGCGGGACGGAATATTGTCTGAACCTTATTTATGCTTCGAGCTCATATAAAACACCATCTCCCCGCCATTCATAATATCCTCATGACTGATAAACCAGCCATTCAGCACCTTGCCATTTAGGATGATCTTCTGCACATAAACATTTTTATCGCCTTGATTTTTTACGTTGATGGTGAAGGTTTTGCCGTTATCCAGGTTGATCACCGCCTTGTCCACAGCCGGACTACCTATCGCGTACTGATCCGATCCCGGCGCTACAGGATAAAAGCCCATTGCACTAAAGATATACCAAGCGCTCATCTGGCCGGTGTCATCGTTGCCACCGAGACCGTCAGGGGTTGGTTTATACATGCGTGGTAATATCAGCCGTATTTTTTCCTGCGTTTTCCAGGGTTTGTCCGTCCAGTCGTACAGATAAGCGTCATGATGCGAGGGTTCGTTGCCATGCACGTAGTTGCCGATAATTCCATCTTTTGTGATGTCTTCCGTTTCGGCGAAATACTTATCCGGCAGGTCATAACTAAATAAGGAATCGATATAAGTCACAAAGCGTTTATTGCCACCCATCACTTTGATCAACCCGGCAGGGTCCTCGGGAACATACAGCGTATAGTTCCAGGCGTTGCCTTCGATAAAGCCCTGGTTAATGGTGGTGAAAGGGTCAAACGCCTTGCGGAAAGTGCCATCCATCAGTTTGGGGTGCATAAAACCGCTCTTAGGGTCATACACATTTTTCCAGTTCTGTGAACGTTTGAAAAACACATCGTAAACATCCTGCCTGCCCAGTTTCTTGGCCATCTGCGCTATGCACCAATCGTCATAAGCATACTCTAAGGTTGAGGATACCGAGTTGCCGTTCTTTTCGTCAGGGATATAACCCATGTCGATATAATAGCCTATCCCGGCGTATTCGCGGTGATTGGCCATCGTGACGCAGGCATCCAAAGCTTTATTGGCATCAAATGGCGCATTGCCTTTTACCACGGCATCAGCCAGTACCGATACGGCGTGATAGCCACTCATGCACCAGTTTTCATTAGCCGAGTTGCTCCATATCGGCAGCATATGCTCTGGACTTTGGTCAAAATGCACCAGCATACTTTGTACCATATCCGCATTGCGTTTTGGTTCGATGATGTTGAACAGCGGGTGCAGCGCGCGGTGTGTATCCCATAGCGAAAACGTGGTATAATTTGTAAAGCCATCGGCTTTGTGAATATTCTGATCCAGCCCTTTGTACTGCCCGTCCGCATCCATGTAGATGGTAGGGTTGATCATGGCGTGGTACATCGAGGTATAAAAGTTTTCTTTATCAGCCTCGCTGCCCTGGATCACGATCTTGTGCAGCTCGGTTTCCCATTGTGCCTGCCCATCAGCTTTTACTTTTTCAAAATCCCACCCCGGTGCTTCGGCCTGCATATTGGCCATGGCGCCATCCATGCTCACAGGCGATAACGCCATTTTTATTTTGATCTTCTCACCCTCGGTCGTTTTGAAATCAAAGTAAGTTCTCAACTGCCTGCCTGCTATCTCGGGGAAATTAGGCGTACGGTTAAATTGTCCCCAGAAACCACCATACACTTCGCGTTTGGAGTAGTTTTTATAGCCGTGGCCGATGAACGCCTTATTAAACTTCAGGGCGAAATACAGCGTGCGTGTCCTGGCCCAGCCATTGGTAGAGCGATAGCCCACCACGGTCGAATCGTTGATCACCCGCATATACGTCCACACGTTTTTGTCAGGATAATTGTAAATGCCCGCCATCAGGTCGAGGATGATATGCGCGTTATCTGATTTTGGGAAAGTATATTGATGGAAACCAACACGTGTAGTGGTGGTCATTTCGGCTGTGATATTGCTTTCGTCCAGCTTTACTTTGTAGTAATTGGCCTCGCTCACCTCGTTGTCGTGCGAAAAGCCGGAACGATAACCACTGCCGGGTTTATCCGCGGTGCCGGGATTTAATTTTAGCTGACCAACCGTAGGCATGATCAAGAAATCGCCCAAATCCGAATGACCTGTCCCGCTAAAATGGGTATGACTAAAGCCCACAATGGTTTTATCATCATACTGGTAACCGGCGCAGTATTTATACACGTCGGGGTTGTACTTGCCGTTAAGTTCGTAACCCACGGTATCCGTTTCGGGGCTCAGCTGCACCATCCCGAAAGGCACCGTAGCGCCGGGATACACATGCCCCATACGCTGCGTACCGATAATAGGGTGCACATACTGAACCAGATTATCCGAAGTTTTGCGTTGTGCCGAAGCCAGCAATGGCAGGGCGGCTATTATTGAGAGGAACAGAGGTTTCATCAATTTAAATTGTTTTTCAACGGTGATGAAGCTATCATGAGCGTATTTATTTTATTGGATGCTCATGATGGATTCATTGCGTCAAATATAACACGATTTCGTGATTATGATGTACTGACAAAACAGTGTCAGTACATTGATGAAATGGGTTTCGTAAATTTGTATATGTCCCCGTTTCGGGATCGGGTACTGTCGCAAGCATCTTGCCGATAGTCCATACAACAAACTATTTCATGCCTCGTAAATTAATTGCCCGGCATTCTATCATATATCATTGTTTGTGAAAACAATGGAAACGTTCTTTGACATATTGAATCCCTGGACTGGGATTGCAAATCCCTTTATATGTTAGCCCTGGATTATAAATCCGGACTAACAGGCGGGGTAATTAGAATTGCAAAATATATCTTTCTTCTTCTAAAGAAATTATTATTTGCTTAAAATGTAACCAAACGATACCTATTGGAGTATACCTACTTGCTTAATCTATCACGTGTCTTAATAGTTTACCATAGGAAATAAATGGGCAACCCATCTGTTTTCTTTCTGAAAATGAGCACATTTAGAATAAAATAGCAGATATAGCCATTCAAACATAAAGTATTCAGTCAATTATTTTTTTACTAATGAAAGATATCGACTTAAAAAATATATAATATCATAATAGTTAATACTACCCGGTTTTGAAAAACAAATTACATGCTACTATTGACTGGCTAAAATCACTATGGGCCAGACCAGCCCTGGCTTTATTGCTGGTTGTGGGCCTTTCGTCAGTGGCAATTATTGTTGTTAACTTTTATACCATAAAAGTACTTTCAGGCGCACGGGCTTATGTTAACGGGGAATCGCAATACTCAAAAGGCCAGAAAGATGCTTCAGCTTATCTATTCAACTATATTTATCTTGAGAATAATTCTGACTACACTTCATTCAAAAAAGCCATCAGCGTACCTATAGGCGATCACATTGCCAGGGTTGCTTTACAATCTGAGCCCGCTGATTATCAAATTGCCAGGAAAGGTTTTTTGCAGGGGAAAAACCACCCGGAAGATATTGACAATATGATATGGCTTTTTTACAATTTTCAGCATTTGAAAATGTTTAGGAAAGCCATAGGGATATGGACCGATGGTGATGCGATGGTCAAAGAGCTGGATAGCCTTGGCAAACGGGCCAATCAAAAAATAAGTGCAGGGAAAATTTCAGCGGCAGAGAAGCAGTCATTGATCCTTGAAATCAGTAATATCTCGGCGAAACTGACCATTAAAGAGGAAGACTTTTCTGACACGCTGGGAACCATTACCCGTACCATCAGTTTTTATGTTTTTATTGGCGATGTATTAATCAGCCTGGTTATTTTGTTTAGCTCACTATTCTATGCGGCTATCATGATCCGGAACCTGGCAAAGTCTAAAAGACAAATAATTGAACAGAATGATAACCTGCATGTGATTAATGCCGGGCTGGACAAATTTGTTTATAATGTGACCCATGATCTGCGTTCGCCTCTGGCTACGCTTGTAGGGTTGATCGATTTGATAGACGATGAAACCGACCTGGAGCAAATTAAAGAATATACACTGATGATGAAAGACAGCCTGGAGAAACAGGACAAGTTTATCAATGAAATGCTGACGTTTGTAAAAAGCAAGCATATAGGTGTAGTCAAAAACAAGTGCAGTCTTGCAACAATAATTGATAATGTAGTTTCTCAAAACAATCACGGCAACGGCGGCAAAGAGGTTAAGTTTTACAAACAACTGGAGTTAGATAGTATTGAGTGCGACGCCCTGAAACTGCAGGTAATATTGAATAACCTGATATCGAACGCTGTTAAATATAGCGACACGAGAAAAGACGAACGATTTGTAAAAATTAAAACATACCGTTCACAAGCTAATATGGTAATTGAGGTGGAAGATAATGGTATGGGCATACGCCAAAAGGACCAGGAACGTATTTTTGATAAGTTTTATATGTCGGGCGATAACAAGAAAAGCTCGGGGATAGGCCTTTACCTGGTAAAAGATGCGGTAACACAGTTGAACGGTAAAATTGAAGTCAAATCGGAGCCTGGTGAATACAGTAAATTTATCGTCAGCATCCCCTGCTGATAAGGCATTATTTCTCAAAATTTATCTTGTATCACTTGTATCACCATCCCATACCTGCAATGCGTGATACAAGTGATACGCAGATGTTCATAGTCCCAGGCCGGGATTGCAAATCCCTTTATTTGTTAGTTCCAGAATTATAAACCCGAATTAACGAGTCTAAATCAACAGTACAGGCAACATTTTTTTCTGTATATTATTTTGATTGTCAATTAATTATATACGATATTTATATAAACTTACCCACCTGATTAATGATTCATTTCTTAAATCCTTACCGATATGAAAAAGCTGATCATTTTAGCATCATGTGTGTGTTCTTTTACAGCGTACGCACAAGTAAAACTGCCCTTAACCAAAACAGTTGACAGTACCGATACCTATTTCGGCAAAACCTATAAGGATCCGTACCGATGGCTGGAGCATATTAAGGATACTTCCGTAGTATCATGGTTTAAGCAGGAGGCCAATTATAGCAAAGCTATGTTAAACAACATCACGGGCCGGGATGAACTGATTGCCGAATGGAAAAAGCTCGACAAACTGCAGCCTGCCCATATCAATGAAAGAACCTACATGAAGGGCCGCATATTTTACCGCAAAACCCTGCCCGGCCAAAAGGTTGGCAAATTATACTATCGTGAAGGGTGGACCGGAACCGAGCAACTATTATTTGACCCGCAGACCTATATTAAGGGAAAAACATTATCGATCCAAAACTTTTCGCCTAGCTTCGATGCTAAATATGTAGCTATTTCCTATACAGAAGGTGGCGGCGAGATAGGTACGGTAAAAATAATGGATGTTGCTACCAAAAAGTTCCTGAAAGATAAAATGTACCCAACCGCAGGTGTTGAGGGGTGGAGCTTTGATAACAAATCGGTTTTATATATGTGGTTAAAAAGCGCTGACAATAAAGATCCGCAGGCTCGTTTGAACCCCAAAACCAAACTGCACAAGGTTGGTACAGCAGGTACGGCCGCCGATATTGATTTTTTTAGTAACGGCAGTTATCCCGACCTGAAGATAGATGCCAAAGCATACCCGTATGTGTATACTACCAACGATAATAAAAACTATGTTTTTGCAGGTATAGGAACGGTTGCAAACGAAATGCAATTATACTATGCGCCGATATCACAATTCTATTCGGGCAAAATTCAATGGAAACCACTCTGCACAAAGGATGATAAACTGGTGCGGGGTATTGAGATGGTAGGCGATAAGGTATTTGCTATTACCTCTAAGGGCGTCAAAAATTATAAATTATTAGTTACCAATATCAAGAATCCTGACTGGAAGAATGCCAAAACTGTAGCCGAGGAAAAACCGGATCAGACCCTGGAGGCTATCACACACTGCAAAGATTATGTATTGCTAACCTATAGCGATGGCATCAACACCCATACTTCAAAATACGATTTGGCAACCGGCAAAATGTCGGCGCTGAAACTACCGTTTTCGGGTACATCTTACCCTTTCTGCCTCGATAATACCACCAATGAGTGTACAGTCGGCATTACCTCGTGGATCAAACCTAATACAGAATTCGATTTCAACGCCAGGGCAGAGGTATATAAACCGGGGGCCTTTAACAAGGAACCCGTATTCCCTCCTGAATATAAAAACTTAGAGGTGAAAGAAGTGGAAGTGAAGGGCCACGACGGGGTGATGATCCCGCTTTCCATCATCTACAAAAAAGGGACAAAACTGGATGGCAACAATGTTTGCCTGATGGACAGCTATGGCGCCTACGGTATCAGCATGATCCCCTATTTTGATTATGTAGAAACCGGGCTTGCTACAAAAGGTGTAGTTATTGCCTATCCGCATGTAAGGGGTGGAAGCGAAAAGGGCGAAACATGGTACAAAGCAGGCTATAAAACCACCAAGCCAAATACCTGGAAAGATTTTAACAGTTGCGCCGAATACCTGATAGCTGAAAAATATACCAATCCTGCAAGATTAGCCGGAACCGGCACCAGTGCAGGCGGCATCTTAATAAGCCGTGCAATTACCGAGCGCCCCGACCTGTATGCCGCAGCTATTTGTAATGTAGGCTGTGCTAACGCAATGAGAGGGGAATTTAGCGCCAACGGCCCGGTAAACACTCCCGAATTTGGGACTGTAAAAGATAGCGTGGAATGTAAGGCGCTGTATGAGATGGATGGCATGCAGCATGTGGTTATGGGTACTAAATACCCTGCTGTTATTTGTGTTACAGGGTGGAATGATCCACGAGTGGTACCGTGGGAACCTGGTAAATTTGCGGCAGCTTTACAAAACGCATCCGCATCGGGCAAGCCGGTTATACTGAAAGTAAACTATGATGACGGCCACTTTACCGAAGATAAGAACGTCACCTTTGCCAACTTTGCCGATCAGTTTGCTTTTGTGCTGTGGCAATGCGGACATCCTGATTTTCAATTGAAAAGCGATAATACGGCTAAATTAAATAAGTAATCAATCTCAATTCTGAGCGGGCCCTTCAGATTGATTTCTGAGGGGCTTTGTTATGGTCTGCAGAGTGCGTTAATTTGTCTGAACCATGATTCACATGATTTTGGCCGGGGTTTATCAAACAATCACGGTAATCCTTAAATCGTGCGAATCATGGTTCAGACAGAATACCCCACCGTCCGCTTTTCCCTGTTACTCTGAAAGCACAATTCAATAATCCTTATAGTTTCCCTTGCCTGTTCAGGTTTTACGATAAGTTCCTGATCATTGGCAATAGCGTCATACACATTCTGGAAATAATCCTGGTAACGACCGGGTTCACTTTCGATGGTGTGGGTTACGTCCACGCCATTTTCTTCGGAAGTGAGCTTGCCCCAGATCGATTCTGGTTCGCGTCCCCAATCGGGCGAACCAGGCCTTATACCTTTTTTCAGGTCCTCCTCCTGCACATCCATCCCATATTTGATAAACGTACCATGATCGCCATAAAGCGTATAAACCGGGCCGGGCACTTTCACCAGCATCCCGCCTTTCAGTGTCACTTTTAAACCGGGATAAGTCAGGATGATCTCGAAATTATCTTCCACCTCCAGTCCCGGACGTTGGGTCAGCATCATACAAGTAATGGCATCGGGCAGGCCAAACAGGTCGAGCGCACCGTCAATTAAATGCGCGCCGAGATCATACAATATCCCCGAGCCGGGCAGCGGTTTCTCGCGCCAGGCACCCGGGCGCAGCTCGCGGCGGAAACGGTCGTAATGCACCTCGTACTCCACTAACCGGCCCAATCCCGCACCGGCAATTACTTTCTTCACGGTATTATGCCCGCTATCAAAACGTCGGTTATGGTGTACACTCAATACCAGGTTAAGTTGTTTTGCCAATGCGATCAGTTCATCCGCCTCGGCTGTAGTAACAGTAAAAGGTTTCTCTACCACCACATGCTTACCTGCCAGCAACGCCTTTTTTCCCAAATACAAATGCGATGTATTGGGCGAAGCGATAAAAACCAATTCGATGGATTCGTCCTTAATGATGGATTCAGCATCGTCCACAACTTCGGTATTTGGGTAGATAGCATTGGCTTTCGCTGCCTTTACCGGGTCAGATGTACTTATTTTTTTCAGGTCGAAGCCGGGATTAGCAGCTATAAATGGTGCGAAAAACGTTTGCCCCGAATTGCCGAAGCCTATAATGGCGGTGTTGATGATTCTTTTCATAGAGAGTTCAAATCTAAAAATAAAATCCCCTCTTGGGAGGGGGCGCGGTGGAAAAGTGTGGTGGCAGGGGTGGGTTTATACGCCATCCGCAGGAATAACACACCCCTGCCCCTCTCGAGAGGGGAACCTGCTGTACTACTCAATTTTATCCGAAATTTTACAAACCAATTAAATCCAATTGTGCTTTTATAGGGATATTGCAACACCGCATAAAAATATACATTACCACCATGAAATACAGAACTTTTGCAAACAAGGAACAATTATCAGCTATCGGCCTCGGCTGTATGAGCATGAGCCATGCCTACGGCGTTCCTGATGACCCGGAATCTATCGAAACCCTGCACCTCGCGCTCGACCTTGGCATTACCTTTTGGGATACCGCCGATGTATATGGCAACGGCAAAAACGAGGAACTGCTATCCAACGTGCTACGCGCCAACAGGGATAAAATATTTATCGCTACCAAGTTCGGCTTCAGGGCAAATGCGGATGGCCGATTAAGCACTTTTGATGGCAGCCCGGCCTATGTCAAACAAGCGGTAGAAGCCAGTTTGAAACGCTTAAAGATCAACACCATCGACCTGTACTATGCCCACCGCATTGACCCCAATGTACCCGTCGAAGATATGGTTGGCGCCATGGCTGAGTTGGTGAAGGAAGGAAAAGTGAGATATTTAGGATTGTCAGAAGCATCAGCCAACTCTATTCGCAGGGCAAACGCGGTGCATCCCATCAGCGCCTTGCAAAGCGAGTACTCCCTGCTGACAAGGGATGTAGAAAAAGAGATATTGCCGCTTTGTAAAGAGTTGGGGATCACGTTTGTGCCGTTCAGTCCGCTGGCAAGAGGCTTGATGACCAACACGCTTAAATTGAATGAACTGGCCGATAATGATTTCCGCAAAGCCTTACCACGTTACCAGCAGGAACATCAGGATAATAACCAAAACCTGGCAGCAGATTTCGCTGAAATTGCCGAACAAAAAGGATGCTCACCGGCACAATTAGCCTTAGGCTGGGTACTGGCGCAGGGGGATAACATCATCCCGATTCCCGGCACCAAAAAACGCCGTAACCTGCGGGATAATGCTGGCAGCGTGGATGTAACATTATCTCCTGATGACTTGCAGCAGATCGAGGCATTGCTACTAAAATACCCCGATACAGGTGACAGGTATAGCGAAGCTAATTGGAAGTTTGTGGATAAGAATTAAACCCACACCTAACAGACTTACGAAGTTTTCTAAACTTCGTAAGTCTTAATAATCTTAAAAATTAAACCCTCGCTTTTCCGCATAAGCAGCGATTCTCGCCCCTGCATCTGCATCCAGCAATATCTCGCAATTGGGGTGAAGCTGCACAACCGATGCCGGCATATCCGTGGTGATAGGCCCAAGTATCGCTTTTTCAACGATCTCTGCTTTATGAGCGCCTTTGGCTATGAGGATCAGCTTGCGGGTATGCATAATGTTTTTGATACCACGGGTCAATCCGCCTAATTCTGTTTCGGGCGGCACCTGTGTTTCCCGGCGCACACGGGCCTCGAAATCAGGGTCCATTGGCGATACCCAGGTTTCGCTTTCAAACGGCGTGCCCGGTTGATTAATGCCAATGTGCCCGTTACTGCCAAGCCCCAGCATTTGCAGGTCGGCACCCCCGCGTTCTGCCAGGCGTTTTTCAAACAGCAGGGCCTCGGCCTCAAAATCATCCGATAAAGTAGGCGGCATAATAAAGTTCTCTTCCGGTATGCCCAGCGGCCCGGCAATCTGATTCAGGATCATGGTATAGCAGCTGCCCGCATATTCGCGCGAAAGGTTGGTCAGCTCGTCCACATTAAACAGCGTTATCCGCGAAACATCGAAAGGATATTTCTTAAAGATTTCGGAAACAATGGCGTGCATATTAAGGGTAGTCTGCCCGGTCGAAAGCCCGATCACGGCATCCGGTTTCTCCAGCATCTGGGCAATGATGCGCCAGGCTGCCATTACATCAAATTCGTGCTCGCTTTTTGCAATTGTTATTTTCATGGGTTATTGATCCTTTAATTGTTGTGTAAAAAACAGGCCGATTGCGGTTGCCGCATCGGCTTCATCCTCGCCATCAACCATTACGGAAATGGTTTCGCCACCTTTAATAGACAGCGAAAGTATATTGAGCAGGCTATTGATGCGAACCGTCTTCTCCCCTTTTTTTAAGCTGATAACCGACTGGAAATTTTTGCCCAGCTTTACCAGGTTAGTAGCCGGGCGTGCGTGCATGCCCTGCGGCGCGGTGATGATATAGTCTGTTGTGATCATTGTGCCAAATCCTGCAAATAGGTGATAATAGTTGATGAACTGTCCATTTCCATTATTTTTTTACAAACTTCCTGCGCCGATGATAAGCTATGGCTGATGATGATATTTTTGATAGCCGGGATAGCACTCGCGCTCATGGAAAATTCTTTCAAACCCATGCCCAATAGCAATAAGGTAGCCAATGGGTCGCCTGCCATTTCGCCGCACATGCCAACGTGGATGTTATGTTTATATCCCTCCTCAATTACATTACTGATCAGTCTTAATACCCCTGGGTTAAAGGGATCGTAGAGGTGCGTTATCTTTTCATTCATCCGGTCAACAGCAAGGGTGTACTGACAAAGGTCGTTGGTACCGATACTAAAAAAGTCGACTTCTTTGGCTAATATATCCGCAGTTATAGCCGCGGATGGTATCTCGATCATAATGCCAACCTTAATATCAACATTAAATGGAATATGCTCTTCCTGCAATTCCTTTTTTGCTTCCGCGAGGATATTTTTAGCTGCCCTTACCTCCTCTACATTTGAGATCATCGGGAACATGATCTTCAGATCGCCGAAAACACCTGCCCTTAAAATAGCTTTGAGTTGGGTGATAAAAATATCCGTCCTGTCGAGACATATCCTGATGGCGCGGTAACCCAGGAACGGGTTTTGCTCTATCGGCAGACCAAAATAAGATAATTGTTTATCGCCGCCAATATCAATTGTTCTCACAATAACCGACTTGTCTTTTGATTGGAGCGCTACTTTTTTATAAAATTCAAACTGCTCCTCTTCGGATGGGAAGGTATCCCGGTTCATAAAAAGCAGTTCGGTACGTAGCAGGCCCACACCCTCTCCGCCATTTTCAAAAACATCAGCCAGATCATCCGCACCAGAGATATTGGCCGTCAGCATGATGGACTCGCCATCGGTGGTTACACAGGGAACATCCCTTAATGCTTTTAGCTTTTCAGACTGTTTTATAAAATCTTCTCTTTTTGCGCGGTACTCATCAATAAGTTGCTGATCAGGATTGATATAGATCTGCCCGCTTATCCCGTCCAAAATAATTACATCACCATCTTTTATCAACTTCAAACTATCTCCACAACCTACCACCGCCGATATCCCTTTCGACCGCGCGATAATAGCCGCATGTGAAGTTTTACTGCCCATTTGTGTGGCAAAGCCGGTGATATAGCGGGTATCCATCGTTATGGTATCCGATGGCGCAATGTCCTCCGCAATGATAATGGTATCCGGTTCAAATTGTTGAGTGTCAGACTTAACCGATCCATTCAAATGCTTCAATATCCGGCTGCCAATATCCTGTATATCTGCTGCGCGTGCCCGCATATATGCATCATCCATATTCAGAAACAGCTCAACCAGATTTGCGGTGACTTCTATTAAAGCATCATTGGCATTTTTTTTATCACCGCTGATCTTCTCGATGACATCTTCCTTTAGCTGCGGATCGCTTATGAACTCAATTTGTGTTTCTAAAATGGCGATGTCTTCCTCAGTCAGTATTAATTCCCTGTTTGTTTTGATCGATTCTATTTCTGCTATCGCGAGGTCGACTGCAAGGTTAAAGCGTTCGCTCTCAGAAGATATTTCAAGGTCATTTTTTAAAAGGACGCTTGTAACAAATGTTTTATCTTTTTTAATCACAAAAGCCTTGCCTATCGATATACCCGGTGATACGCCAATTCCTTTCATCTGATCATGTGAATAAATGTATCATACTTCCAACAAAACCCAGTGCCAGCAGCCCCAATAGCAAGTAGATGGTTTTTACATTCTTTTTCACAAAGAAATACACCAAAAACGTCAATCCCAGCGGGATCATCGCCGGAACGATCTGATCCAAAATCCCCTGCACTGCACTGCCAGATTTCGCCGCTCCGATGGTAAGCGGCGTGGTGATAGACATCAGCGTAGCGGGCATTGCCCCTACCACCATCAGCCCTAATATAGCCGCGCCTTTGGTCAGCTTATCCATCACATTATTTTTGGCCAGGTTTTGCAGGAATTTGGTGCCGGTATTATAGCCGATAAATGTCAGGTGATACCGTAGCAGCAAATGCGGCACATTAAATATCAGCAGGAAAAGTATAGGGCCCAAAACATTCCCTTTGAGAGCCAATGATGCCCCAACCCCGGCAGCGATCACTTTAAATGTTCCCCAAAATAAAGAATCAAATACACCCGCCAACGGCCCCATCAAACCCAGCTTAACCGAACTGATGGATTCTGCATCGAAATCGGCATTCCGGCTGTTTTGTTCCTCCATGGCAGCAGTTATGCCGATGATCAGGGTTGATCCATACGGGCTGGTATTAAAAAACTGTAAATGCCTTTTTAAAGCAGCAGCCATGGTTTGCTTAGTGGTGTACAATTTCTTTAGTGCCGGAATGATCGAAAAAGCAAACCCGGTATTTTGCCAGGTCTCGAAATTAAAATTAGCTTCCAATGCCAATGACCTGAAGAACAAGCTACGCACATCGCCTTTGGTTAGTTTGGGCGAGGGTTTCTCAGTTTCCGTGTTGACGTCCGAGTAATCATCCTCGTCTTCACTCACTTCTTTTGATGTATCTTGAGTTACGATAAACGCGATGATCACCCCCAGGCCGCCGATGGCAATAACCGGCAATTTCAGATAAGCCGCCAGCATAAATCCCAGGAAAAAGTACGGTGCTACCTTTTTATTGAACATCAAATTCATTAGCAGCGCGAAACCAAGCGCAGGCAACATATTACCCGCCACCTGCAAGCCCGATTGTACCCAGGCAGGTATCATATCTAAAAAAGATTTCATGGCACCTGCACCTAATTGCAGGGCCAGCCAGATGATAACTCCCATAAACAATGGCCGCAGCAAACCTGACAAGATGTGCAATCGTTGCACTCCTTTATAATCGCCATCATCCGCATACTGATCGAACTTTTTATTAAGTATGGCGCGCAACACGAAAAGTCCGCTGATCACCATTTCTGCCAGGATAGAAACGGGAACAGCAATAGCCAATGCAATGGCAGGGCCCTTGCCCGATATAATGGCAAATGCCGTGCCCAGCACCCCACCGGTGATTACATCAGGAGGTATAGCGGCACCCACCTTGATGTTGCCCATAAATATCAATTCCAGCGTACCACCGATGATGATGCCCTGTGTAACATCCCCAAGCACCAGGCCCACTAGCGGCCCCAGTACCAAAGGGCGGCTCAGCAAGGTGGTACCGAGGAAATCCTCCGAATGACCAAACATCGCGATAAGCGCAATAAGCAAGTAGGTTAGTGACACGTTATAGGTGGCTTTTATGTTTTAACGCTTTGTGAACTTTGTGCTCTTTCTTTGTGAACTCTGTGGTAAAAATTAACCACAAAGGGCGCAGAGATTTTTCACAGAGGCACACAGAGTTGTATTGTTTATTAAAAATTCAAATCAGGCTCCCAACCATCTGCTTACTATCCGTTGGCACCTGCCTTATCTCCAATTCTATTCCTTTACTCAATAGCTCCTGCAATAATGGCTTATCATCTTCGGTAATTGCCACCGCTTTTGAGATCAGTTTAGCGCCTTCCTTCATCCTGATCCCTCCAAAATTGACCGACTTTATTTCCTCCACTCCATTGGCAATAGCATAAGCATCTTTCACACTGTTGATGATCAGTAATATTTTGAGGCCCTTGCTTTTTTCATCATTCAAAAAAATGATGGCGTCAGCAACCGACTTGATGAGCAATTTAGTACCGGCAGGTTTGGCTAAACCCAGGGTCATCTTCATAAACTCATCCTTCGCTACTTTATCATTTGCAATGATGAGGCAATCAACCCCTAATGCGGGCACCCAGGTAAACGCTACCTGCCCGTGCACCAGACGGTCGTCAATACGGGTTAGTTTAATCATCCTGGTCTTCCTTGTTCTCGGCGGTTAATAATTTGTTTACAAACACCATTTGCTCTTTGGCATTATTGATGGATTCTTCTATAATTTCATTCAACGGCGTACCCGTATCAGCCAGCATGATCTCCATGATCAAAGGCAGATTTACCCCCGATATGATATAAACATTCGACCTTAAAGCATGTTGCAGCACCTGGTTAGTAACACTGCCCCCGAGGATATCCGTAAAGATCACCAGGTCATCATCATCGGTAACCTGCGCTAAAATGGCTTTAAGTTCATCCTCAACGGTTACATTTTCGTCCACATAAGCCTGTATTAAAAATACATTCTCCATAGCGCCGATAATAATATCCAGGGATGATTTTATACCCGCGGCTAAAGTGCCATGCGTG
The DNA here is from genome assembly GCA_013286565.1 of Bacteroidota bacterium. Lineage (GTDB taxonomy): Bacteria > Bacteroidota > Bacteroidia > Sphingobacteriales > Sphingobacteriaceae > Mucilaginibacter. Next base: position 22,381 of record JABDFM010000003.1, read on the forward strand.
GCAATAATAAATTTCCGGGTTCTTTCGGTATGCATATCGTGTACAGGGTACAATAAGTAATTGGCTTTACAAGGTAGGAATTATAGCCAATAAATATACTGTCACGATAGAATTCTTATATATGAACTGCTGTTCAATCAATCTATTCAACTAAATGCCAGTTTAATTCACCCGTTTTTCTATTTTTATTGGGGGTTAGCTGTTTCTCTTGGAAGGCAATATTTTACTATTTCAGCTTTCATCTTCTTACCCGCCAACTCCCAGGTAAATTCTGATTGAGCGTGATCGAAGCCGTTTTCTCCCAATAGTTTTCCTCTTAACGGGTCGTCAAAAAGCTTACATAAGGCATCAGCATAACCATCCACATCATTATCAATTAGAAACCCATTAAAGTCATTAATAACCATATCCGGTATTGAGCCGATATTGTTAGCAATAATGGGTAATTTGTAATGCATGGCTTCAACAAATACAATTCCAAAAGGCTCTCTCAATGTTGGCAAGCAAAAAACTGCCGCTTTATTATAATACGCAGCAACCTCCCCTGGTGGTAGCTTGCCGAGTATATTACAGTTAGGTAAATTGATATTCGCAGGATTACAACCTATAATGGTTAAAGTGGCATCGGGGTGTTTTTGCAACACTTTTTCAAATGCTTTTATAAGGATCGGGCCACCTTTTCTCTCCCAGTCCACTCCAACAAATAATATATTTTTTGAAGCGTACTTATCATTGTTTTCAATAAAACTGTCTGTAGCATTACTTCCTGCAGATACTGTCAGCGCTTTCTCTTTGGGAACATTATATTGATTTAATAAGGAGTAGGTTATCAGGCTGCCGCAAGTAAACGTTATATCTGCATCCTGGTATATCTTGCTTTCAACATTATCAATAAACCTGGCCGACCTCATATAATGGCTGCTGTATATGTCAGGATACAATAAGTTTGCTTTGGCAGTATGATCTGTGTATATAAAGTGCGGTTTACCAGGCAGCTTTGCATTAAATAAAGTTTGTGTCTGGAAAGTAAACATATAATCTGTGTCTCCAACTAATTTCCGGATACATTGATCAGTTTTCAGCGACATATAAGATGTTCCAAAAAACCAGGTAGCCAGATCGCTCCATTTTTTATGGCCCCTGATCATATCCAGCCCATATTCGTTAAAAAAGTAATAGATATTTATCAGGTAAGAGAAATACGACATGTTTTTCTTCCAGATATCTTTAACATCCAGCACATCAACCTCATGATCCTGAAATTCGGTCTGTAATATTTTTAAAATACTGTCATTAATGAATGAAAAGCTTCCCAGTTTGATAAATAGTATTTTATGCGGCATGAGAAACAATTTTTTTAATATTGTAAGCAAATATGCAACATCCGATCGTTACCGCTTACGGATTCCTTGTTAAGAGCAGCGCCATTGATAGCGGATGTTAATATAGCAACAAAAAAGTAAATTCTATATAAAACTTTATTGATCATCAATTATTTACAATTGGTTTTACCAATAATTTAGTGTTGCTTTATATGGATATTGCCATTATGACAGGAAATTCTGTTTTAAAACAACTAAAAAGGTCATTCTGTAACAACGGTATAGGTTTTGTAATCAAAGTTGTAAATTCAACCATTAAATTAAAATCATTTAAAACATGAAAACTTCGTATATAGTAATAGGCGTAATTTTATTTATCCTTTTTATAGGTGGCTGCGGCTGTGTTTCAAGCTACAATTCAATAGTAGGCCTTGATCAAAAGGCCCAGTCAAAATGGGGGACCGTACAAACCGACTATCAGCGCCGTGCCGACCTGGTGCCTAATTTGGTTGCAACTGTAAAGGGTGTTGCCAATTTCGAAAAAAGCACTTTGGTTGACGTAACCAACGCACGCGCAAGAGCTACTTCAATTCAGGTAGATCCTACCAAACTTACTCCTGAAACTATCCAAAAATATCAGGCAGCCCAAGGGCAATTAAGCAGCGCTCTGAGCCGTTTGCTGGTTGCTTCGGAACGTTACCCGGAATTAAAAGCGACCGACAATTTTAGCGCTTTACAAGCCCAGTTGGAAGGAACAGAGAACCGCATAGCGGTATCAAGACGTGATTTTAACGATGCTGTGCAGGAATATAATACCAAAGTACGGTCGTTCCCGAGCAATATTATGGCTAACATGTTTGGATTTGGCCCGAAAGGATATTTCCAGGCTGATGCAGCATCGGCAAACGCACCTAAAGTTCAATTTTAAATCCAATTATTGATTTAGTGAATTATTGAATGACTGAATAGTTAAATCAATAATTCACTAATTCGATAACTCAATAATTATAAACCATGGCAGTATTTAACGATGAAGAACAGCAGCGTATTCGTAAAGCAATAGAGGATGCCGAAAAGCATACTTCGGGCCAGATACGCGTTTGTATTGAAAAAAACTGCAGCGAAAACGTGCTCGATCGCGCTGCCAAGTATTTCCATAAGCTGGATATGCATAAAACCAAGCTGCGGAATGGCGTATTGATCTACCTGGCTACTGTCGACCGTAAATTTGCGATCATTGGCGACAGGGGGATCAACAAGGTTGTACCTGCCAATTTCTGGGACGATACCAAGGAAGATATGCTGAACCATTTTAAGTATGGTGACCTGGTTGAAGGTATTGTTACCGGGCTGAAAATAGCGGGCGATCACCTGGAGAAATTTTTCCCTCACCATGCCGGTGACACCAATGAATTATCTGATGACATTGCCTTTATGGATGGCGATTAAAAAATAGACCCATGTTCAAAAAAATTATATTGTTCACTTGTTTTGTGCTGTGTGCTTTTCTGGCATTCTCACAGGAACTCCCCCCAAGGTCAAATACGCTGGTAACTGACTTTACCAATACGCTTTCGGCTGATGACAAACAGCAGTTGGAGCATAAACTGGAAGCCTATAGCGACTCTACCTCCACACAGATTGCCGTTGTGATGATGAAGTCGGTTGGCGATTATGATATTAATGATTACGGGCAAAGGCTTGGCCGCGCCTGGGGCATAGGGCAAAAAGGTAAAAATAATGGTATCCTTATTTTGGTGGCCCTTGGCGACCGCAAGGTAACCATACAAACCGGCTTGGGTACCGAAGGTGGGGTGCCCGATATTATTACCCACCAGATCATCCAGAATGATTTCCAGCCAAATTTCAGGTCAGGAAACTATTATGCTGGTTTGGATGCAGGCACAACTGATATTATCAAATATCTGAAAGGTGAGTTCAAAGGAGATAAAAAACCACAAGCCCAGGGACGCGGCGGAAGCGCCGGGATCATCGTTATTATAGTGATCATCATCCTGGTACTCATATTCCGTAACCGTGGCGGCGGTGGTCAGATCATTGACAGTCGCGGCGGGGCCAGCCCATTCTGGTGGTTCCTGGGTGGTGCTATGCTCGGCCGCGAAAGTGGTGGCTGGGGTGGTTTCTCGGGTGGTGGCGGAGATGGCGGCGGCGACGGAGGGGGTTTCGGCGGCTTTGGCGGCGGCGACTTCGGCGGCGGCGGATCAAGCGGAAGCTGGTAGGGAGAAGTTAATGGTTGATAGTTAATAGATCATAGCAGGGAGCTTTTTCTTGTAATGGGTATTTACTACATTAGCCGTATTTTGCCATCATCTATGAACTATCAACCATGAACTACAAAGATCTTAAGTGGAAAAAACTTTCCTCTCACTACTTACATAAAGGCCCCTGGGCCACGTTACGGTCTGACCGTTGCGAAATGCCCAGCGGCCACATTGTTGAAGATTATTATGTATTAGAGTACAGTAACTGGGTAAACGCGGTTGCTATTACCGAAGATAATAAAGTTCTAATGGTGCATCAATATCGCCATGCGGCAGGTATTGTTTCGCTCGAGATCCCCGGCGGGGTAATTGATGATGGCGAAACCCCCGAACAAGGTCTGCGCCGCGAGCTATTGGAGGAAACCGGCTATCAGTTTGATGATTTTGAATTGTTGTGCACGGTGTATGCCAATCCCTCAACCGCAAACAATCATACCTATTGCTACCTGGCCCGTGGCGGTAAAAAGGTGCAGGAACAAAAGCTGGATGAACAGGAAGAGATTGTAGTAGAGACTTTCACCATCCCTGAAGTAAAACAGTTATTAGCCGATAACAAAATAGCCCAGGCTTTGCATTGCACTGGTTTATTTTACGCCTTGATCAAACTCGGGGAGCTATAAAATTAATCCGGACAGTTCCCTGTACGTATATCGTAAAATACAGAAACGATCTTCCAACCAATGTTTGTTTTCATCAATTGGAAAACATCGATGCCACAATGACTGAATTTTTTGCCTAAATAAAATTTATAAGGCGCCCAAACAGTGGCAATATTATTGTTGATGTTGATGTCTCCAAAAGTTACCCTCTCATCATAAACATCTTTGTGCGGCGTTCCTATAATTTTTATAAAATCATCTGCTTTTATCATCGCTAAAGAATCATTGCGGCCCTTCCTGGGATGTAACGACTGTATGATCATGTCATCATTTATGGTATATCTCATCTCGGTGGTATCCGCATTGCGCATTGTTTCAAAAAAGCGATTGATTACTTTCTTCACCGTATCGCTTTGTGTTTGGCAAAAAGCAGGGGCTGATGAAGCCATTAGCAAGCAGATGATGAATAATTTTTTCATGATGAAGGTTGATTAATGTTAGTACAATTTAAGTAAATTTGTATATGTCACAAGTTGATTATAAAAATTACATAGAAATTGATCCGGGTATCAGATTTGGCAAACCTGTTATAAAAGGCACGCGCATTACTGTTTACGATGTTTTGCAATGGCTGGCCTCTGGTTTAACCCACGAACAAATACTCAGCGATTTCCCGCAATTAGATGAACAGTCTATATTAGCATGCCTTGCTTATTGACGAGCTAAAGATTTACGAAGTTTTTAAAACTTCGTAAATCTGTTCAAAACCAAGTGTCATTTCGAACGAGGAACGAGGAGAAATCTTAAACAAGCGAAAAGGCTACCTGCATGTAGTTTAAGATTTCTCTCTATCATTCAAAATGACAATAAAAAAACGCCATTGCTTTTGGCAACAGCGTTTTACTATGCTTATTGTAATAGTCAAGTTACGACATCTTCAACTTCTTCTGTATATCGGCTACGTAGCCTTTAAATTTTTTATCCGTATCGATTAGGTCCTCAACAGTCTGGCAGGCATAGATCACTGTGGAGTGGTCGCGGCCACCGAAGAAGCTGCCGATTGACTTTAGTGAACTTTTGGTATGGGCTTTAGCCAGGTACATGGATATCTGCCTTGCTTGTACAATTTCGCGCTTGCGGGTTTGTGATTTTACCATTTCTATGGGCACTTCAAAATACTCACAAACCAGGCTCTGGATGTACTCCATTGAGATTTCTTTGGAAGAGTTCTTCACAAAGTTTTTTAACATTTGTTTAGCCAGGTTCAGGTCGATCTCCTTGCGGTTCAATGTTGATTGTGCCAGCAGGGATACCATCGCACCTTCCAGTTCGCGCACGTTGTTATCAATGTTATGGGCCACATATTCAACCACATCATTTGATAGCTCGATACCATCCTGGTATATTTTATTTTTAAGGATAGCCATGCGGGTTTCCAAATCGGGCACCTGCAAATCAGCCGAAAGGCCCCATTTAAAGCGGGATAATAAGCGTTCTTCCAAACCGGCCAGATCCTTAGGCGCTTTATCAGAAGTGATAATTACCTGCTTGCCTGATTGGTGTAAATGATTGAATATATGGAAAAAGAAATCCTGTGTTTTTTCCTTCCCGGCAAAGTTGTGCACATCATCCATGATCAGCACATCAATGGCCTGGTAAAAGTTCACAAAATCATTAATATTATTATGCTTAAGCGCATCTACAAACTGCTGGGTAAATTTTTCGCAGGATACATACAGCACTAATTTATCCGGTAGTTTAACCCTTATCTCGTTGCCGATAGCCTGGGCCAAATGCGTCTTACCCAAACCAACGCCGCCGTATATCATTAATGGATTGAATGAAGTACCACCTGGTTTAGCTGCCACGGCATACCCTGCCGAACGGGCCAAGCGGTTGCAGTCACCCTCCACGAAATTTTCGAAAGTGTAATTCTGGTTAAGCTGTGGATCTACATTCAGTTTCTTCAAACCCGGTATTACAAAAGGATTTTTAATATCCTTGTTAATAGAGATAGGGACAGGCATCGACTGATTTTTAGATTCGGCACCGTTTCCGTTAGAAGGCATATTAGTAGTATATGGTTTACTCGATGAGGACTGCTCCACAACAATGTTATACTCTAAACGTCCTTCTTCCCCAAGTTGTTTTTTGATTGTTTTACGCAGGAGGCCTACATAATGTTCTTCCAGCCATTCGTAGAAGAACAAACTCGGAACTTGTATTGTAAGGACGCTTCCTTCCATTCTCAAAGCTTTGATCGGTTCGAACCAAGTCTTAAAGCTTTGTGCTGGTATGTTATCTTTAATGATTTGAAGGCAGCTATTCCAAACGTTAGTACAAGTTTTATCCATATAGTTTTTATTAAAATCTTGATTTACAAGCCTGCAGCTATACTTCCTATGAGGCCGCTACGGAACATCGAATATTCGAAAAAAAACCTAATTAAAAAATTAAATTTCAAATTTTTATTGAATAATTTCATAATATATTAAAGGATATTGTTGCCGGTTTAATAAATAAAATATTATATTATGCACCAAATCTCAATAGTGGGCGCAATGCTCTAAAAAACCCATTTTTATATTTCCACCACGCTTTTTAATCACTTATTATTCTATTTGACATTCTTTTTACGTTATCGATCTCGCAATTGTTGAGCCCCAAAAGATATAATAAAAGTTAATTTTTTATTAATAGAAGTAATAATTTATTAATATGAAATTTTAAGTCGTTACAACAAGGGCTTTCTCATCATCAGGCAGGGAGATCAATGCCACAAATTATCAGTATTCGCCAAATACGGCGCGCAGTGCGTCCGCAATTTCTCCTAAAGTAGCATAGCTTTCTACTGCGGTCAATATAAAAGGCACCAAGTTTTGCTGCCCTTTAGCCGCTGCTGAGAGTTGCGCCAGCGCATCATTAACAGCCGGGTTATTTCTCTCAATTTTTAGTTTGACCAATTTATCGATCTGCATCTTCCGGATGGAGTCATCCACCCTGAACACATTTTCGGCTGGCGCTTCTGTTTGGGTAAAGCGGTTTACCCCTACTATCACCTTTTCGCCGCTTTCAATATCATTCTGGTATTCGTAAGCCGACTTGGCGATCTCCTGCTGAATATAATCCTGCTCAATGGCTTTTACCGCGCCGCCCATAGCGTCTATTTTGTCGATATACAATTGCGCGGCTTTTTCCAGTTCATCCGTAAGCGCCTCAATAAAGTACGAGCCCGCTAATGGATCAACCGTATCGGTCACCCCGCTTTCAAACGCGATGATCTGCTGGGTACGTAAAGCGATTTTAGCTGCTGCTTCCGTGGGTAACGACAATGCCTCGTCATAACCGTTGGTATGCAGGGATTGCGTACCGCCAAGCACAGCTGCCAGTGCCTGTGTGCTTACCCGTACAATGTTGTTCATCGGTTGCTGCGCCGTTAAGGTTGAGCCACCGGTTTGGGTATGGAAACGCAGCTTTTGCGCACCGGCATCCGTAGCTCCCAATCCTTTGGTGATATGCGCCCACATTCTCCGTGCCGCCCTGAATTTGGCTATTTCCTCGAAGAAGTTATTGTGGCAATTAAAAAAGAAGGACAATCTTTTGGCAAATACATTTATATCCAACCCTTTGGCCAAGGCAGCCTGCAAATAGGCTTTGCCATTGGCCAGGGTAAAAGCCAACTCCTGAACAGCTGTTGATCCCGCTTCGCGGATATGATAGCCGGAGATAGAAATAGTGTTCCACTTAGGCACTTCTTTACTGCAAAATTCAAACACATCCGTAATGAGCCGCATGGAGGGCCCCGGCGGATAGATATAAGTGCCACGGGCGGCATACTCCTTTAATATATCGTTCTGTACTGTGCCGGATAGTTGTGCAAGATCAGCCCCTTGTTTTTTTGCTAACGCGATATACATGGCCAGCAGGATAGGCGCGGTAGCATTGATGGTCATGGAGGTGGTGATGTTTTTCAGCTCGATGCCGTCGAACAATATTTCGATATCCTTTAACGAATCAATGGCAACACCAACCTTGCCCACTTCGCCCTCGGCAAATTCACTGTCCGAATCATAGCCGATCTGTGTAGGCAGGTCAAAAGCCACCGACAGGCCCATGGTGCCCTGTCCAAGCAGGTAATGATAGCGTTTGTTTGATTCTTCGGCGGTTGAAAAACCGGCGTACTGGCGCATCGTCCAGGGTTTGCCCCGGTACATATCCTTCTGTATGCCGCGGGTAAACGGAAATTCCCCCGGCAGTTCATTCATCGCCGATGGCTGGCAATAAACTTCCTTGATCTCTATACCAGAGGTGGTTTTAAATTTTTTGCCGGACATGTTTGGTTAATTTCGGATTTCGAATGTTCAATTTCGGATTTTTTAATTCGTCATCTGTAGAAACTATTAGCCTAATTTCGAAATCGAAAATTCGATGTTCGATATTAAAAAAAAGCTTCCATATCTTCCCTGATAATATTAAGGGCGATATCATAAGGATTATCCTGTAGGTGGCTCAAATGGGCCAGCACGGTTTTGCTCAGTTCAAGTGCGGTTGCATTCTCGGGCAATGCTTTGATCGCGTTGTTGATCACGCTTAGTGTATCATCCTTCACCCGCTTAACCAACGTCCATGCCCTGCTGCTCACATAAATTTGCTGGGTGATATTATGCTGAAACTCGTTCCGTATTTCGGCCACCACCATACTGTGCAGTTCAGCAGCCGACCCTGCCGAGCCACTTAGTCTGATCAGCAGGTTAGCGGGATTAACTCTTTCCACAAACAGCACGATGCGTTCATAAGCCTGGAAACGCAGGGGCAGGGTTTGATTGCTGATGGTCTTTTTCAGTTCCATTAGCTGTACCTGTTCCGACCGGTCGAGGTACGGTTTCAACAGATAAAAAGCTACATAAATGACGCCGACGCCGGCAATAGTGAGTTTTACAATATCCAGTAAAAGATTTGGTATCTGCATTTGATTAATGTTAGGCCGGGGTCATAAATAATTGTTCGGAAACAAAACTCTGCAATTTACCTTATATTTGTATAGTTAATTTAAAATAAGATGAGTACTGCTGTTGACAATGCAATGGCTCCGGTAAGTTTTACCGAAGGCGCCGTAAAAGAATTGAATAAATTAAAAGATCAGCAAGAGTTGGGCGAGGATTTCGGTCTGCGTGTTGGTGTTGAAGGCGGTGGTTGCTCAGGCATGACCTATATTTTAGGTTTCGACCAGAAAAAAGACGGCGACCAGGAGCATTATATCAATGGCATCAAAGTTTATATGCACAAAGCGCACGGTCTGTACCTGGCCGGTATGCTGATCGATTTCCAGGATGGATTAAATGCACGCGGGTTTACCTTTAATAACCCCAACGCTGCAAGCACTTGTGGCTGCGGCACTTCGTTTTCGGTATAAGGTAGATTTATATAAGATTTTTGAAAAGCATCCGCCAGTTGGCGGATGCTTTTTTGTTTTGGGGTATTTTTTGATATCTTCAAATAATTGGTTGAATTATTAGATTGCAAATCCCTTGTAGATAACCTATATTATAGAATTCGAATTAGCATGCTAAAACCCGTTTTTTTATGAGCAGGAAAATCATTATTCTTAGTTTAATTGCTGTTTTAGCTTTGTTTTTTGGAATAAAACTAAATAACTTCATAATTGGCCAAAAGATATTGGGAGATTACACCTCAATCAATTCTGCGTATTTAAAAATCAAGCCGGTAAAACGAGATATAAGACATGGAATTGCAGTTGCTTCTTTATATTCTTCATTAGCTGGAATTAAATTTAATATTCCCAAAACTGATACTTTTAAGACATTTAAACTAAGGGAAGTTTATAGAGCCTTCTATTTCGCGGATAGCTCAAAACTTAAGGTTTTTAAAGATTCCATCAACATGGATTTTATTCAAATCTTAAGTTCAATAAAACATTCTAATAATAACATTATAGGAAATTATATTAGAGGCAATAAGGTCACCTCAAATTTCGATCTGCTCTTGTTAACCTATAATAAAACGCCGACTAATATTTCTTTTTTTAACCTCTCTAAAGAAAATACGATAATACAGTATACCTTTCTAAAGCTAAAAGATTTGTGTGCCAGATCTGGTGAAGAAAAGGCATTTTACTATTTTAATTTAAAGAATATAAAAGGGTTTCAATACGGCAGTCCAAAACCAAGGTGGATTACCCAAGTAGATATCTATACAAATAAAGGAGAGAAATATTTATTGGTATTCACCGGATTTAAGCAGGAACAAATTGACTATATAATAGCATCCATTAATGATTCATTACAATGAAACCCGTTAGTCCGGATTTATAAGCACGATAGTCCGGATTTATAATTCCGGACTAAAAAAGCAGCGGATTTGCAATCCGCGTATAAATGCCCCATATTTATGTATGGGATTCAAATACACTATAACCACCAACGAAAAATATTTTTTAACCCTGACAGTTGTTGACTGGATAGATGTTTTTACAAGAAAAGAACTTTGCGGGATCGTTACAGATTCATTAAAGTTCTGCCAGCAAAACAAGCTACCTGCAAATTTATGCCTGGTGCCTCATGCCAAGCCATTTGCATTTGGTTGTCGCTGTTGAAAATGAACAAAGCAGCCTTTCGGATGTAATGAGGGATTTTAAGAAATATACCTCCAAGCTAATTGTAAAAACGATCAGTGAGATTGCTGAAAGCAGGAGGGATTGGTTGTTAAATCATTTCGCTTATGCCGGTAAGTATAACCCGAAGATCAAAGATTATAAATTCTGGCAGGATGGCTTGCATTCGATAGAACTGACAAGTTCGAAATTCATAGATCAAAAAATAAATTATATACATCAAAATCCTGTTGAGGCCGGGATAGTATTTCGGGCCGAAGATTATGTTATGAGTTCGGCCGTGCAATATGCTGGTGAATATAATGCCCTGCTTGAAGTGATAATAATTGAGGATTTAAATATAGGTAGATCGGGTATGAGTACGGGGATTGCAAATCCCCGGTAGTTTATTTAGTCCGGGATTGCAAATCCGGACTAACATAATTTAAAGCACAATTCTTCAAAAACTAAATTTTAACAGCATGTTACTTCAGCACAAAAATGCGATTGTATATGGCGCCGGTGGCTCGTTAGGCGGCGCAGTTGCCAAAGCGCTGGCCGCAGCCGGTGCCAGGGTATTTTTAACAGGGCGTAACCTTAGCCCCTTACAAATTGTAGCCGATGAAATTATTGCTTCTGGCGGCAGCGCCGAAGTTGCCATAGTCGATGCTATGGACGAACACGCCATTAATGACCATATCACCGGGGTGGCACAACGGGCGGGCAGCGTGGATATCTCCTTCAACGCCATTCACCTGCAGGATGTGCAAAGTATCTCCCTTGTGAATATGGCTATGGCCGATTTTGTGCGCCCGGTAAATATCGGCGTGCAAACCAATTTTTTAACTGCAACAGTTGCGGGCAGGGTAATGATGAAACAGCAGTCGGGCGTTATTTTAACGCTTACGGCAACGCCTGCAGGAGTAGCTTATCCATTAACAGGCGGCTTTGGCGTAGCCTGCGCAGCTATTGAAAATTTTTCGCGCCTCCTGGCTACAGAGTTAGGGCCTTATGGTGTGCGTGTGGTAAATGTAAGGTCGGGCGGCTCTCCGGATTCGAAGTTTTTTATAGATGCCCTTACTCAAAACCCGGAAGTGGTAGCGCCCATTCTCCGCAAGATGGAGGAAGACACCATGCTCAAGAGACTTCCTCCAATGGCCGATATAGCCAATACCATGGTATTCCTGGCATCGGATATGGCAGGCAGTATTACCGGTGGCACCATTGATGCAACCTGCGGCACAACTGCCGGGCTGAATTATAAAATGGCGGTAGTGCCAGCAGGATAGCGGTAAATGTGATCCCCAAATAAACTGAGGTAGTGTTCACGTCCTCGCAGGGGCTCTCTATGATGACCCTGCGCAGGAAAAGCGTATTTAAATCAATGGCGCCTGTAACAAACCGGGACATACATTAGTCATACAACAGATTTTTAAATTTCCAGATGCCGGTAAAAACTAGTCTTAAAGAAAATATCTCGATAGCTTTACAGTCCATTGCTGGCAACAGGTTGCGCACTTCGCTTACCGCATTGATCATTGCCATCGGTATTATGGCGCTGGTAGGTATTTTAACATCAATTGAGGGAATTAAAAACAACATTAACGATGCTTTTTCTGACCTGGGCGCTAATTCATTTACCCTGCAAAACCGCGGCGAAGGGCTTAATTTTGGTGACGCCGGGCACAGAAAGGTTTATCCGGCCATCACTTATCCGCAGGCATCACGGTTTAAAGAGCTATTTAAACTGCCTGTTGTAATGGCCATTAATCATGATGTTACCGGAACGGCAGTTGCCAAATACAATAGTTTAAAAACCAATCCTAATATCTCTGTAACCGGGTCTGACGAAAATTACTTAATAACCGGTGGCCGCAAATTAGGTTACGGGCGTAATTTCTCTACAACGGAAATCGAACATGGCGCCAGCGTTGTAATTATTGGTGATGAGATAAGGAAGCGACTTTATAAAAATGAAGACCCGATCAATAAATTTGTATTTATAGGCAACAACCGACTTAAGATCATTGGGGTATTTGTCTCGAAAGGATCGAGCTCCGGTTTTAGCAGTGATAAATTTTGTATCATCCCGGTACTGAAGGCCAAGCAGATGGATACAACGAAAAACCCCACGTTCACCGTAACCATCAAAGTGAACAGCCCAGCCGCACTCGATGCATCTATCGGCGAGGCTACATCACTTTTCAGGAATGTGCGCGACCTGAATATTGCTAATGCCAATAATTTTGAGATATCCAGAAGTGATTCTATTCAAAATGAATTATCCGGTCAATTGGCGGGTATGACAGCGGGGGGAGCCGTGATCGGGATAATTACCTTAATAGGCGCTGCCATTGGTTTGATGAATATTATGCTGGTTTCCGTTACCGAACGTACCCGCGAAATAGGCATACGTAAAGCCATTGGGGCCACACCTGCTGTGATCCGAAAGCAGTTTTTAATTGAGGCCATTGTGATATGCCTGATGGGTGGAATTTTGGGAATTATATTGGGGATGGCCATCGGGAACTTAATAGCCATCGGGGTTTTTGGCAGTTCATTTATTGTACCCTGGGTTTGGCTGTTCTGCGCTATAGTCTTATGTACTTTGATCGGGCTGATCTCGGGATTTTATCCCGCAAAAAAAGCCTCAAAGCTTGATCCGGTGGAAGCGTTGAGGTATGAATAATTTCGGATGTCGAATTTTCAATTTCGAAATTAGAGAATGAACAAAATAAATCCGAAATCGAAAATCCGAATTTCGAAATCACCTAAGCATTATATTCTTCAACGGGTAATCCTTCAGCAATTTCTCTACGTAAGGCATCCTTAAGGAATTCTCAAATGCTTCCGCATGCCTTGGGTGGTGCATATCGCTTGACATGAAATCTATCAGTTGGTTATCCACCAAATTTTCTGCTGTTTTTTTGGCATCCTTGCCGTAATAGCCTGTTAATGATATGGTATTTAGTTGCAAATCACACCCACTCTCGCGTATCGCTTTCAATTGTGCAATATCCATATAGGAGTATCTTTCTGGGTGTGCAAGAATAGGCTTATACCCTAAATCCTTCATCTTTTTAATGATCTCAAAAATATTCTTGGGGCGGCTTATAAATGAAAGTTCAAACAGCACATAATTGTCGCCCATGGTCATCAACGTATGATTATTTATACGGCCTTCTAAAGTTTCGTCAAAATAATGCTCAGCCGCGGCTTCCACCTCTATATCAATTTGCTGTCTTTTTAATTCAGCTTTAAGTATGTTCAGCGCGTTCCCTATCGTCTCTTCATTATTCTTATAATAATCGGCCATTATATGGGGTGTAGCGATTATCTTTTTGATCCCCAGCCGCATCATTTTTTTGATCAGCACGATCGACTCTTCCGGATTTTTCGCGCCGTCATCAATTCCCGGCAGCACATGCGAATGCATGTCCACCTGTATAGAACTGTAATCTAAGGTAATATCTTTCTTAACCTCTTTCTTTTTAAAGAAATCAAACATCTTTAACGATTAGTATATTGTTCATTATAATATTGCTGGTAGTTACCGGAGGTGACATTATTCAGCCACTCTTCATTGGCAAGATACCAGTCAACGGTCTTCTCAAGCCCCTCTTCAAAAGTAATGCTGGGGGTCCATCCCAATTCATCTTTTATTTTGGTGGCATCTATCGCGTAACGAAGATCGTGGCCCGCCCTGTCGGTTACATAAGTGATCAGTTTCTCTGATTCCCCCACTTCCCTGCCTAATTTTTTATCTAAGATACGGCATAAATAAAGGATCAAATCGATATTTTTCCATTCGTTATGGCCGCCTATATTATAGGTTTTACCTGCTTTTGCTTGATGAAATATAACGTCAATAGCACGGGCATGATCTTCTACCCACAACCAGTCGCGGATATTTTCACCCTTTCCATATACAGGAACGGGTTTGCTTTGTTTAATATTGTTAATGGCAAGCGGTATCAGTTTCTCGGGAAAATGATATGATCCATAATTGTTTGAGCAATTAGAGATAACTGCGTTTAACCCATAAGTATCATGATAAGCCCTCACAAAGTGATCAGAGCCAGCTTTTGAAGCTGAATATGGTGAATGTGGGTCATAAGCCGTTTCTTCTGTAAACATACCTGTTTCGCCCAGGCTGCCATATACTTCATCGGTCGAGACATGATAAAACCGGGTTTCATCATAGCGCCCTTTCCAATTATTTTTCGCGGCATTTAACAGGCTTACTGTGCCCACCACGTTGGTCATCACAAACTCAATGGGATTTGTAATTGACCGGTCCACATGCGATTCGGCGGCCAGGTGTATGATGGCGTCAGGTTGTTCTTCTTCAAAAAGCTGATTGATAAAATCGGTATCAACTATATCTCCTTTTACAAAGCGATAATTTGGTAAATGCTCAATATCCCTCAAATTAGCCAGGTTACCAGCATAAGTCAATTTATCCAAATTGATAATGGTGTAATCGGGGTAGTTCTTTACAAACCGGCGAACAACGTGCGAACCAATAAAACCTGCGCCACCTGTAATGATTATTTTTCGCATACCGTGCAGATATTTATTTATAGAGGATTATTTGATATGTATTTTTCCCATTCCCAGGCTGATACCATCATGGTACCTATACCCCGTTCTGCTTTCCATTGTAATTGATCGGCTGATTTGGAAACATCGCCCCAAACCTTTACGATATCGCCACTGCGGCGCGGGCCTATTTGATAATTCAGCTTAACGCCCGTTTCCCGTTCAAAAGCGGCAATTATTTCAAGCACGGAATTACCCACCCCTGTGCCGATGTTAAAGACATCATAACCGGCGAAATTGTTTTTTTCCATCAGTTTCAACGCGGCAACATGTGCTTTTCCCAGGTCAACTACATGGATATAATCCCTGATACAACTGCCATCAGGGGTATCATAATCATCACCAAAAACAGTGATCTTTTCGCGTTTGCCAATAGCCGTTTGTGTGATAAAAGGCACCAGGTTTTGAGGTACGCCAATTGGCAATTCACCGATCAGCGCTGAAGAGTGCGCACCAACCGGGTTAAAATATCTTAATGCCACTACTTTATAGCTGCTGCCAGATGCTACCAGATCGGTCAGTATTTCCTCGGCTATCTGTTTGGTGTTTCCATAAGGTGATTCCGCCTTTTTTGTTGGGGCCTTTTCAGTAACCGGCAATACATCAGGCTGGCCATAAACGGTGCAACTTGATGAAAAAACGAAATTTAATGGCTTGCCGTAATACGCATTCAATAAGTTAATTAATGAATATATATTATTGCGATAGTACTTTAAGGGTAGCTCTACGGACTCTCCCACGGCTTTAAAAGCTGCGAAATGAATGATCCCCGTAATATCAGGCTCGGCCGTAGCCAGGTTTTTTACTTCATTATCGTCACTCAGGTCTATCTGGTAAAATACCGGCTTATGGCCCGTGATCTTTGTTATCTGATCTAATATTTTAGGGCTTGAGTTTGAAAGGTCGTCCACAATAACCGGCTCGTAGCCCGCATTGATCAACTCAACCACTGTGTGCGAACCTATGTACCCTAAACCACCCGTAACTAATATTTTTGACATTATTGTTTATTGTAGTAAGTAAAATCTTTATGCAGAATTTCTTTTTCGGGAAGCGATTTAAAATACTCATAAGTGATCTTTAAACCCTCGCTTCTTGAAATTTTAGGCTCCCACCCTAATATACTTTTTGCTTTAGTAATATCTGGCCGTCGCTGTTTCGGATCGTCAACCGGAAGCGGCAAACTCACCAGCTTTTGATCTGTCCCTGTAAGCTTAATAATTTCTTCGCCAAACTGGCGTATGGTAATTTCATCGGGGTTGCCGATATTAACCGGCAACGCATAATCGCTGAAAAGTAATCGGTAAATACCTTCTACCAGGTCGTCCACATAGCAAAACGAACGGGTTTGCGAGCCATCGCCAAACATGGTCAATGATTCGCCTCTTAAAGCCTGGCCTATAAAGGCAGGTAAAACACGCCCGTCATTCAGTCGCATACGCGGCCCGTAAGTATTGAATATCCTTACGATGCGCGTTTCGAGGCCATGAAAAGTATGATAGGCCATTGTAATGGCTTCCTGGAAACGCTTGGCTTCATCATAAACACCCCTCGGCCCGATTGGGTTTACATTACCCCAATATTCTTCGGGTTGCGGATTTACATTTGGATCGCCGTAAACTTCGGATGTAGAGGCGATCAGCATCCGGGCTTTTTTTGAACGTGCCAAACCTAACAGGTTATGCGTACCTAACGAGCCTACTTTTAAAGTCTGTATGGGTATCTTTAAATAATCTATAGGGCTTGCGGGCGATGCAAAGTGCAATATGTAATGCAGTTCACCGGGAACATACACAAACTTTGAAACATCGTGATGGTAAAATTCAAAGTTCTCCAGTTTAAACAGGTGCTCAATATTACGCAGATCACCTGTGATCAGGTTATCCATTGCAATAACATGGTAATCCTCTTTAATAAAGCGGTCGCAAAGGTGCGAACCTAAAAATCCGGCGGCCCCGGTTATCAATACACGTTTGCGGTTAGCCATTATGCAATTACTTTTCTTCCAATACTATTATAGTAAAAACCGCAATCGATCATCTTTTCCAGATCATACAAATTACGACCGTCAAAAATAACCTTATTTTTCAGGAATTTTTCAAGCAGATCAAAATCCGGCGTCCTGAAAACCGACCACTCTGTAACGATCAATAATGCATCGGCATCTTTTAACGCATCATACTGGTCGGCAGCATAATTGATCTTATCTCCTAACAAAGTTTTTACATTGTTCATCGCTTCGGGATCAAAAACGCTTACGGTAGCACCTTCTTTTAGCAATTCATCAATTACATACAATGATGGCGCTTCGCGTATATCATCTGTTTCAGGTTTGAAAGCAAGGCCCCACAAGGCAAACTTTTTACCTTTAATATCTCCTTTAAAATATTTCTTCACTTTCTCAACCAGCACTTTTTTCTGAATTTCATTTACGCCCATCACTGCGTTCAGGATTTTAAAGTCATATTTATTTTCCTGAGCCGATTTAGCCAGCGCCTGCACATCCTTCGGAAAGCAACTGCCCCCATAACCTATGCCCGAAAATAAAAATCGTTTGCCAATACGGTCATCGGCCCCAATGCCGCGCCTCACCATATCCACATCAGCACCCACCAGTTCGCAAAGGTTAGCGATCTCATTCATAAAGGATATTTTTGTGGCCAGGAATGAATTGGCGGCATATTTTGTTAACTCGGACGAACGTTCGTCCATATAAACAATAGGGTTACCCTGGCGTACATAAGGCGAATATATTTCGGCCATTAATTTACGAGCCCGTTCGTCAAGTGTCCCTATTACCACGCGGTCTGGTTTCATAAAATCATCTACCGCTACACCTTCTCGCAGGAACTCTGGGTTTGATACCACGGCAAATTCAACATCAGTATGCTCCTCCAATACTGCCCTAACCTTATCAGCAGTGCCAACCGGAACTGTTGATTTGGTAACAATAACCTTATATTCTGTAATTATTTTGGCAATATCCTTTGCGGCGCCCAATACAAAGCTCAGATCAGCCGAACCATCTCCTCCAGGGGGAGTTGGCAACGCCATAAAAATGATTTTTGCATCAGTTATAGCTTCGGCCAGGTTAGTGGTAAAATGCAACCTGCCCTGGTTAATATTACGGTGAAACAAAAGCTCGAGCCCGGGCTCATAAATAGGAAGCTTACCCTCCTTCATCATTTCAACCTTTTTTTCATTAATGTCAACACAAGTAACCTGGTTCCCGGTTTCGGACAAACAAGTACCGGTAACCAAACCCACATATCCTGTACCAACTACAGCAATTTTCATAGTATAATTTGTTTTTTAATGGATATGAAGCTATCATGGCTCTTTATTTTTTTAGGGGCAACCATGATGGTTTCATACGTATTTATCTTTTTATTGTTATTACTTTTATCCCCGACGAAGGTAAGAATTTCAAATTCAATGTTGCTGATTTATAACTTAGTAGTTAGATTTTATTTCATTCTGATATTTATTGCTTCTTTTTTTAATAAAAAAGCAAAATTTTGGATCAATGGGCGAAAAAAAGTCAATTACCAAAATTTCCAGAAAAGTGCTTGGTTTCATTTTGCCTCACTGGGTGAATATGAGCAGGGTTTGCCTGTATTAATTCGTTTCAGATCAGATCATCCCAACGTTAAAATCGTTATAACGTTTTTTTCACCATCTGGTTACGAGATCAGGAAAAATACACCTTATGCCGATGCTGTTTATTACCTGCCACTGGATACTGCCGCCAATGCCAGCCATTTTATTGACACTATAAATCCATCCATAGCCGTTTTTACCAAATACGAGTACTGGTACCATTTTTTTAATGAACTGCACCGGCGCAACATTCCATTGTATATGATTTCAAGTATTTTCCGCCGCGGCCAGGTGTTTTTTAAATGGTATGGCGGCCTGCACCGCCGGATGCTGACTTTTGTATCCCACTTTTTTGTACAGGATGAGGATTCCAAAATTCTTTTGCAGCAATTAGGTATCACCCAGGTAACCGTTAGCGGCGATACCCGTTTCGACAGGGTGTGGGCAAATGCAAAGGAACCTAAATCAGTACCCGGCATCAATGAATTTAAAAACGGGCGTAAGCTATTCATAGCAGGCAGCACCTGGCCCGAAGACGAGCAGTTGGTAGCGCAATTGGTAAAAGATCACCCTCACTGGAAATTCATATTTGCCCCGCATGAAATCAGTGAAGAAAAGATAGCTAACTTAATCAGCTTACTACCCGCAAATACCATCAAATATTCACAACTCACTGCTGGCAACTCACCAAACACCACTCACCAAACACTTATTATCGACAATATCGGCATGTTATCGTCTCTTTATCAATATGCTGATATCGCCTACATCGGTGGTGGCTTTGGTGCAGGCATACATAATACGCTGGAGGCAGCGGCTTTTGGGTTGCCAGTCATCTTCGGTCCCAATTACGATAAATTTAAAGAGGCGAAAGACCTGATCGCTTTACAAACCGGGTTCAGTATCAGCAATGAGGGTGAATTGAAGAAAATCTTTTCTTTCTTGGTTGAGGATGAAAAAAGGCATCATTCCATCAGCCAAAAAACAACAGATTATGTAAGAAATCATACGGGAGCTACGGAAACTATTATGGTTTATTTAATAAATTCTTAATATTGCCAACTATGGGTTTTTTACAAATTCCGGGTTTAGGCAAGGTGCATTTTCATGAATATGGCAGCGGTAAAAAACCGCTGCTGGCTTTTCATGGCTATGGCATGACCGGGAAACAGTTCCATGTATTAAAAAACTCTGTCTTACCCGAGTATCATGTTTATGGCTTCGACCATTTTTTCCATGGCGAAAGTGACCTGGATGGTTGGACCGAACAGCAGATATTAGCCGGTATGCCTAAAGTTATGGTTCGCGCTTACCTGGACGAATGGTTTAAAATTCATGGCAAACAAAAGGTTTCGGTGATGGGCTATTCCATCGGCGCAAACCTGGCGTTGATACTCGTTGAGGAATATCCTGAGATGATAGAAGACATCATTTTGATGGCACCCGATGGATTATCTGTTTACAAAGGCTTTCATTTCCTGGTGCATAAGCCTGTCGGTAAATACCTTTTTGGGTTGGCTACCAAAAGCAAATGGCTTGCCCCGTCGCTGCTTAAAAATTTGAGGAAAGTACGCTTTATTGATGAAAGTCTTTATAACATCGCTTATAATGAAGTAGATACCGGAAAGAAAAGATTGGATGTTTATTATACCCTCAACATCATCAGGATGCTAAAGCCGGACGCGAACAAAGTAGCAGGGATGATAAATCAGCATCAAATTAAGTGTATATTGATA
Source organism: Bacteroidota bacterium (assembly GCA_013286565.1). Taxonomy (GTDB): domain Bacteria; phylum Bacteroidota; class Bacteroidia; order Sphingobacteriales; family Sphingobacteriaceae; genus Mucilaginibacter. The sequence goes on from JABDFM010000003.1 coordinate 43,132, forward strand.
TTTGGCAGGGATGATAAATTATTCCCAAAATCAGCTGCGATGCCCTTTATTAATCAACTGGATAATGCCGAGGTGCATGAGGTGCCTTTAGGCCATTGGCTGGTTATTGCCACATTGGACGAGTATTTAGCACCCCAACCCCTCTCCAATGGAGAGGGGCCTTAGTTCATTATTTATTAGATTTGTCTGGATGATACCACAACGCCGCAGTACATTTATTACCAAATTGTTTGCACCATACCTGGCATACAAGCTGCGCAAGGCATTCCATGTTTTTAAACACGACGGGGTGGACATCATGTCGGGGCATTCCATCCTGTTATTATGCAATCATTTTAGCTGGTGGGATGGATTCTGGGCCGGGCAATTAACGCATACTTACCTGCACCGCGATTTTCATATTATGATGCAAGAAGATCATATCAAAAAAAGGATGTTCTTTAATCGTTTGGGCGGGTTCTCGATCAATAGGAAATCAAAAGAAGTGATTACGTCTTTACAGTATGCCGCAACCCTGCTTGGTGATCCTAAGAACCTGGTTACCATTTTCCCGCAGGGGGAATTGGTATCCAATCATACAGAAGAAATAAATATAGAGCGTGGTATCGATTATATCGTAAAAAAAATAAAAGGCGATTGCCAGGTCATCTATTATTCGGCCTTCATCGAGTATTTTGAGAGCCTGAAGCCATCAGTGTATATTCATTTTTTAAACTGCGGTACCAACCATGATTTTGATTATGAAAAGGTAAAGGTTTTAATCAACGATCATCATAAAAAAGCGCTGAAAGAACAGGTAAATGTAAAACACTGAGACCGGGTGTTAAAAACCTTGGTTCAAACCATTTTTTTTGCCGTAAATTTGCAACGCAATGAGCAAGTATAACTTACAGGTGAGTATTGACGCAGATTCGGGCTTTTGCTTTGGCGTGGTATATGCCATTGACATGGCCGAAGAGATACTGGCCGAAGATGGCTACCTGTATTGCCTGGGCGATATTGTGCATAATGATGAGGAAGTGGAAAGGCTGAAAGCCAAAGGCCTGCGCATCATTGAGCATGACGACCTGAAAGACCTGCACAATGAAAAGGTACTGATCCGCGCGCATGGCGAGGCCCCGGAAACTTATCGTTTAGCTTTAGAGAATAATATTATGCTGATAGATGCCTCTTGCCCGGTAGTTTTAAAGCTGCAAAACCGGATAAAGACCTCGCACGACAGCGACGAAAAAATATTGATATTCGGCAAGCATGGTCATGCCGAGGTGATTGGGCTTGCCGGGCAAACTAATAATGAGGCGCTGGTTTTCCAGGATATTGCCGAACTGGACAATGTTGAACTGCCTGAAAAGATCACCTTATACAGCCAGACCACCAAAAGCACCGAAAAATTCTACAATATCAAAAACGAATTGATATCAAGGGGATATGATGTAAGGGCGAATGATACCATTTGCCGCCAGGTATCCAACCGGGATAAGGACCTGCCCGCATTTGTGACAAAGTTTGATAAGATCGTATTTGTATCGGGCCGTAAATCATCCAACGGAAAAGTGTTGTTCGAGGTTTGCCGCAAACATAATCCCAACACTTATTTTATATCATCTTCTGATGAGCTCAATAGCTCCATGTTTACTCCCGGCGATAAAGTGGGCATAGCCGGGGCCACATCCACCCCCATGTGGTTAATGGAAGAGGTTAAGGCTGAGTTGGAGAAATACTAGGCCCAAATACCCATCCTGTCATTTCGACGAGGAACGAGGAGAAATCTTAAAGAAGCGAAAAGCGGGTCATGCAAGTTGTATAAGATTTCTCTCTGCCGTTCGAAATGACAAGTTTCTATTTTTTCATCAATTCGTAATAATTCCCCTGTTAGGGGGTTAGGGGCCAAAATTATTTTACTTTTGCCACCACAAAATTATTATGGGTAAAAAGGGAGTTTTATTAGTCAATTTAGGCACACCTGATAGTCCTTCAACTGCGGATGTGCGAAAATATCTCAGGGAGTTTTTGATGGACCCGCGGGTGATCGACATTAATCCATTGTCGCGTACGCTATTGGTTAAAGGTATTATCGCACCAACCCGCGGACCGAAATCGGCTAAACTGTATCAAAAAATATGGGACGAAAAAACCGGCTCACCTTTATTGCATTACAGCCTTTTACAACAGCAATTATTACAACAGCGTTTGGGTGACGATTATACGGTCGAACTGGCCATGCGTTATCAAAGCCCTTCCATCGCTTCGGCACTGATCAGGCTAAAAGAGGCTTTGGTTGATGACATCAAAGTGATCCCGCTTTTCCCGCAGTATGCTTCGGCCAGTACGGGTTCTGTTTATGATAAAGTGATGGAACTACTGATCGATTGGCCCACAAAACCCAATGTGTCTTTTATCAATTCATTCCATGATAATGAGCTGATGATCGAAACCTTTGCCGATAACGCCAGGAAGTATGATCCCGAAAGTTTCGACCACATCCTTTTCAGTTTTCACGGTCTGCCACAAAGGCAGCTTATAAAATCGGATCATACCCATAACCATTGCCTTAAAGTAAATGATTGTTGCGCTACCATTATTGATGCCAATAAATTCTGTTACTCGGCGCAATCGCATCATACCGCCAAACTGATTGCCGAAAAGTTAAATATCCCGAAAGAAAAATACACCATTTGCTTTCAATCACGCCTGGGCAGCGATCCCTGGGTGCAACCCTACACCAGTGAGATTGTAGCCAAACTGGCTAAAGAAGGGAAAAAACGCCTGCTAGTATTTTGCCCGGCTTTTGTAGCCGACTGCCTGGAAACGGTTTACGAAGTAACTGTTGAATACGGCGACGAGTTTAAAGCACTGGGAGGCGAGCATGTGCAACTGGTAGAAAGTTTGAATGATTCGCCCAAATTTATTGAGGCGCTGGAAAAAATGGCGAAGGCTCTATCTTAATTTCCCTATCACGTCAAAGTGCTCAAATACCCATTCATCATGCGGTGCATCGGGTAACTCATGCGTAAGGTCCTGTCCTGCCCAATGCTCATAGTGCTTACCATTGCGCCATAGGCGGCTCCGGCTCACATCATAGATCAATCCTTTGTAAGCTATCCATATTTCGGGCTTATCCTGCCCATTGCGTAATGCCAGTTGTGATTTGGTATAAAGAGGTAAGTCGCTCATTCTGCTATGCTTGTTTACCAGGGAAACAGCTTTGAAATATAGCATTAATTTATTTAACTCCCTCTCTCCCGGAGAGGGCCGGGGTGAGGCCCACAAAAAAAGAGGAACCAGTCGTAACGGGTTCCTCTCGGATATATGGTGTTTAATTGTTTTAATCCTCGGCGTAAACCGGCTTTTTGATACCATTATCATAGGCTTTCAAATTTTTCTTTAAAAGCTTGCGTGCTACGTGGATGCGTGTTTTAACGGTCCCGATAGGGATAATTAAATGGTCGGCTATCTCATGATATTTATGGCCTTCAAAATACATGGTGAATGGCACGTAATAATCATCCGGCAGCCTGTCTAAAGCTTTTTTGATATCATCCATTACAAATTTTGATTCGCCGCTATTTTTAGTTGAGCTGAAAACCAGGTTGGCTGAAGATATCTCTTCCGACTTGGTTACGAATGTGCTCATCTTAACAAAACGACGGTAATTGTTGATGAATGTATTTTTCATGATAGTGTATAACCATCCTTTTAAATTGGTTCCTTCTTTAAACTTATTATAATAAGTTATGGCTTTCAACATTGTATCCTGAACAAGGTCGTTAGCATCATCGGCGTCGCGGGTGAAGTGAAGTGCGTAAGACCTCAGTGAAGTCGCCTGACGTAGTACCATGGTGTTAAACTCGATTGCTGTCATATTGTTAATGTTTGTATGTTGTAGTAGACAAACATGATACCGCTTTCTAAAAACACCAAAGCTGAACACTAAAAAGGACGATCAGAAAATCAAAAAAGCAGAGGGTAGATCGTGGATAGGAAAAGGTTCATAAAAACCTTAAAAACAACTGTTTATCATATTATTGTCAGCTTTTATGGAAATAAACCGGGAAGATTTTATGGAAAATACAAGGAGTATTTGAGGGCCGAAACCTGCCTTTAATGAAATAAATTTAACTAATAATATTGACCTCTCTATCCAACACAATGCCAAATTTAGTGTACACACTGTCTATGATTTGCGACGAAAGACTGTACACTTCTTCGCCCGTTGCGCCTCCGTGGTTCACCAAAACCAGTGCCTGGTTCTTCCATGTTCCGGTGTGGCCAACTACTTTCCCCTTCCATCCACACTGTTCAATAAGCCATCCGGCAGCCAGTTTTACCAGGCCATCCCCTGCGGGATAATGCACCACTTCCGGAAATTTTGATTGTACTTCGTGAAATTGCTCATCAGCAATAACCGGGTTTTTAAAAAAACTGCCCGCGTTACCAATGGTAGATGGGTCGGGCAGTTTGGATACCCGGATATGGGAAACTACTTGTGATACCTCTTTAATGGTAGGGCTGCTGATATTGCGGTTAGCCAGCTCCTGCTCTATCGCCCCATATTTTAGATTAATGTTTGGAATAAGAGACAATTGGAATTTTACCGATACGATGATAAGCTTCTCTTTCAGTTCATTTTTGAATATGCTGTCGCGATAGCCAAATTGGCAATCCTCCTTGCTAAAGGTTTTAAATTCACCGGTGGCTATTTCAAAAGCGCGGCAGCTGCGAAACACATCCTTCAGCTCCACCCCGTAAGCGCCGATATTTTGTATGGGTGATGCGCCAACTGAACCGGGGATCAGGCTCAGGTTTTCTATACCGGCATAATCACGGGCAACGCAAAAGTTAACCAGGTCATTCCAAACCTCGCCGGCGCCCGCTTCAATAAAAACCTCCTGGTGGTTAATGCGGTGCTCGATACCCCGGATGTTTATCCGGATCACCAATCCGTCAAAGTCCTTCACAAACAACATATTGCTGCCGCCGCCGAGGATAAGCCTTGGCATTTGCAGCCACTGCGGGTCCATAAATAGCTCAACCAACTCATCTTCGTGGTTGATCTCAACGAAATACCGCGCCGAAGCATCAATGCCAAACGTATTAAAGTTTTTCAGCGAAAAGTTTTCGAGTATCTGCAGCATGCGGTTTTAATTTCGGATTTCGGAGGTCGAATTTCGGAATTTATTTTTGGATTGGGTGCCTGGGATTCAAATCAGCTCTATCTGCGGTGTTAGTCCTGCCCTAAAAGCATTCACAATTGACTTTGGTGTAAGCACGGTTACCATTTTCGTATCTGGAAGTCCTTCCCTTTCGGCATAACCAAACGGCGACCATTGAAAAACTGAACCGCTGTATAGTAAATAAGGCTTATCGTTCAGTTCGATAAAAGTGCCATCCGGGAGTGTAGCTAACCGATCTTCATACTTTACTTTTGATCCGTTTTTATCAATTCTTTCTTTATGTAGTACAGCGTCGATCTGCTGTATGGAAACATCGTCAGCAAAAGCATATTCCGTGTTTCCTTTTAACCAAAAGGATTTGAATTTGTTAAAATCCGCTCGCCGGCACTCAAAACAAGGACGGTGGCCTGCGGCATAAGCGGTGGCCTCGTCGTAAAAAAACAGTTCGGTGTACCGCCGGGGAGCCATTACCGTTCTTCTTCGTCCCCTGAATTCGAGCAGGCAAGTAAGCCAGGCCTTTAATTTAAAGGAACCCAATATATGCTGGTCTTCATCATGTATTATTCCGCGGTTACCCATCCATGCGCCGCGAGCCGGAGTTTTAATAAGCTGACCATAAGGGGTTACACGGTTTTGAAGCATGGGGGTTTTAATACGGATTGCGGAAGGTGAATTTCGGAATTTAATTTGAAATTGCGGCTGTATTGAAACTTACGAAGTCTTAAAGACTTCGTAAGTTTTGTTAATCCCCTAAAACATCCCGTTCAAATCCTTATAAGGAATAGCGCTATTGGCAAACTGGAAAGTACCTTTAGTTTTAATCTCCTTCGCCGCGCTGATAAATGCCCTAAAAGCAGCGCGGGATAATGACGAGCCCAAACTTATACGTTTAACGCCCATAGCGAATAGGTCATCTACGGTCAGGTCGGTACCAGCGAGCCCCATGATCACATTAAGCGGACGATCGATTTCTTTCAATACCGATTCAATATCCTGTTTATGCCTGAGGCCGGGAGCGAACAGCACATCGGCCCCTGCTTCCTGGAAATGCTGGAGGCGCTTGATTGTATCTTTGAGATCAGTCCGGCCATAAAGAAAGTTTTCGGCCCTGCCGGTAATTAAAAATGGGAAGGATAGTTTCCGGGCAGCTTCAACAGCAACCCTTATCCGTTCTGTAGCTTCCGCCAGTTCATAAATCGGGGCGTTGGCTATTCCCGTTGCATCTTCTATAGAGCCTGCTACCAATCCTGCCTCAGCCGCTAAAGCGATCGTTTTCGCGATCCCTTCTGCAGAAACGCTGTAGCCGCTTTCGAGGTCAGCGCTCACCGGCAAATGTGTAGCTGCAATAATTTCTTTTGCATTATCAAGTACTTCCTGCAATGTCACCGAACCTGAGCTATCGCTTTTGGCTAATGAAAAGGCCAGTCCGGCACTGGTTGTAGCCAGCGCCTCAAATCCCATAGCAGCCAATATTTTGGCTGTCCCCGCATCCCATGGATTGGGGATCACAAAACAACCGGGCCGCTCATGAAGCGATTTAAATAATTGTGCTTTATCAGATTGGGATACTACTGAATTGTCATTCATATCGAAATGGTCTAACTGCCACTTAAAGCTGTCAATTTCAAAATCCCACACCCACATTCAATAATCTCGAAATCGTAAATCCGAATTCCGAAATCAAATATGTATCGGCCGGTTATCCGTAGCGGCCAAACAAGCCTCGCGGAATGCTTCAGTATAGGTTGGGTGTGCATGGCTCATTCTTGAAATATCCTCGGCTGATGCACGATATTCCATCGCTACCACGGCTTCGGCTATCATATCCGCAGCACGTGGGCCGATCATGTGTACGCCTAATATTTCATCAGTTGTCGCGTCAGCTAAAACTTTTACAAAGCCGTCCATATCTCCGCTAGCTACCGCGCGTCCGCTTGCGCGGAAAGGGAACGAACCTGCTTTATATTTAGCGCCTTTTTCTTTCAATTGCTCCTCAGTTTGCCCAACTGCAGCAACTTCGGGCCAGGTATATACTACGCCAGGTATCAGGTTATAATCAATATGTGGTTTCTGGCCGACAATGCTTTCGGCTACCAAAGTACCTTCGTCTTCTGCCTTATGGGCCAGCATCGCGCCACGGATCACATCGCCGATGGCGTAAACACCTTTAACGCTGGTTTCCAAATGCTCATTAACGGTAATTTTCCGTCCACGTTCTTCAACAGTAATGCCGATCTTATCTAAACCTAAATTATCGGTATAAGCTATACGGCCTACAGCAACCAGGCAATAATCGCCTTTCAATTCCTTTTTGTCTCCATTTGGAGCATCAAATGTTACGGTCACTTCTTTGCCTTTTACAGTCGCCCCGGTTACTTTATGGCCGGTGTAAAATTCCATGCCTTGTTTGGTCAGTACTTTTTGCAGCTCCTTGCCTAATCCCCTGTCCATAGTCGGGATGATGGAATCCATAAATTCGATCACGGATACTTTAGCGCCCAACCGCGAGTACACCGAACCCAGTTCCAAACCGATCACGCCGCCGCCGATCAATATCAAATGCTTCGGTACTTCGGTTAAGGTTAAAGCCTCGGTCGAGGTAATGATGCGTTTTTTATCGATCTTGATAAATGGCAGGCTTGATGGTTTTGAGCCTGTAGCTATGATAATGTTTTTGCCGGTGATCTCCTGCTCTGTACCGTCAGCTTTTTTTATGATGATGGTATTTTTATCCTTGAATGAGCCGATGCCCTGGTAACCGTCTATCTTATTTTTCTTGAAAAGGAAGCTGATACCGCTGGTGTTTTTTGCCACCACATCCACTTTACGCTTCATCATCTGCTCCATATCAATCGACAAATTATCCAGGTTGATACCATGCGTTTTGAAAGCATGGGAAGCATTATAATAATGTTCGGACGAATCCAGTAAAGCTTTGGAAGGGATACAGCCTACGTTTAAGCAAGTACCTCCATAAGTGGCATATTTTTCAATACAGGCGGTTTTTAACCCCAGTTGCGCGCAGCGAATAGCCGCTACATACCCACCTGGACCCGAACCGATAACGATAACATCATATTGCATAGCTTATAATTTATTGACGGCAAAGGTAGGAAATTTAGAGATTAGAGATTGGTTAATTAGTGATTAGTTGACTTGCGAATTATAATGTTATCAGAAAGATTTGCGTTCTACTTCACTTAGCCAGCGATCTCGAAAACCACAGGCGGATCAGGGGGCTTAAAAATATAGCAATGTAGATCAGGCTGATCCAGGGTTGGTAGATAACATAAAATTCGTGCGGTGTTAGCGAGTAAGGGCTTTTGATCAATACAAAACCAACGAAATCGACAACCATAGCTGATATAAGCCATAGAAAGGCAAGGTACCAGGTTTCTTCCGATTGCAGCAGTGGATTTTTCTGTTCGGGTTTTTTGAAATATATCCAGGCAAAAACGGGCCATACGATCAGCATAATTAATACATGATAGGGCACCGTTGCCACAAATACAGGCGCCTGTAAAGCACTTTGGCCGGGCGATGCCTCTGGCATTTTGAAGACCATTCCATAAGTTACTGTTGTGGCGACAGCCAGGATGGTTACAATAATGTATGCAACAAAAAATAATACGAGTGCACGTGTAAAATTCATTTTCATTTTAGAGCATTTTGTTTTTTAGACGCTGTAAGAAATTCATAGGTTACACTAAACGATATTCGATATTCATCATTCCCTACTCGGTATTCAAAACTATGCCATTTGTAACAGTATTATCATCAATGACTTTATTAATGAATTACTTACTACATTAGAACTCTTTAATTAACTGATTATGAAAAAAATTCTCCTCCTGATCGGGCTGGCGCTACTTTGCGGCAACCTTTATGCCCAAGACTCGCTTTACATCCGTCAGAATTATACCAAGATGGAAAAGTACATCACCATGCGTGATGGTAAGCGTTTGTTCACTTCCATTTATCTGCCTAAAGATCAGTCTAAAAAATATCCCATACTGATGACGCGCACGCCTTATTCTGTGGCCCCTTATGGCGAAAATGAGTATAAAAAAATGCTTGGGCAGAATATGCTGTTTACAAAATCGGGCTTTATTTTTGTTTACCAGGATGTGCGCGGCCGCTGGATGAGTGAGGGCAATTTTATAGATGTGCGCCCGATCATCGATAACAAAAAAACCAATAATGATGTTGACGAAAGCTCGGATACTTATGACACGATCGATTGGCTGATAAAGAACCTGCCCAATAATAACGGGCGCGTGGGTATCGAGGGTATCTCCTATCCCGGTTTTTACTCCACCGCTTCGTTGCCGTATGCGCACCCGGCGCTTAAAGCTGTCTCGCCGCAGGCCCCGGTAACCGAATGGTTCATCGGTGACGATTTCCACCATAATGGCGCTCTTTTTTTAATGGACGCCTTCGCATTCATTACCAGCTTTGGCGTACCGCGCCCTGCACCACTGATGCGTTCGCAGTTTAAAAATGGCATCAAATTTCACGAAAAGGACAACTATAAATTTTATCTTGATATGGGTCCTCTGCCAAATTATAAGAAACGATATTTTGGTGATTCGGTGAAATTTTGGGATAATATGATGGCGCATCCTAATTATGATTCGTTTTGGCAGGGGATGAATATCCGCCCGCATTTAAAAAACATTACACCTGCCACAATGGTGGTAGGCGGCATGTTTGATGCTGAAGATTGCTTTGGCGCGTTGCATGTTTACAAAGCCCTCGAAGAGCAAAACCCACAAACACATAAAAATATGCTGGTGATGGGGCCCTGGTACCACGGAGGATGGGAAGGCGAAGGTCAATTCTTCGGTGATCAAAACTTCGGACAAAAAACCGGCGAATGGTTCAGGGAAAATATGGAGCTGCCGTTCTTTAATTATTATTTGAAAGACGAAGGCGCTATGGATCTGCCGGAGGCTGCCATATTTGTTACCGGCTCAAACGAGTGGCACAAGTTTAACACCTGGCCTCCAAAAAACACAACGGAAAAAACAATGTATCTGCAGGCTAATGGCAAGCTATCATTTGAGAGTCCAAAAACCGCCGTTAGTTATGATGAATATGTGAGCGACCCCAACTCGCCGGTACCTTACCAGGATGGCATACAGGAGCGCCGGACCAGGGAATATATGCTGGATGATCAGCGTTTTGCAGGTCGCCGCCCCGATGTTAAGGTTTACCAGACCGATACTTTAAAAGAAGATATTACTTTAACAGGCCCGGTACTGGCCGACCTGTTTTCGTCAACTACGGGCACTGATGCCGATTACGTGGTGAAACTGATCGATGTTTTTCCTGATAATTACCCTAATCCAAAACCAAATACCAAAAACGTGACGATGGCCGGCTACGAAATGCTGGTTCGCGGCGAAATATTCAGGGGACGGTATCGCAACTCGTTTGAGAAACCTGAGGCCTTTGTGCCAGGTAAGGTAACCGAAGTTAAATACAACCTGCCCGATGTGGCCCATACTTTCAAAAAAGGGCACCGCATTATGATACAGGTACAAAACTCATGGTTTCCTTTAGCCGACCGTAACCCGCAAAAATTCATAGATATTTATCATGCTACGGATGCTGATTTTCAAAAAGCAACCATCAGGATCTATCATGACACCAAGGCGGCTTCAAACGTAAAGGTTACTGTATTAGAACAATAATTATATTTTGATTACACTGATTTTGGAAAGATTACACCGATAACTCGGTATAGCGGCGGGTTTGAAACCCACCGCTATATTTATTAATTTGGCCGTTCGAATTAAAAACCATAATATGAAGAAATTGATCGCTCTTGTGGCGGCGTTGGGCCTGTTCTGTAGCTATACTCAGGCGCAACTTTTAGAAGAGAAAACCAAATTTACCCATGCCGATACTTTGCGGGGCACTCTTTCGCCTTTACGCGCCTGCTACGACATTAATTATTATCACCTGGATGTGAGGTTTGATATTGATAATAAATTGATCAGTGGCAGCAACCTGTTCAAGTTTACCGCAACACAGGATTTTACTAAACTACAGTTCGACCTGTTTGCTAATCTTACTGTTGATAAAGTAATTTATAAAGGTAAAGGCCTGATTTATAAACGTGACGGCAATGCAGTGTTTGTGACCTTCCCTAAAAAAATCAGTAAAGGCAGCAAAGAGGAATTTACCGTTTATTATTCCGGCCATCCTACCGTTGCAAAAAACGCACCCTGGGATGGCGGCATCAGTTATGCCAAAGATACATTAGGCAAGCCCTGGGTGGCTACCAGCTGTGAAGGCCTTGGGGCAAGTGCCTGGTGGCCAAATAAGGATCACTTATCCGATGAAGTGGATAGTATGATGATCAGCATCAGCGTGCCTACTGGACTCAAAGATGTATCCAATGGTCGTTTACGTAAGGTAACCGACCTGGGCAATGGCTATACCAAATTTGATTGGTTTGTAGCCAACCCTATTAACAATTATGACGTTGCCGCTAACATTGGCGATTATACCGAATTTAAGGATACCTATGATGGCGAGAAAGGTAAGCTTGATCTCGATTTCTGGGTGCTGCCGCAGGATCTGGAAAAGGCAAAGGCCCAGTTTGGGGCCAATGTAAAACCTATGCTGGCTTCGCACGAGCACTGGTTTGGGCCGTACCCGTTTTATGAGGATAGCTATAAACTGGTAGAAACCCCTTATTTGGGTATGGAGCATCAAAGCGCGGTGGCTTATGGCAATCATTTCCTGAACGGTTACCTGGGCTTTGATATGTCAGGTACGGGCTGGGGGGCAAAATGGGACTATATCATTATACACGAGAGCGGGCACGAATGGTTCGGCAATAGCATTACAGCGAAGGACCTGGCCGATATGTGGATACACGAAAGCTTTACCTGCTACTCTGAATCTTTATTTGTTGAGAGCCAGTTTGGTAAACAGGCCGGGCAGGAGTATGTGAAAGGGCTTCGCCAGGGGATTCAAAATAAAAGCACTGTCGTAGGTGTTTATGGCGTAAACAAAGAAGGTGCCGAGGATATGTACCCGAAGGGTGCTGTTTTACTCAATATGGTTCGTACTATTATTAATGATGATGATAAATGGCGCAATATCCTGCGTGGTTTAAATAAAACCTTTTATCATCAAACGGTTACTTATGATGATATCATCAATTATATCAACGCACAGGCTGGCATGAATTTATCACCGGTATTTGATCAATATCTGCGTTATAAAGGCCTGCCAACCCTGCAAGTTACCTGGCAGGATGGAAAACCTTATTGCAAATGGATAGCCGATGCCAAAGGCTTTGCTATGCCGGTACGGGTAAAGATAAAGGGTGGGGAATACAAATTCATCACCCCTACAACCACCCTGCAACCGCTTGACCTGCCCGGAGCCGATAAGGATAATCTGGAAGCCGATACTTTCAATTACTATATCAAGCTTTCGGGTATTGGGAAAGGTGGGTGAAGCCTCACCCCAACCCCTCTCCGGGTGGAGAGGGGCTTTAAAAAAATGTCATTTCGAACGAGGAACGAGGAGAAATCTTATAAAATTGAAATGCGGACTATGCATGTCGTTTAAGATTCCTCTCTATCGTTCGAAATGACATCGTGTTCAGTAATAAAACAAAAATGAAAAAAAATCTCTTTTTAACCTTTTTATTGGCAGCTCTTCTGAGCAATTATTCATTTGCCCAACTCGGCACCGACAAAGAAACCTTCACGCGCGCTGATTCGCTTCGTGGTTATTTATCGCCATTGCGTACCTGTTACGACATCAATTACTACCATTTGGATGTGAAGTTTGATATCCCAAATAAGTTCATCAGCGGCAACGTGCTGTTTAAGTTTACGGCTACACAGGATTTTACCAAATTGCAGTTCGATCTTTTTTCAAACCTTAAAGTTGAAAAGATAATTTATAAAGGAAAAGAACTGACTTATACCCGCGAGTTCAATGCCGTATTTATAACTTTCCCGAAAACTATTGTTAAAGACAGCAAGGATGAATTCACCGTTTACTATTCCGGCAACCCAACCATAGCTAAACGCGCTCCCTGGGATGGCGGGGTAGAATATAATGTTGATTCATTAGGTCATTCGTGGGTGTCCACAGCTTGCCAGGGAATGGGTGCCAGTGTTTGGTGGCCCAATAAAGATCAGCAAGCCGACGAGGTGGATAGCGCCCTCATCAGTATCAGCGTACCAACAGGATTGAAAGATGTATCCAATGGACGCTTGCGTAAAGTGACTAAACTAAAAGATGGGTATACACGGTTCGACTGGTTTGTGGCTAATCCCATCAACAATTATGATATTGAAGCCAATATTGGCGACTATGCCCATTATAGTGATACTTACGATGGTGAAAAGGGAAAATTGACACTGGATTTCTGGCCGCTAAGCTATAACCTGGACAAAGCCAAAAAGCAATGGGGCGAAAACACAAAACCCATGCTCAGCGCTTTTGAACACTGGTTTGGCCCTTATCCTTTTTATGAGGATGGCTATAAGCTAATAGAAACGCACCACCTCGGCATGGAGCACCAGAGCGGAACCGCTTATGGCAACCATTTTCATAACGGCTACTTAGGTAACGATCTTTCAGGCACGGGCTGGGGGTTGAAATGGGACTTCATCGTAGTGCACGAAAGCGGGCACGAGTGGTTCGGTAATAACATCACCTCAAAGGACCTGGGTGATATGTGGATTCATGAAAGCTTTACCAATTATTCCGAATCGTTGTTTATCGAAAGCCGCTGGGGCAAACAGGCTGGGCAGGAATATGTGCATGGCACACGCACCAGGATCGCAAATGACCGCCCGATCGTCGGCCCATATAATGTCAACAAAGAAGGTTCTGGCGATATGTATTACAAGGGCGGTAACATGCTCAATATGATACGTACGATCATTAATGATGACGGAAAATGGCGCAATATCCTGCGTGGCCTCAACAAAACCTTTTATCACCAGACAGTTACCTATGATGATATTGTAAATTATATCAACAAAGAAGCAGGTATTAATCTGTCGCCCTTGTTTGACCAATACCTGCATTATAGAAATATCCCGATACTGGAATTTATAACCCGTGATGGAAAGCTTTATAGCCGATGGATAGCCGATGCTAAAGGCTTTAATATGGCTGTTAGGGTAAAATTAAAGGGCGGGGAATACCAGTTTATCAGCCCTACAACCAAGTTTACACCCGTAAGTATCGAAGGTGCAACAAAAGATAATATTGAGGTAGATACCTTTAATTATTATATCGGGGTGCTGGTGGAGTAGTCTGAACCATGATTTACCTGATTTATAGATTACCTTGATTTATGATCTAAAATAATCATGAAAATCCTTGAATCGGGTAAATCATGGTTCAGACAAAAAAGAGCGACAGGTTAACCCTATCGCTCTTTTCTTATCTTGATTCTTGGCTCTTGATTCTTGGTTCTACAAACCTACACCAGTAAACGTACCGGCTCTTCCAACAACGATTTCAGTGTTTGCAGGAATGCGGCACCTGTTGCGCCGTCAACCACGCGGTGATCGCAGGTAAGGGTTACTTTCATTACATTGCCTGGTACTACAGCGCCGTTCTTCACAACCGGTACCTGCTGGATACCGCTAACTGCTAAGATACATGAATCAGGCGGATTGATAATGGCAGTAAACTCATCCACACCAAACATGCCTAAGTTAGATATGGTAAAAGTTGAACCTTCCCAATCAGATGGCTGCAACTTTTTGGCTTTGGCTTTTTGTGCATAGTCCTTCACTTCGGCAGATATCTGGCTTAATGATTTACCATCAGCAAAACGTACCACCGGAACCAACAAACCTTCTTCGACCGCTACAGCAACGCCGATGTTCACGTGCTCATTGGTACGGATGCTTTCGCCCAGCCATGATGAATTTACGGCAGGATGTTGTTTAAGGGCAACCGCACAGGCTTTCAGCACCAGGTCGTTAAAGGATATTTTAACAGGTGCATACTCGTTCATTTTAGCACGGGCAGCAACAGCCTGGTCCATATCTATCGATAGGGTAATATAAAAATGCGGGATAACAAAGCTTTCAGTCAAGCGGCGTGTGATGGTTTTGCGCATCTGGCTAACCGGCTTGTCGGTATATTTTTCCTGCCCGATGTATTGCGGGATTGGTTTAGCAGCAGGAGCTTCTTTAGCTGCAGGAGCGGAAGCAGTAGTTGCAGCAACGGCTGGTGCCGGAGCAGCAGCTTTAGCCGCAGGTGTATATTCTTCAACATCCTTTTTTATGATGCGCCCGCCTTCGGCAGAGCCTTTTACATCATTCAGGTTGATGCCTTTATCTTTAGCTATTTTACGTGCTAAAGGTGATGCCTTAACACGGCTGTCATCAGAAGATGTTGCAGCATGTGCTTCTTCCTTGGCGGGCTCAGCAGCCGCTTCTTTAGGTGCTTCTGCTTCAGCTGCCGGAGCAGTTCCTCCTTGCGCCTCGCCCCCTCCGTCTTGCAACAAAGGTGTAATATCAGTACCTTCCTTACCTACAATAGCGATGATACCATTCACAGGTGCGGCTTCTCCCTCTTTAGGGCCGATGTATAAAAGTGTACCTGTTTCGTAACCCACAACTTCCATAGTAGCCTTATCGGTTTCCACATCAGCTAATGAGTCATCAGATTTTACTTTATCACCAACTTTAAAATTCCATTTATTGATCACGCCTTCCGTCATGGTATCACTCAGGGCAGGCATGCGTATTACGGTAGCAGGTATTTTAGAAGTATCAACTTTCGGAGCTGCAGTAGCAGCAGGCTTTTTATCTTCAACAGGTGCAGGGGCAGCTTCTTTCTTTTCTTCGGCGGCAGGTGCAGGGCTATCAGCTGATAATGCTGCTTTATAATCCTCGCCTTCTTTACCTATCACCCCTATAACTGCGTCAACAGGTACCGATTTACCTTCTTCTACACCAATATATAATAAGGTGCCGTCCTGGTACGATTCAAAATCCATCGTGGCTTTGTCAGTCTCGATCTCGGCCAATACATCGCCCGATTTTACCTTGTCACCCACTTTTTTATGCCATTTCGCCAATACCCCTTCGGTCATGGTATCGCTCATTTTAGGCATTTTAACTACTTCGGCCATATACTATTGATGAATAGTTTGTTTAAATCTTTGTTATTATAAATTAGCTCATGATAAAAGGGTAATCCTTTTCTACATACACATCAGTGTACAGTTCGGATGCCTCAGGCCATGGCGACTCTTCTGCAAATTTTACAGATTCATCTACTTCGGCCTTCACTTTTTCTTCTATCTGCTCAAACCATGCTTCGTCAGCATATTTCTCTGTTAATATGGTATGCTTAACGGCATCGATAGGGTCTTTCGCCTTGTAGCTTTCCAGTTCTTCTTTGGTGCGGTATTTCTGCGGATCAGACATCGAGTGCCCTTTATAACGATAAGTACGCATTTCAAGGAAAGTCGGCCCTTCACCTGCACGCGCACGTGCAACAGCTTCGTCCATGGCATTATGCACTGCTACCGGATCCATACCATCAACTGCTGATGAGGGGATACCATAAGGTAAGCCCAGTTTATAGATATCGGTTTGTATGGTAGTACGTTCAACCGAGGTACCCATAGCATAACCATTGTTTTCGCAAACAAATATTACCGGCAGTTTCCAAAGGGCAGCCATATTGAACGTTTCGTTCAGGGCTCCCTGGCGTACGGCTCCGTCGCCCATGTAGGCTACGTTTACAAACTCGGTGCCTTTATACTTTTCAGCAAATGCGATACCTGCCCCTAACGGGATCTGGCCGCCCACAATACCGTGGCCACCATAAAAATGTTTCTCTTTCGAGAACATGTGCATGGAACCACCTTTGCCTTTTGAGCAACCGGTAGCCTTGCCATACAGTTCGGCCATAATGGAATTGGACGAAACGCCTTTGGCGATCGCATGGGCATGATCACGATAAGCGGTGATCAAACTATCTTCGGGTTTAAGTACCGACATTGCACCGGCAAGCACTGCTTCCTGCCCTATATATAAATGGCAAAATCCGCGGATCTTTTGCTGGCCATATAACTGTCCTGCTTTTTCTTCGAACTTGCGCATCAGTAGCATCGACTCATACCACATCAGGTAGGTGTCTTTATTTATTTCGATTGAACTCATTTGTTAAACGATCAATTTCTGTTATGGAGAAAGCGCAAATCTAATTATATCCTTGAAAATATCGAAACTGCAACAAATTTGTTGTGAAGATTTATTTTGGAGCGAGTCAAATGGTCACAATAAGGCTATTGTATTACAAAACAATTAGTTAATTTTTTTAATTGTGTAACCATTTTAATTTTCTCTTCGTATAAGGGATTACGATATTTTAAAAAAAGCTGTCATTAATTTGTAATTCTAAAAAAATAGAATAGTTTTGCAGCCAACGAAAGACAAAATGTCTTGTTTAATAACACTCTGTTGTCCCTAACTCAACAAAGAAAAAAGATTAAATGAAGAAAATTGTATTAGCCATTGTCCTTATCCTCAGTATATTTGTAGCGCAGGCTCAGACAAAAAATGCACCGAGCCAGCCTGAAAAAACCACCGATGAACAGGACGGTTTAGTAAAAGACTACTTCTCTCAAATAATGGGTGTCGCTTTATCGACCACCTCTAACGTAAAACTTTTTCAATTTGTATATGACTGGATCGGCACACCATACCATTTTGGCGGCGATTCAAGAAAAGGCATCGATTGCTCGGCATTTACAAAAGAATTGTACAGTAAAGTATTCAATCTTACCATCAAACGTAACTCACGCGATATTTTTAGTATGGTAAGCCCGGTTCGCAGGGAAGAGTTACAAGAAGGCGACCTGGTTTTTTTTAAAATACACAGCCGCAGTATAAGCCACGTAGGCATATATTTAGGCAACAACAGGTTTGCACATGCCTCGTTAAGAGGTGTGGCTATCAACAGCCTGGATGACGACTATTACGGTAAGCACTTTTATAAAGGCGGTCGATTGCTTGATGCTTTCAAAAAGCAGATAGAAGATTCGCCGGATGACGCCCATTAGCCCCCTCTAAATCTCCCCCGGTAGGGGAGACTTTTTAATATATTATTCTATCCTTTCTAAACCGAAAGGATTTTTTTTTGTCATGAAAATACATTGGTTGCTTGTTGTTGGATTGACCCTGTGCCTGGCTTCATGCCAGCAACCTCAGCCTGTAGCAAATTATCATCCTGTTCATCATAAAAAATCCAATCCCCCCAAAGCAGTAATTGTTGCCCATGATAGTACCCGCGATACCCTATGTATTGCCGCGGTAGGCGATATCATGCTTGGCTCCTCTTACCCGGATAATAGCAAATTACCTCCTGATAGCGCAAAAGACAGTTTTAAACCGGTTTTAAAGTACCTGGATAAAGCCGACATCGTATTTGGCAACCTGGAAGGCACCCTCCTTGATTCGGGAACGCCAGCGTCCTATAAAAAGAAGCTCGAAACCGCTTATTTATTCCGTATGCCAACCCATTATGGGCAAGTTTTAAAAGATGCGGGCTTTAACCTGCTAAGCATAGCCAATAATCATATTACTGATTTTGATACCGCGGGAAGCATCAGCACTACCAAAACATTGGACAGCTATGGTATTCATTATGCCGGGCTGGAAAGTTGTCCTACTACCATATTCGTGCGTAATGGCGTAAAGTACGGGTTCTGCGCATTTGCTCCCAATGCTCATACCGTGCCCCTGCTTGATCTGAGAAATTCCCGGCGCATTATCCGCGAACTAAAAAAAGAATGCGATATTTTGATCGTATCCTTTCATGGCGGGGCCGAAGGACCATTATATGAGCATATCCCCTTTAAAATGGAATCATATCTGAATGGCAAACGGGGAGATGTACATGTATTTGCACATTCGGCGATTGATGCCGGTGCGGATATTGTTTTAGGCAACGGTCCGCATGTGAGCCGGGCAATGGAACAATACAAAGGGCGTTTGATCGCTTACAGCCTGGGTAATTTTTGCACTTACAGAAGTGTAAGCGTGGCTGGTGTTTGCGGCATGGCTCCTTTACTTAAAGTCAACCTCAACAAAAAAGGCGAATTTTTGAATGGAAATATTATCTCCTTCAGGCAAACGCATGAAAATGGCTTGGTAAGGGATACGCTAAATCGTGTTGTAAAAAGGATCAAACTGCTCACCGAAAAAGATTTCCCTATATCGGGATTGGATATTGATGACGATGGGTTGCTGACACCAAGCAATTAAATATTGAATATCGAACAAGGAATAAAGAATGTTGAAGTATTAAATCGATATTCGGTGTTCGATATTCCAGAAGTTTATTTAGTCTGGTCAGTATCGGTAGTTGTCTTTACCAGGCCGATCCCTGAAAAGAAAAACAATATAGCTATTATTCCTACAACTATCAGTGTAGTATAGTTGCCACCATGTTGTATAATCCCGATGCCGGTGTAGATCAGGCCAATAATACCTAATACGGTAAGTATAGCTCCGAAAGTGCGCTTTAAGTTCATGATGTGGTCGATTTTATATATTTAAAACAAATAGCGAACCAAAAAAATAAAACCTATATTTATTACCTACAAACATTGAATTATGGAAATTGGAATACCCGTATTGATCCTTGTCTTTATAGGATTAGTTATACTATTTACCTCATTTGTGACTGTAAAACAGGGCACTATTGCCGTTGTTACGGTTTTCGGAAAATACCGCCGCATATTAGCGCCGGGTCTGAATTTTAAAATACCGCTGATTGAACAAGTGTATTCGCGCATATCCATCCAAAACCGCTCCGTTGAACTGGAGTTCCAGGCGGTTACTATTGACCAGGCCAATGTTTATTTTAAGGCGATGCTGCTCTATTCCGTGCTCGATCAATCGGAAGAAGCCATCAAAAATGTGGCCTTTAAATTTATCGACGAGCGTAACCTGATGCAAGCTTTGGTGCGTACCATAGAGGGGTCCATCAGGGCCTACGTGGCTACCAAACGCCAGGCTGATGTACTGATATTACGCCGCGATATTGTGGACCATGTAAAGGAGCAGCTCGACCAGGTATTGGAAACATGGGGATACCATTTAATGGACCTGCAACTGAACGATATTACTTTTGATGATGTGATCATGAAATCGATGAGCCAGGTAGTGGCATCAAATAACCTGAAAGCCGCCGCTGAAAACGAAGGCCAGGCGCTATTGATCACCAAAACAAAGGCTGCCGAAGCTGAAGGTAATGCCATCAAGATAGCTGCTGAAGCTGAGCGCCAGGCTGCTCAATTACGCGGACAGGGTATAGCTTTATTCCGCGAGGAAGTAGCAAAAGGTATGACTGCCGCTGCTAAGGAAATGGAAGGCGGCCACATGGATACTTCGGTTATCCTGTTTACTATGTGGACGGAATCTATCAAACATTTTGCTGAGAACTCGCAGGGCAATGTGATATTCCTTGATGGCTCGACCGCATCCATGGAGCGCACCATGAAAGAAGTAATGAGTTTAAACCTTTTGCAGCCTGAGAAAGTCAAAAAGTAAAATTTTTACTTAATTGATTTTATGAAGATTAACTTAGGGCGGATATTGTGTGTGTGGATGATCTGTTTGGGAAGTATCCAGATGGCTTCTGCGCAACCCTATCAGCAACTAACCATTGATGATTTTGAAGGCGCGCCCCGGTCACATACCGGGGTAATTGCCTATACCAATTGCAGTATTGATTTTCGCTACCAGGCTTTCCGCAAAAACGGTTATTACCTCTTAGATTTTGATATCAAACTGATGATGAACAGGGACAGATCATGGATGGATAAGAGCAGGGTTACCTCGCCCGAAATGCTGGCCGAGATATTAAAGCACGAGCAGGGCCATTATATTATTGCTTATTTAGAACAACATGAGTTATTGCGCGAGGTAGGTAAAACCCGCTTCGGAGCCGATTACCAGCAACGCGCGCAGGAAATATTCGACCGTATTGATGCCAAATACAAACAGCTGAACCAGGATTACGACGAAGATACCGCCCATATGACCAACCGCGCACAGCAACATAGCTGGGATGTGTATTTTAGCAGGAAGCTGGAGTTTATGCCGCCGAGTTAGAGCTATCAGCGGATTGCAAATCCGCTATTTCTTAGTCCGGGATTATAAATCCGGACTAACTCGGGTTTAAATCCGGACTAACATGATATGTACATTAATAAACAAAATTAATGTTTGAAATGAAGATAATCTATAAAAGTTATAATAAATACAAATAGAATACCGATTATAGTACTAAAAGATTTTATTGAATCCGACAAGACAAACTGACTTTTAAATGACGGGATTTCTTTTCTTAGTATGTAAGAGCGCAGCGCCTTATAGAGATACAAAATTGCAATAATTATATAAATTATTATCAATCCCAAAAATTGAAACAACTGCCTCCCTGCGTATATCATATTTTACTTATATGTTTAAAATTAAGAGTTCATCGAGTTTTTATATTGTTAGGATATAATTATAAGGATATTTTCTTGCATTATTGGCTTAAATAGTTTCAACCTCCGCTCCGCTCCCGCAAGCGTCCCGCTTGTGGAAACCGTGACATTCAAACGATCACTTAACTAAATAGTTTCCACAAGCGGGACGCTTGCGGGAGCCTCGCATTTATTACAGATGCTATTTCTTATAATCCGAAATATTCAACCGATGCTTGCAAAAGCTATATTCATGCTCCTGGTTGGAGCAGATAATGGTTAGACGGTTAAGAGCGAATTTTTCTACCAGGTTTAAATACCAATCTACACCCTGGGTATCTAAATTGGATGTGGGTTCATCCAGCATCAGCATTGGGGTATCCGAACAAAAAGCCAGCGCCAATTTAAGTCTTTGCTTCATCCCGGAGGAGAAGTATTTGATGAGCTTATTTTTACTGCCATCCAGATTTAGCAGGGCGATCAGGCTTTCTTTATCCATACCTTGCAGGTAGGGTTTAAATTTGAAATGAAAGTCGGTCATTTCATCTAAACTAAACTCCTCGATCAATTCAAGGTACGGCGCCGCGAGGCTGAGCTGCTTAAAAATATCCTCCGCTTCTATCAGCTTATCATCCAGAGCATAACTGATACTGCCTATAGAGGGTGACAAACTACCGTTTAAAACCTGTAGCAAAGTAGATTTACCCGAGCCATTGGGCCCAAGTATGGCATAAGTTTCGCCAGAGGTGAATGTGTAATCAATATTCCTGAAAATCCAGTCGCGGTTAAAGCGGCGGCCAATATTTTGGAGGGTGATCTTCATTCAGTTTGCAGTTTTGAGTGGGCAGTTTGCAGTTGTTTTATATATCAAATTAAATGTTTTCATTTTCGCTGCCAACTGGGAACTGCCTACTGCCAACTAAATACCGAATCCCTTCATGATACCACGCTGCGAGTTGGATACAAAGTTAATGATCTCGTCCCGTTCAACAGTGGGTGCAAATTCAGCCTCAATAATATCAAGGGCTTTGGTTACATTATATTTTTTGAGGAAGATGATGCGGTAAATTTCCTGTATCTCATTAATGGTGGTTGCTGAATAACCTCTGCGGCGCAAGCCTACAGAATTGATACCGATATAAGATAGCGGCTCGCGACCAGCTTTTGTAAACGGCGGAACGTCCTTACGAACAAGCGACCCACCGGATATCATACTATGTGTACCGATCTCCACAAATTGGTGCACGGCTGAAGTACCGCCGATAAAAGCATAATCGTAAATATTGATGTGTCCGGCTAACTGAACAGAGTTGGCGATGATCACATTATCACCGATCACGCAATCGTGCGCTACGTGTACGTAGGCCATCAGCAAACAATTACTGCCGATAGTGGTGGTATTTTTATCAAGCGCTGTGCCCCTGTTAAGGGTAACACATTCGCGGATGGTGGTATTGTCACCTATGCTTACGGTACTTTGTTCGCCGCGATATTTAAGATCCTGTGGCGGTGCGGATATAACCGCTCCAGGAAAAATACGGCAGTTTTTCCCGATACGGGCGCCATCCATTATTGTGGCATTTGAACCTACCCAGGTACCCTCGCCAATTTCCACATCCTTATGGATGGTGACAAAAGGCTCAATGGTCACATTGTCGGCTATCCTGGCCTGCGGATGTATATATGCTAAAGGCTGTATCATGCTTTTTAATCTTTTGTTTTTCTTACGATCTGGGCCATCAGCTCAGCTTCAACTACTATTCTCGACCCAACCATTCCCACGCCCTTCATCTGGGCAATACCCCTGCGGATGGGCGCTAACAGGCTGCAATGGAATATCAGCGTATCACCTGGCACCACTTTATCTTTAAACCTTGCATTCTCTATCTTCAAAAACAAAGTGATATAATTTTCAGGATCAGGCACGGTATTCAATACCAGGATACCACCGGTTTGCGCCATTGCTTCGATCTGCAATACACCAGGGAACAAGGGCTGACCAGGGAAATGCCCTGCAAAAAGATCCTCGTTCATGGTCACATTTTTCAAACCCACCACATGGCTTTTGCTCAATTCCAATATTTTGTCGATCATCAGCATCGGCTGCCTGTGCGGCAATATCTTCATGATCTCCACCGTATCATATACCGGTTTTGCATTAGGGTCGTAAACTTTTATATGCTTCCGGCTTCTTTCTTTTTTGATCAGCGCCTTTATCTTTTTGGCAAAAGCAACATTAGCAGCGTGGCCGGGCCTTGCCGCCATTATGTGACCCCTTAAAGGCACACCAACCAATGCCAGATCGCCTATCATATCCAGCAGTTTATGCCTGGCTGGTTCGTTCTGGTGGCGTAATTCAATATTATTTAATATCCCCTGCGGGGCTACTTTAATATCTTTACGGTTAAATATTTTTGCCAGGTGAGCCAACTCTTCCTCATCTACCTCTTTATCCACTACAACGATGGCATTGTTCAAATCGCCCCCTTTTATCAGGTCGTGCTTTAACAGCATTTCCAGTTCGTGCAAAAAGCAAAAGGTGCGGCACGATGCTATTTCTTTATAAAACTCCGAAATGGTTGAAATACTGGCGTGCTGGCTGCCCAATACCTGCGAGTTATAATCAACCATACAAGTAAAGCGGTAATCATCCAATGGCATAGCCACCATTTCTACCTTACGATCAGGTTCAGAATAATGAATATTGTAAGGGATATGATAGTATTCACGGTCAGCATCCTGTTCGATAAAACCAATTTTGGTAATTGCATCAACAAACTGCACAGAACTACCGTCCATTATCGGGGTTTCGGGCCCATCCATATCTATCAGCACATTATCAACTTCCATCCCAACCAAAGCAGCAAGTACGTGTTCAATAGTGCTTACACTTGCGCCGTTTTGTGATATGGTAGTACCGCGCGAAGTATCGGTTACATTATCAACATCAGCATCTATAACGGGAGACCCTTCTATATCAACCCTTCTGAATTTATACCCGTGGTTTTCAGGCGCCGGGTTAAAAGTCATGGTCACTCTTTCGCCGGTATGTAAGCCGGTACCTGAAACAGAAACAGGCGCCTTAATTGTTTTTTGTTTTACATTCATAATAAATTCCACTAAATTCCCACTAACAGATGAAATTCAGATGATTTTTTACTTCTTAAATTCAGCAATTATTTTTTCTAATTCTATTATTCTTTTTTCCAGATCAGGCAAACGGGTAATAATGATCTGCGACCTCTGGTTTCCAAGATAGGAAACCGCAGGCGCACCGGCCCATCTTTTTCCTTCTTCTGTAATGGTGCGGCTTACGCCGGATTGAGCCTGTATTTGTGACCCTTTGGCGATGCTGATATGGCCCACTAAGCCCACCTGACCGCCTATAATACAGTTCTCGCCTATTTTGGTACTGCCGGATATACCGGTTTGAGCCGCTACTACCGTGTTAGCCCCGATCTCCACATTATGCGCCACTTGTATCAGGTTATCCAGTTTTACACCTTTTCGGATGATGGTTGAACCCATAGTGGCCCGGTCTATCGTAGTATTGGCACCCACCTCTACATCTTCCTCTAAAATAACGTTCCCTATCTGGCTTATTTTGCTGTAGGTGCCGTCAGGTTTAGGTGCGAAACCAAAGCCGTCGCTGCCAATTATCGCACCCGAATGTACGATCACATTATTACCGATCACACAATCAAAATATACCTTTACTCCCGGAAACAATGTCACATTATCACCAATAGTTACGTTATCGGCGATATAAGTATGCGGATATATCTTACATCCCTTACCCACCTTAACACCGGGGCCGATATAAGCAAATGCACCGATGTAACAATCATCACCCACCTGGGCCGATGGATGTACAAAGTTTGGCTGCTCTATCCCTGTTTTATTTAATTTTATGGTATTATATTGTTCCAACAGAACCGAAAATGCGCTGTAGGCATTTTCAACCCGGATGAGTGTAGCTTTCACAGGCTCAGCAAGAACGAGGTCATTGTTAACAATGACGATGGATGCACCTGTAGTATATAAATACTGCTCATATTTTGGGTTAGCCAAAAAAGAAAGCGAGCCCGCTGATGCTTCTTCTATCTTAGCCAACTGGTCAACTATTGCCTGGGGGTTACCCTCAACAGTTCCGTTTAGCAGAAAACTAATATCCTGAGCAGTAAATTGCATCGGGCAAATTTAAGTGTTAATATTAAAGTGGCAAATTATATATAAGTCGTTAGTTCTGAGTCTTAAGTCCTGAGTAATAGATTTTATAGCTCTTTACTCAATACTCTCTGCTCAAAACTCATAACAAGTTTTTTGCATAACAAAGTATATACTTCTTCACAGTCTTAGCCAATACTTCCAGGTTTGAATTGTCGCTGGCGGTGGTAATATCCTGTATGGTGCCATCCTTCATCAAAATGCGTATACTGCCATCACCCGATTTATAGGCGTTATTCCTGATCGTACTGGTAAAAACAAAGTAGCTTACTTCCTCTTTACTTACCGGGTATTTCTTCCGGGCATTTTCAATTAAGCGATTCACCAGCTGCTTATCGGTAGGTTTATTGGTGATATCTACCTGGTAAAGATTTCTTTGCATCAGCATCCGGCATAAATGTGAAAGGACAAAATCATCGTCATCAGCCCAAACTTTTATAGCCGAAATAATATCGGTATCGTCCAACCTGGCAAACGTTTCGATGTGATGGTCGTCATTCATAAACGCTTCTTTGCTGATTTTATTTACCAGGAAATGATTTAACGCCGGGGTTGCAAAAAGCACCTTGCCATTAAGCGACAGCTCGCGGGCTCGTTTGAGGATTTTGGCTAACAATTGCTCGGCAGCGATTACGGTTTTATGCAGATATACCTGCCAGTACATTAACCGGCGGGCTATTAAAAATTTCTCGATGGAGTATATGCCCTTTTCTTCAACCGCAATATGGTCATCCACTACATTCAGCATTTTGATAATGCGGTCGAAACTGATCACCCCTTCTGATACACCGGTAAAAAAGCTGTCGCGGTTAAGGTAATCCATCCTATCCATATCCAGCTGACCTGAAACCAGTTCGTGCAAAAACACTTTGTGATAAGTACCATTAAATATATCGATCGCCATTGATAATCGTCCACCGAACTGGATGTTCAGCTTGGTCATGATCAGTATAGAAATATCTTCGTGCGGGATACCATCAACAATAGTTTGCTCCAAAGCGTGCGAGAATGGTCCGTGGCCTATATCGTGTAAAAGAATGGCAATCGTTACCGCTTCCTCTTCTTCGGGAGTGATATGGTGACCTTTGCTCTTCAGGGTTTCGATAGCCAGGCCCATCAGGTGCATAGCGCCCAGGGCATGATGGAAACGGGTATGCAAGGCACCAGGGTAAACCAGGTGAGTAAGCCCCAGCTGCTTAATATACCTTAGACGCTGAAAATACGGGTGCTCGATCAAATCGAATATCAGTTCGGTAGGAATACTGATAAACCCATATACCGGGTCGTTTATGATTTTCTTTTTATTCAATGTGTGTTGTGGTCTGCAAAAATGTCAAATTATAGTAACAATGCCGCTTACAATTGTTAATTTTTGTTAATTACCTTTATTAATCAGTAACAAAACCCTTGCTTTGAGGTTATAACGGGGTAAGATAAATTATTATGCAGGAAACGACAATATTATGGGCTGATGACGAGATTGACCTGTTAAAACCACACGTACTTTTTTTAAAGGAAAAAGGCTACAATGTAACCACGGTTACCAATGGCAATGATGCCGTTGATGCCTTCAAAGGTAGCTATTTTGACCTTGTGTTCCTGGACGAGAATATGCCGGGATTGACGGGATTGGAAACACTTTCGCAAATTAAAAATATCAATAACGAAGTCCCCATCGTGCTGATCACCAAGAACGAGGAAGAATATTTGATGGAGGATGCTATCGGGTCTAAAATTGATGATTACCTGATAAAACCTGTAAACCCAAGGCAGATACTACTCACCATAAAAAAGCTGACTGAAAATAAACGCCTGGTAACCGAGAAAACCACCATGGCCTACCAGCAGGATTTCAGAACGCTGGGTATGACGCTGAATGATAACCTGAGCTACCAGGAATGGGTTGATGTTTACAAAAAGCTGATCTATTGGGAGCTGGAGTTAGAGCAACTGGAGGATGAAGGCATGCACGAGATATTGACCCTGCAAAAAGCGGAGGCCAATGTGCAGTTCTGTAAGTTTATTGAAAAGAACTATACCAAATGGATACAGAACCCTGATGCTGCGCCTACCACTTCGACACAATTATTTAAAAAGAAGGTTTTCCCGAAACTGGATGGTAAGGGCCCGGTATTTTTTATCCTGATTGACAATTTAAGGTTCGATCAGTTTAAGATCATTAACCCGATCATCTCTGAATATTTCAGGATGGAGGAAGAAGATACCTATTACAGTATTTTACCAACTGCCACGCAATATGCGCGTAACGCCATCTTCTCAGGTTTGATGCCTTTGGATATGGAAAAACGTTTCCCGGATATGTGGCAGAATGATGAGGATGAAGGCGGAAAGAATTTATATGAAGAGAAGTTTTTAGGCGATCATCTTAAACGTGTTTTAAAGAGGGATATTAAATATTCCTACCACAAGATATTAAACATCGACGAAGGCCGCGCGCTGAATGACTCGGTGAGCAACCTGATGAATAATGAGCTGAACGTGGTGGTGTATAACTTTGTGGATATGCTGTCGCACGCCCGTACCGATATGCAAATGATACGCGAGCTGGCCAGTGATGATGCGGCCTACCGCTCATTAACTTTATCCTGGTTCGAGCACTCGCCCTTATTCGATCTGCTTAAATTTTTGGCCCAGAAACAGGTACGGGTGGTTATTACTACAGACCATGGTACCATCCGCGTTAAAAGCCCAAGCAAGATCATAGGCGACCGCAACACCAATACCAACCTGCGCTACAAACAAGGCAAAAACCTCAACTTTAACCCTAAGGAGGTGTTCCACGTACGTAACCCGCACGATATTATGCTGCCGAAGCTGCATGTGAGCTCGAGCTTTGTATTTGCGAAGGGGGATAGTTATTTTGTTTATCCAAACAACTACAACCACTTTGTTAATTTCTATAACGAAACTTTCCAGCATGGGGGTATCTCACTTGAGGAAATGATCATACCGATAGTTACTTACGGGCCTAAGTAAATTTCATTAATGTTTTAACTTTGGCACCATGAATTTGCCTGTTAAAAGCATTAATGAACTAAAATACGCTTCCCAAAAGTTGATCGACTTTAGTGGGGCTGATAAGATATTCCTTTTTTATGGCGAAATGGGCGCGGGTAAAACCACGCTTATCAAATCGCTGTGCGAATGTTTAGGTGCAGAGGAGAATGTTACCAGCCCTACATTCTCCATCGTAAATGAATATGAGGGTGCGACTAATAAAATCTATCACTTCGACTTTTACCGGCTTAAAAATGAGACCGAGGCGCTGGATATGGGTTACGAGGAGTACTTTTATTCGGGAAATTACTGTTTGATCGAGTGGCCCGAAAAGATCGCCGGGCTATTGCCTGAGCATTATATCCGCGTTGATATACAGGTATTAAACCATGACGAACGCTTATTAACTTTTGAAAAAATTTAATTCGACATCATTTATTTTTTGTCTATCTTCAACACTCGGAAAAATAGACAAATGAGTTCGGAGTTATACAGTGGATTTTCTGATGTTGCCAAGCAGGCGATGATGCAGACCCAGGAGTCGATGCTGGAGGTCAAAAACAAAAAAAACAAGCTATATATTGGTATCCCAAAAGAGGTTTCGTTCCAGGAAAACAGGATCGCTTTAACCCCTTTATCCGTAGCGCTGTTGATCAATAACGGGCACGAGGTAATACTGGAAAGCAACGCGGGCCAGGCTGCTAATTTTAAAGATAAAGATTACAGCGAGCAGGGCGCACGCATTGTATATGATACCAAATCTGTTTACGAAGCCAATATTATTATAAAGATCGCTCCGCCGACCTTGCAGGAGATCGAACTGATGAAACCTCACCAGATATTGATCTCTGCTTTGCAATTATCAACGCTGAAAGCGGACTGTCTGCATGCCCTGATCAATAAAAAGGTCACTGCACTTTGCTTTGAACATTTGCAGGATGAGGGAGGCTCGTTAAGCGTAGTGAGGGCCATGAGCGAGATCGTAGGCGCAACCTCTATCCTGATAGCTGCGGAGTACCTGAGCAACATATTTGACGGCAAGGGTCTGATGCTTGGTGGTATCACAGGCGTACCCCCTACCGAAATTGTGATACTGGGCGCCGGTACCGTAGGCGAATATGCTGCAAGGACAGCCATATCCCTGGGTGCCGAAGTAAAAGTTTTTGATCCTTCGATCTATAAACTGCGCAGGTTACAAAATAATATTGGCAGCAGGGTTTTTACATCCGTAGTGCAGCCAATAGTTTTAGAGAAAGCTATCACTACCTGCGATGTAGCTATCGGCGCTATGCGTGCGGCTGATGGCCGCAGCCCTTGCATTGTTAGCGAAAGCACCGTAAGCCGAATGAAGCCGAACTCCGTAATTATTGATGTGAGTATTGATCAGGGCGGCTGTTTTGAAACATCCGAAGTAACTAACCATACCCACCCGGTTTTTCGCAAATATGATGTGATCCATTATTGCGTACCCAACATTGCCTCACGCGTGGCACGTACGGCTACCTATTCGCTGACCAACATTTTTACCCCGATATTATTAGATATTGGCGAACAGGGTGGTCTTAAAAATGT
The DNA here is from genome assembly GCA_013286565.1 of Bacteroidota bacterium. GTDB lineage: Bacteria > Bacteroidota > Bacteroidia > Sphingobacteriales > Sphingobacteriaceae > Mucilaginibacter. The sequence goes on from JABDFM010000003.1 coordinate 73,621, forward strand.
GATATGGCAGAAGTCGGGAGTGCGTAATTCGGTGTATATTTACGAGGGACAGCTGACCAGTAAGTACATTGGCGAACGTTTTGGTATCCCCTGTAAGGACCTTGATCTGCTGATCGTCTCTCACCGTTAACCTGTAAACAGGTAAAAATCAACGGGTTTCTGCCTTTCCCAATAAGATTGAAAAAAAACATTGCGGATTGAAAAATGCTGACTATATTTGCCATCCCAAACGGAGTGGTAGTTCAGCTGGTTAGAATACATGCCTGTCACGCATGGGGTCGCGGGTTCGAATCCCGTCCATTCCGCAAATCAATTAATGCCCGCGATAGCGGGTATTTTTGTTTTAGGGCATTTTTCAGACTTGTATGAAAAAATGACTTAAAATAAAAATACAAGTGAGTGAAACGAACGGCAGTGATTGGTTTGAAGGCTCCCCCAAAAGGGATCAATTAAATTAATCCCGTCCATTCCGCAGAAGAATAAAAGAGTCGCATCAAAAGTGTGGCTCTTTTTTTGTTTGTGATCTCCTGCCTTACTCGGATTGCAAATCCTATTTCTTTTTAGTCCTGGATTATAAATCCGGACTAACGTGTAAAACCTAATTAAAATCGCCCCAGCGAATTAATATGTCAAAGAACAATGCGAATCAGTTATCGCAACTGATCCAATATATGATAGAATGCCAGCCACCCGATGGTGGGGCATGTAAATGTTGGTGGTATATACAAATTTACGCAAGCTGCTTGATGAAAGTACTGACACTGTTTTGTCAGTAGCCTTACCCTATAACAAAAAAGCCCCCTGATACAATACCAGGGGGCTTCCATAAAATTAGATTATAAATTATTTGCTAACCTTTATTGGTACGGCCAGGTTATCCCAAAGCAGTATAACGCTGCTTTTGGTCAGTTTAAAAACCATGCGTTCGTTAGACATTTTTGATTTCATTGGCGTTACGGAGGTTACCAAAACATCTTTTGATGCATCGTCAGTTGTTGATCCATCTTCTTTTATTCCCCATTGCCCAGTTTGAGAATTAAAGATCACTTTCCATTCTTTTTCGCCAGGGATAGTATATAAACTGTATTTACCGGCAGGTAAAGTTTTTTCACCGATCTTGATGGCTTGGCTGGTTGTGAATATCGTGGCTTCGTTGGCGCCGGTTCTCCAAACTTTGTCGTAAGGAACTAATCCGCCCCAAATTTTTCTGCCCTTAACGCTCGGGCTTCCGTAATTAACTGTGATCATTGAACCTGCAACCGTTCCGCTCACGTTCTCGCGGGGGCTTGCTTGACCGAAGGCTGTTGTTGATACTAAAAAGGCCAACGCAAGCAGCGATAATGCCTTTAATTGAAATAACTTTCTCATAATAAGTTTAATTGGTTTTTTAATAAATGTAAATTGAAATCGGATCTGACGGTTAGACACAAAAGTTACCCTTTTATTACAAACTATCGACGAAAATAAAAACCAAGTGGCAGGCGAATTGTTTTAGCTTCCAGATTCACATTGCAGTTAGGAATTGACCGTAAAAGGTTAAACAATTGTTGTGAGTTGGGCCCCTGCTGTAATGGCGGGGGCTTTTTTATTAATTTTTAGGTTATGCGTTTTTTTCACAACCTATTTCCCTTCAAAAACGTATCACGATCGATAGCAATTGCGTTCTAATTTAATTAATAGTTAATTATTAATTAAATATGGCTATATTTGACAAATAATATAAATATCTATTTAATTTTTAAGCGTGGATCTGGAAATTTTTAAACTACTGAGGGACCAGGCAATTGTTGTATGTACCTTTTTATTGGTTACCCGCAAATTTGCTTCGATATATGATATGCAAAATGATGTTGAGAAAATAGACCATGCCCTTACGGAAAATCAATATGTACTCATATTGGCAAACAGTCAGTTGTCAGAGCTGACCAATCTACCAACACAAAACAGGAAAGGTCTGTTCGATACGATCTGATTATCCTGCTGAATAACCCGGGCTCCCGTCACGGGTTTGTTACAATTAAAATTACCTGCTCAAATAAACTGGCATAGATGTTGAATGTCTATCTATGTAGTAGAGTAAACAATCGCCCTGCAAATGCAAAATAGATTACTCTCTCTATAATAAATTCAGCTTTTTAAAATTGTGTTAGAAAATTATGTTGATAAAATGGGGTAATTTATACCCCGAAGTGTATGAGAGAATACACGTCGCCGTAGTATATTTGTACGTAATGCCGATTGAATTTGTTACTCTTAATAATTTAACCTAATACTGATAATATGTCAAAGCTTGTAATAATTGACGACGACCCCATTCACCACAAGATCGTGCAGTTTATGCTGACAAAGAATGAGCTGGCAAAAGAAACCACTTATGTTTTTGACGGCAACCTTGTTCTGGATTACCTTACAGAGAACCGCATGAAAATAAGCGCGCTTCCTGATTTTATTTTTCTCGACCTGTATATGCCTAATAACAGCGGCTGGGATTTTTTGAACGGGTTCCAGAAGATCTATAAAACGCTTAAAAAAGATATACAGATCTATATCGTTTCGTCCTCTATTTTCCAGATGGACATCAATCGCTCAAAAGGGTACCCATTTGTTACTTCGTACATTACCAAGCCTTTGATGAAGAACGTTTTTGAAAATATCAAAAGAAAAACGCTACAGTTAACCCTTGCACAGTTAAACTAAGTAATCATATTAACGCATCCTGTAATTTGGCCTGCTTTGTATTGACCAATAAACAACTCCTTACGGAATTGCTTCCGCTTTAGAATGATCCCGTCATTCGTCAATTGTTCCTTTATAATTATATCTTAACGGTAAACAATGTACCTTTGGCTCTAAGGCCAGGCATTGCTATTAATGAAAGAAAAAAACAAGCTATTCTACATCCTGTTGTTTGTGCTTGCGCTTGCCGTCAATTTCGCGGGGATCAATGTGAAATTCTTTACCGATGATCCCGGTTTGTACGCGTCCATCTCCAAAAACTTACTTTACCGCAAAGATATTTTTGAATTATTTACTTATAACCAGGACTGGCTTGATAAACCGCATTTCCCCTTCTGGATGGCGATGCTGAGCTTTAAAATATTCGGTATCAGCGTATGGGCTTACCGCTTGCCCGCGTTGCTTTTCTTTTTGCTGGGTTTGCTTTATACCTGGCTTTTCACCAAAAAACATTATGGGGCCGAGATAGCATGGATAGCCGTGTTGATACTGGCAACCTCGCTGCACGTGATGATGTCAAATACTGATGTGCGGGCCGAACCTTACCTGGTGGGCTTGGTGATCGGCAGTATCTATCACACCAGTCGGCTGGAGGAACGTTTTTCCTTTTTCGACCTGTTATTAGCCGCCCTGCTGACCGCCTGCGCCATCATGACCAAAGGGATATTTTTAATAGTGCCCATTTATGGGGCATTATTGGGGCAAATGATTTTTCAAAAAAAGTTTCTTCATCTGTTCCAGGTAAAATGGATTGTGCTGGTGCTGCTTACCCTCCTATTTACCCTGCCTGAGTTTTATGCCTTATATATCCAGTTTGACCTGCACCCGGAGAAATTGGTTTTTAACAAACATCATGTATCGGGTATCAAATGGTTTTTGTGGGACAGCCAGTTCGGTCGTTTTGCCAATAGCGGGCCCATTAAAAGGCAATCGGGCAGTTTGTTTTTTTACCTGCATACCATGCTCTGGAGCTTTGCCCCCTGGTGCTTACTTTTCTATTATGCTATTTATGAAAACATCAAAGAGATCGTATTAAAAAGAAAGCTGACTGAATATTACACCCTTAGCGGCGGTCTTTTACTGCTGCTGCTTTTTTCCTTATCGGGTTTCCAGCTGCCTTTTTATACCAATAGTATTTTTCCACTGTTTGCCATTATTACAGCGCCATTTTGCTATAAACAACTAAGTCGTTTTGGAACATCTTACCGGCAGTTGGGTTTATGGGCCTATATCATTTTATTGCCCTTAGCTATCCTGGTGGTTAACTATTTCTTAAAACCAGCAAACGTTTTATTTTTTGTGATCGATTGCGTGATATCCGGCTTGATCGTCGTTCTCATTGCGGTCAAGGTGCAAACACCTCAACTAAAGGTTTTCTTGTTGACCTGCACTGCCGCCATCTTTGTGAATTTTTACCTCAACACCGTTTTTTATGATGAAATTGTAAGTTATAAAGGTGAGATAAAAGCTGCTGATTATATCAACCAAAAGGCTTTTGATCAATACCATATTTATACTCTGCGGGCCGAGAATAATGTGTTCCAGTTTTATACCCAGAAACCGATAGATTTTATCCCGCTTAATACCTTTGCCGCGTTTAAACCTGCAAGCCCATCGGCTTTTTATGTGAACCACCGCTCAATGGATTCGCTGGTAGCCTCGCATGCTGATTTTAAAGTGCTCAAAGCGTTTCAAAACTATCCACAGGAAAACATCCTACCTGCATTTGTAAACAAGGCAACAAGAAGCAAGGCATTGGATAGCGTTTATCTGATCACTAAATAGTTTCGCTGCCCCCATTGATCATATCCGAAACGATGCCCTTGCTATCCTTCCTTTCAGCTAAAAATACACCAGCTAAATGAACAACTATAAAGGCGATTATCAGGTACATGCAAAATCCATGTATCTCTCGTATCGCATGTATGGCCTTCAAAGCCGGAACATCATCCTCAAAGGCCAGGCATAAGCCGGTGACAGCCATGATGGTGAGTAAAATATAAAACGTTGCATATAACAACTTAACCGCCAGTTCGTGCCGTGCAAGCTCTCTATCTTTTTTAATGATATGATACTGATGGTAGGCACTTTTTATTCTGCGTATCAACTTTTGATCTGCAAGCTGAAAAAATTCAACGATCAACCGGAAAAGCAGTAAAGCCGCCAGCGTATAACCAAACCAGGTATGCACTGTCCACACTTTATCACTTATTTCGTGGGCTGCCTGGCGCGCCTGGTCGTTGGTGACCGAAACTTTATTGTCTGCCAGTTGCGCTTTTATGATCCCAGCATTAGTATGGCTATTAGTTAGTGTGCTATCCAGCAACACAGTGAGCAACGAGCCCGTGATAACCGCTGCGCTTAGCCAATGCCACAAACGCAAGGGGGCCGAATATTTTTTGTTACGCTTTGGGTTTTGTATATCCTTAATTGGGGGTTCAATAACTGCCATGTTTTTTTGGGGTTAGCTTTCAGATATCGGAAAGTAAAGATAAATACTGTTATAAATCTGAAAAGTTTTAAAATTCATATCATTAAAAACAGCAACAGATTTATTACAAAGATTTCTTAAACATCTCCTGATTTTATTTTTTAGGTTTGGGTTAACAAGCTACCGTATGTGCAAAACAATATTATTAAGTTTTTTATTGTTAATCGCATTTACCGGCCTCAGGGCGCAGGATAATTACGAGATACAAGTATATGGTTCTGAAACTGTTGAACCGGGCCGCACCATGCTGGAGCTGCACAGCAATTACACCCTGGATGGCAGCAAATCCATTATTGACGGGCAATTACCAACCAACCATGTTTTTCATGAAACGATAGAAATCACCCACGGGTGGACGCCCTGGTTCGAGACTGGTTTCTATTTTTTTAATACGATAGGCAACGACGAACGCACAGCTTATGTAGGCTCGCACATCAGGCCGAGGTTTGCCGCACCTGCCGACTGGCACTGGCCGGTTGGCGTAAGCATATCCACAGAGTTTGGTTTTCAAAAAAGCGCCTACTCTGCCAATACCGCTACGCTGGAGATCAGGCCGATAGTAGATAAAAAATGGGGAAAATGGTACGTATCCTTCAACCCCACATTAGATCAGAGCTTTGCAGGGCCCGACCAAAACCGCGGGCTGATCTTTTCGCCTAATTTAAAAGAAAGCTACGATGTGACAAAAGTGGTGGCATTGGGGTTTGAATATTACGGCAGTACCGGGCCATTTTTTCATTACGATCCCATACAACAGCAGCAGCACCAATTATTTATTGCCACCGATCTTAATTTTAACCCCGACTGGGAATTTAACGGTGGCTTTGGCCTGGGGCTAACAAATGCTACAGACCGCGCCATCTTAAAGATCATTATTGGCAGGCGGTTTTAAAAATGTCCTCTAAACGGCGCAACCCTATTTAACCTCATCCTTTTCTTCTTCCCAGTAAATGGTCGCCAGGTAAATACCGTTTTTGATGGCTACCTGCGCCTTTACTTTTTCCAGTTCCTCTTTGATCTTTTCCGCCTCCAGGCTTTCATCCAGCGAATGGTAATTGATAATATTGCCGGTAGCGCTATTAATAAACTTGTAATGTTTAACAGCTTTTTTCATTTGGGAGGGGCCTCTTCCCCGGTTATGCTTACATAACCAAAAAAAGTTAAAAAGGTTTACAGTTGCGTATAGATTCCGCAGCTATAATGGATGAGCCTACCTGTTTTTATTTACCGCCGCCGCCGTTACTATCAGCTGGAGCAGCGTTATCGTTATTGTTATCTTCTTTTTCCTTTTCCTTCTTAAATTCAAGCTTTCCAAACCTATAGCTCAACGTGATACCAAAAGAACGGAACGGTACCTGGCGCAGATTGGTCTGCGTAAAATTGGTACCGCTGGTGGTGGTGGTTTGATTGATGTATTTGCTAAACGGATCGGCAGCAGTTAGGCCAATACTGGCCTTTTTGTTCATAAACTGTTTGCGCAGTGCCAGGTTGTAAAATGCAAATACCGGCCTGGTTCCCTGTATGGTGCGTTGTGAGGAATTGTAGTTACCAAATACCTCGGCAGTCAGGTTATGCGGAAAATCGTAGGTAGCATTTAAATTGATACGATATGTAAATCCGCTTACCGTTGGGTTGCCGGGGTTGGTGGTTATCCTGTCGCCAAGCATGATGTTGGTGCGCAAATTTAATTTTTGAGTAAGCGGTAATGAAGCGAACAAGCTTACCCCTTCTGTGGTTTCAGTGCCGATATTGGAGCGCAGGGTGAGGTTAACATTATTGTACACAACGCTATCAATGGTTTTGGTATCATAATGCTTGGTATATGATTGTATATCATTGGTATTATATCTATAAAATGCCGCTACATAAATATTAGCGCCCTGTGCAAAATTCTTATTATAACCAAACTCATAATTATGACCAATCTCCGGGCTTAAGTTCGGGTTACCTGCGCTTATATTGTGCGGGTCGCTGATATTGTAAAAGGGGTTGATGTCGCGATACTCGGGGCGTTCAATCCGGTAAGTGTAACTCAGCTTAAATGATTGCGTTTCGTCAATTTTGTGAGAGAGCACCATCGAGGGAGCAATGGTGTTATATCCCGGAATACGCGTATTCGGAAAATCAGTAGTAGTTGAAGTATATTCGTCCCTTAAACCTGCTTTACCATCTATAAAGTTGTTAAATAACGAGAAAGTTGCCGACAAGTAATAAGCATACACCTTACGGTTATAGTCGAACCCATAAGTTTGATTAGAGTTGGGCACAAATACCCTGTTCAAAAGCGTATCTGTAACCACGGTATTATTGATGTTTTCCAGTACGGTTTTAGCGCCTGTTTCCAAAGTGAAATTCTTGCTTATCGGCTGGGTATAATCTATGGAGATCTCTGTTGAATGGTCTGTTCCGGGGTTTGTGCTTTGTGAACCCGAATAAGGGTAAACGCTATTCTGGTAATTCTGCTGGAAAGAGGTGGAGTAGTTATTACCATAGCTGGAAGTGAACAACACATCCAACTCCTGGCCTTCTTTATCAAATGTTTTTTTGTAGCCCAAGCTGTAATCGAAATATTTCCCGGTGAAACGGCTATCTGATTGACGCAAGCTGCTTGTATCTGATATCATTTTGTTATTCGGGATATCAAAAACGCTTGTTTGCTGGTTGGTTGGGCCATAATTGTGGTTCTCAAAATGATTGTAACCGAACGATGCCGTCAGCTGATCTTTTTTGGTAATGTCCCAGTTAAAACTGATGCCCGATTGATAACCACCCCTTGTAAACGAGCTATTTCCTTTTTGAAATAAATTAGTTGAAGTATCACCGGTTTTATTGTATGACAGGGTATTCGTCGTATTAATAGTAGTGCTGTTGATCTGCTCGCCACCGTTAAAAAAAGCATTCACGCCGAAGTTACCTTTACGTATATTCAGATTAAGCGAGCCGTTTTCGCGCCTTGTTCCTGCTGAAAGGTTAAAGCTGCCGTTTACTCCCTGTATCTTACTATCCTTTAAAATAATATTGATGATACCGCCGGTTCCGTTGGCGTCATACTTTGCGCCTGGGCTGGTGATCACTTCGATGCTTTTGATCTGGCTGGCCGGGATAGATTGCAAGGCGTCGGCTATACTGGCGCCAAATATGCTGGATGGCTTACCATTGATGAGGAAACGGATATTGGCATTACCCTGCAGCTCCACGTTACCGTCAATATCAACGGTTACCTGCGGTACTTTTTGCAGCACTTCTGATGCGGAGCTTCCCTGCGAGGTAAGGTCATTGGCTACATTGTAAACCATTTTATCAATTTTATTTTCAACAACCGGCGCTTTGCCAACTATATCAACAGTTTTTAGTTGATTTTCAATGGGTGTAAGCGCTACCGTACCTAATGAGGCGTTGGGGATGGTGCTGCTGATCACCACATGGTCAATACTTTTCTTTTGGTAACCTATAAAATCAATAGTGATGCGATAATTACCAGGGTTTAGGTTACTGATCACAAAGTTTCCTTTAGGGTCAGTAACCACACCGTTAAACGGGCTTTTACTGCTATCTCTGAATATACTGATGGTGGCGTAATCGACAGGCAATTTGGTAGCTGCATCGGTAACTTTACCGGTGATCTGGCCCTTGGCGGCCACTCTGTTTGGTTGGGCTTTTAAACACAGGGTCGAGCCCAATAATAAAAAAATAATCAAAAAATACTTCATAAGATGGCAACATTGATTTTTAAAATCATGCGAAGTTGGACAGAAACTTTGGATTAAAACTGAATTTTGGATCACAGTAGTGTTATTGTTACACAACTGTTATGCAGACAATTATTAAAAAATCAGCACCAATGTGCCGGCAATGATCAGTAAAGCGCCGGAGGCCGATTTGAGGGTTAGCGGCTCTTTCAAAAAAACCACGGATAAAATAATAGCCAGTGCAACACTCAGTTTATCAACAGGTTGCACTTGCGACACTTTGCCAAGCTGCAAAGCTTTAAAGTAAAATATCCACGAAAAACCCGTGGCAAGGCCCGAGAGTACCAGGAATATCCAATTGGTTCTATTTAGCGCGCCCATGTTCTCCGCGCTTCCTTTAACCAGGGCTATCCCCCAGGCAAGTATCAAAATAATTACAGTGCGTATGGCCGTGGCCAGGTCACTATCGACCCCCTTAATGCCAACCTTTGCAAATATTGCGGTAAGTGCTGCAAACACTGCCGATAGTAAAGCGTATATCCACCACATTTTTTTAATTATTGAATTAGTGAATGATTGAGTTAGTGATTATTGAATGTTTATATTCGCTAAGGTAGGCACACATCCTGTATAAAATCTATAATACAAAATGTTTACAAAATTGAGTTTGTACATTTATTGAAAATATTCTGATGAAGATACTGATAGTTGAAGATGAAAAAGGTTTAAGGGAAAGTATTGAAGAGTATTTTATGGAGGCCGGCAATATTTGTGAAACGGCATCCAGTTACCCCGAAGCTATTTCGAAAGTAAATCTTTACCGCTACGATTGCATCCTGCTGGATATTACGCTGCCCGGTGGTAGCGGTATTGATATACTAAAAACTATTAAAGAAAATAATCATGCCGATGGGGTTCTGATCATTTCAGCAAAAAACTCATTGGACGACCGCTTGCAGGGCCTCGACCTTGGCGCTGATGATTACCTGGTAAAACCTTTTCACTTATCCGAACTTAAAGCAAGGGTATCGGCTATTATCAGGCGTAAAACTTTTAACGGCAGCAACCTGCTCCAGTTTAATGAACTCGCTATCGACCTGCTTGCCAAAACAGTGAAGGCCAACAATCAGCCCATCAAACTAACCCGTAAGGAGTATGCCCTGCTGCTTTATTTTATAGCGAATAAGGGCAAAGTAGTTTCCAAAAATGCCATTGCCGAACACCTTTGGGGCGATGGCATCGACATGGCCAATAATTTTGATTTTATTTATTCGCACATCAAAAACCTTAGAAAGAAAATGATCGAGGCCGGCAGTAACGATTATATACAGGCATCATACGGCATGGGCTATAAGTTTACCGACGAATGAAGCTATTAGCCCGTTACAACCGCGTAAACCTGGTAACCACCATTGTAGTGATGTTGATTACCGGCATCATTTATTACCAGGCAATCAGCCTGATACTGACCAAACAGTTGGACAAGGACCTGGCAGTTGAAGAAAATGAGATATTTGAATCAGTTGGCCTTAATCATCAACTGCCGCAGGTTTTTGAATCTAATGATCAGCAGATCACCTTTACAGAAGCAAAACGGGGGTCGGTAACACGGCATTTTATTAATACCGTTTACCGTAACAAAAAGGACGATGATGACCGCCCCAGGAAACACAGGCACAGGCATGAAGAATATGAATCAGGCCGGGGGCTGATCAGTTCCATTACAGTCGGCACCAAATATTACCAGATACTAATAGTTGAGTCGAAAGTAGAAACCGAGGATCTTATCCAAATCATTTTCGCCATCACAGCAGGGCTTATTTTATTATTGCTGATCACTTTATTTGTAACCAACCGGCTGCTGCTAAACCGCTTATGGCAACCCTTTTATAACCTGTTAAAAGAGCTGCGCCTATTCAATGTAGCCGACAGCAAGGATATCCCGGTGGTAAGCACAACCATTGATGAGTTTGAGGAATTGAACCAAGCTATCATATCCATGTCGTCGAGGGTAAAAAGCGACTATAAGGACCTGAAAACATTTACCGAGAATGCCTCGCATGAGTTGCTTACGCCCATAGCGGTCATTAATTCGAAGTTAGATACACTGATACAAACCGACAACTTCAGTCAGCAGCAAAGTAAATTACTGAATGATCTGTACAGCGCGGTTTCCAGGCTGACCAGGCTAAATCAATCCCTGCTATTATTGGTTAAAATTGAGAACCGTTTGCTGGAGGGCGGCCAGCTGATCAATTTGCGCGAATCTGTAGAAGAAATGCTAATACAGTTTGAGGAGATATTCCAGGATAAAGAATTAAAAACAAGCTGCGAACTGGTTGATAAGGAATTAAATGCGAGCCCATACCTGGTAGATGTATTACTGAATAATTTATTGAGCAATGCCATCAGGCATAACCACAAGGGTGGCGAGATACGCATAAAACTGACTAATGAGCAGTTGATGATCCAAAATACCGGCGAAAGCGATCCCTTGCAGAACGACCAGATATTTACCCGTTTCCATAAGTCATCCGGCTCGGAAGGAAGCGGATTGGGCCTAACTATTTCGCGGCAAATATGTGAGAATTTAGGATTTACGCTTCAGTATAATTTTGAGGATGGTTATCATAGTTTTATCATTACGTTTTGATTTCTGCATCCTAAATTTATCCAGAATTAAATTTTTACTTTAGCAAAGCAAACCGCATAATACCGAATACTTAATGAAGTGGCTCTTTAGCGTTATCCTGTGCACATTTTTCTACTCTGCTTCGCTGGCTCAAACCAACACATTAGATCATTACCTTGAATTGGCGAAAAGCAACAGTCCTTTATTAAAAGATCTGCGCAACCAGGTAGCATCAAACCAATTGGATAGCCTGCGGTTGAAGGCTGGATTTAAACCACAGGTGAATGCCACAAGCGCCGGCATTTACGCCCCTATTGTCGGTGGATATGGTTATTCGGAGCCTATTTTGAACGAGCATACCTTAAACGGTTTAGTAGCGGTGAACCAGGCTATAGTGAGCAAAAGAAATGTTAACGCACAGGTGGAGGCCATCACTTTACTATCGCAATCGGTAAATAACGCCGCCAAAATTTCTGAACAGGACCTTAAAAAAGCGGTTACCAATCAATACATCACGGCTTATGGCGATCTGCAGCAAGTGAAGTTCAGTCAAGAAATTGTTAACCTGCTAATCACCGAAGAAGATGTACTCAAAAAACTAACCCGTGCCAATGTGTACCGTCAAAGCGATTACCTTACTTTTTTGGTGACGCTAAAACAACAACAATTGCAATTGGCCCAGGCACGCCTGCTCTATAAAAATGATTATGCCACACTAAATTACCTGGCCGGAGTAGCAGATACCAGCATAGTTGAGCTTTCAACACCCGATCTGCAAACTGCCATGCCGCCGGGTATAAACAGCAGTATTTTTTTTGCCCAGTACAGGTTGGACAGTCTTAAACTGATCAACAGCCGCAAGCAGATAGATTTCAGTTATAAACCCAAAACCAATGTTTTTGCCGATGGTGGTTACAACAGCGATTTTATGGGACAGGCTTATAAAAACTTTGGCGCCAGTGTAGGGTTCAATTTATCCATACCGATATATGATGGTGGGCAACGTAAATTGCAGTACCGCAAAATCTCGCTTGAGGAAGAAACGCGGCAGAATTATAAAGCCTTTTTTAATGTACAATACCGGCAGCAACTGGCACAGCTGAACCAGCAGATCAGCGAGAACGACAAGCTGATGCCGCAGATAGACGACCAGATAAAATACTCGGAGAGCCTGATCAAAGTAGATACCCAGCTTTTGCAAACAGGCGATGTAAAAATAGCCGACCTGATACTGGCCATAAATAATTACCTTACTGTCAGGAATCTGAAAACACAAACCATTATCAGCAAATTACAATTGATCAATCAGTTAAACTACTGGAACAGGTAAACATGAAAACATTAATTACCAGATACCCGGCTATCAGATACCTGTTCTTTATTGCAGGAATTTCTTTGTGTCTATGCTCGTGTAAAAGCAATAAGGCAGCAGATGATGAAGATACATCGGATGTAAAAGCACAGACGCCGGTTACCGTAACCACGATCGATCAAAACACCATGGCCGATTATATCGACTTGAATGCTACCTCTGTTTTTTTGCAAAAAAACTATATCAAATCAAATGCTATCGGTTACGTGCATCAGGTGAACGCACAACAGGGTCATTTCGTAAGCAAAGGCGAGCTGCTGTTCACCATTAAAACCAAGGAAGCGCAAGCCATTGGCAACAGCATCAATGTTTTGGATACCACGTTAAAGTTTACAGGTGTGAACCGAATCAATGCACCGGGGCCAGGTTATATTTCCCAGTTAAACCACCAGACGGGTGACTATGTACAGGACGGCGAAGCGCTGGCTACTGTAAGTGACCGATCAAGCTTTGTATTTGTAATGCAGCTGCCTTATGAGCTGAAGCAATATGTAAAAGCCGGTCAAAATGTACAGCTTACACTGCCAGGCGGGCAAAAGCTGGATAGCCGTGTGGCCTCATTTATGCCATCTGTTGATACCGTGGCCCAAACCCAGGGTGTGGTATTAAAAGTGAGCAGCGAACAGCAGATACCCGAAAACCTGGTTGCCAAAGCACGGATCGTCAAATCAGAAAAAAGCAATACGGCATCCCTGCCAAAAGCTGCGCTGCTGGCTAATGAAACCCAGACTGAGTTTTGGGTGATGAAACTCATCAACCCCACTACGGCAGTTAAGGTAGCTGTTACCAAGGGCATTGAATCGGGCGACAGGGTGGAGATATTATCGCCCAAGTTTTCGGCGCAGGATAAGATCATTGTAACCGGTAATTATGGATTGCCCGATACGGCTAAAGTAAAAATTGTACAATAATGAAACGGCCTCTTCAGGATTTTTTCATCTCTCATAAAAAGCCACTAAGCCTGGTGCTGACGCTTATTATTGTAGGCGGCCTGTTTTGCTATTCAAAATTGCAAACCTCGCTGTTCCCCGAGATCACCTTCCCTAAGATCAAGATCATTGCTGATGAGGGTTTGCAGCCCGTAAATAAAATGATGGTAACGGTAACCAAGCCGCTCGAAAACGCCATCAAACAAGTTCCCGACCTGAAAACCGTGCGCAGCACTACCAGCCGCGGCAGCTGTGAAATATCAGCCTATATGAGTTGGGATGCGGATATCGACCTGTCGCAACAACGCATTCAAACCAGTATCGACCAGATCAAAAACGATCTGCCTGCTGATGTGAATATCACGGTAGAGAAGATGAACCCCTCTATCCTGCCGGTGAGCGGCTATACGCTTGAAAGCCATAGCCGTACCCCTATCGAATTGCGACAGCTGGCAACTTATACGGTAAAACCATTTCTTTCGCAGGTGGATGGTGTATCTGAAATAAGGATCATCGGTGGTAAAGTAAAGGAATACTGGCTCACGCTGAACAAGCAAAAGATGAGTTCGCTCGGCCTCACACCTGATATTATCAATACCACGCTGAGCAACACCAATTTTGTAAAATCAGAAGGCTACCTGTCTGATTATAAACGGTTTTACCTCACCGTTACGGATGCCACCATTAATGCTAAGGATCAACTGGCAAACCTGGTGATCAGCAACAATAAAAAGAGGGTAGTACGATTAAAAGACTTTGCCGATATAGCGGTAAATGAGGGCATTGAATATATTAAAGTAAATGCCAACGGGCGCGATGGTGTACTGATCGCAGTGATCAAACAGCCAAATGCCAACCTGGTTTCGCTCTCGGCTGACATGGACGCGAAAGTGGCCGACCTAAAAAAACTGCTCCCGAAGGATGTTACTATTAAACCCTATTATATCCAGGCTGATTTTGTAAACGATTCGATAAAAAGTGTGAGCGACAGCCTGTGGATAGGCTTGTTGCTGGCCATTATTGTCGCCATTATTTTCTTGCGCTCACTAAAGGCCAGCGCTACTATTTTGATCACTATCCCGGTTACGCTTTGCCTGACGCTGATCGTGCTTTATTCCATCGGTTACACTTTTAACATCATGACGCTTGGCGCCATCGCTGCAGCCATAGGCTTGATCATTGACGATGCTATTGTGGTGGTTGAGCAGATACACCGCACGCATGAAGAAAACCCGGAGGAGCATACGTTAAAGTTGCTTCAAAAAGCGATAGACTACCTTTTCCCGGCAATGGTGGGTTCATCTATCAGCACCATTGTAATATTTATCCCTTTTGTTTTGATGAGCGGGGTTGCGGGCGCTTATTTTAAGGTATTGACCAATACCATGATCATTACGCTGGTATGTTCGTTTTTTGTTACCTGGATAGGCTTGCCTGTAATTTATTTATTGCTTACCAAACGTAAGCATGTCATTAAAGATAAAAAAGAAGAGGTACACCATGTTAAAAAACAAAAATGGGTGTCCTGGTTTATACTTCGCCCATGGTTAAGTTTAGTGATCATGGCTGGGTTAGTTGCCGTTATTGTAATTATACCCAAGTTGTTGGATACCGGTTTCCTGCCCGAAATGGACGAAGGCAGTATTGTGCTGGATTATGCTTCGCCGCCCGGAACCTCATTGGAAGAGACCGACCGTATGCTGCATGAAGTTGAAAAGATCATCGCCAAACAGCCGGAGGTTGAAGCGTATTCGCGGCGGACAGGGACGCAGATGGGATTTTTTATTACTGAACCCAACACCGGCGATTACCTGATACAATTAAAGAAAAAACGCGATAAAACGACTGAAGAAGTGATCAGCGAACTGCGTAAAGAAATAGCGGAAGACCAGCCGGTATTAACCGCACAAAAAGTAGAATTTGGCCAGGTGATCACAGATATGCTTGGAGATTTGACCACTTCTGCCGAGCCTATCGAGATCAAGCTTTTTGGCGACGACCCGCAGAAACTGCAAAGCTTATCCAAACAAATTGCTGATGCCGCACGCGCTGTAAAAGGCACCGCTGATGTGTTGGACGGCATAGTTATAGCGGGCCCATCAGTAAGTATCGATCCGCAATACAGCAAACTGGCGCAATATAATATCACCCCAACCAGCCTTCAGTTCCAATTGCAAACGGCTTTGCAGGGGAATATTATTGGCAATTTATTAGAGCGCGAACAATTGTCGCCCATCCGTATGGTTTACCCCGGCAACAACAACCTTCGTGTTAATGACATAAAAAACCAGAACATATTTACACCAACCGGTAAATTGATACCTATCAGCGAACTGGCCACCATTGACCTGAAACCCGGCGAGGCCGAGATCAACCGCGAAAACCTGCAATCAATGGGTATTATTACAGCAAGACTGGATAATGGGAGTATTGGAACTGTAATACCCCAGATCCAAAAAAGCATCGCCCAAAAAGTAAGCCTGCCACAAGGATATCATATTGAATACGGCGGCGATTATGCACAGCAGCAACAATCGTTCAAAGAGCTTATGATGATATTGATAACTGCGAGCCTGCTGGTATTTGGTGTGATCCTGTTCCTGTTCAAACAATTCAGGATAGCGATACTCATTTTAATTATTGCTGTATTGGGAACCAGCGGCAGTCTGCTGGCCTTATTTCTTACTCACACACCACTTAATGTGGGCAGCTATACCGGGCTGATCATGATCGTAGGTATTATTGGTGAAAATGCCATATTTACCTTTTTACAGTTTAAACAAAGGGCACTGGAGAGTATAGCCACTGATCCCGATAATATAAAGGCGTGCGTCAATGAAGCCATTGTATTCTCCATATCTACCCGGCTTCGCCCCAAATTAATGACGGCCATAGGCGCTATTGTGGCTTTGATGCCATTGGCATTAGGAATAGGCGCCGGGGCACAGCTTCACCAACCTTTGGCCATAGCTGTTATAGGCGGTTTTATTATAGCATTACCACTTTTGCTGATCGTTTTACCAAGTATGATGCGAATAGCGTACCGCTCGGGTAAGTTCCACCAGGTACAAGACAATATTGTGAATAAACCAGCATAAATCAAATTTCCTACAGAATTATAAGTGATATTTATCAATCAATTATTTACAATAAAACCATGAAAAAGAAGATCATTCTATCTGTTATTTGCTTATTAAGCATCGGGCTAATTCCCGGCATTTTACATGCACAAACTTATGTATTAGATAAAAAAATACCCCTTACCGGTGATGGCGGTTATGATTATGTGTCTATTGACCATGTAAATCACCGTCTATATGCTTCGCACGGCACTTCGGTAAATGTAGTTGACCTGGAGACCGAAAAACAGGTTGGTATAATCGAAGGTATGAAAGGCGTACACGGCATTGCCATAGCCAACAAATGGAACAGGGGCTTTATAAGTGACGGAAGAGCAGACGCTGTAGTGGCTTTCGATCTGAAAACGCTTAAAATAATTGCCACTATACCTGTAGATGCAAAAGGCCCGGATGCTATTATATACGATCCATATACTGACCGTATATTTAGCTTCAATGGCGAAAGTAACAACTCATCTGTGATCAATCCAGAAACACTGAAACAGGTAGGAACGGTTGCACTTGGCGGCGGCCCTGAATTTGCAGCTGCCGATGGCAAAGGAAAAATATACAACAACCTGGAGGATAAAAACAGCCTGAACGTGATTGACAGCAAAACTCTTAAAGTGGTAAAAAACTATTCATTATCACCATGCGGCGGACCAACCGGAATAGCATTGGATGAGAAGAACCAACGTGCATTTTCTGTGTGCCGCGAAAATAAAGGAATGAGCGTGGTTGATATTAATACTGGCAATGTGGTTGCTACCGTACCAATCGGCGCAGGGGTTGATGCGGTTGCCTACGACCCGGAAACCCACCTGGTGTTTTGCTCAAACGGCGATGCAACTACCACTATAATTAAACAGGAAAGTGCCGATAAATATAGCGTTATACAAACTTTGCAAACCCAAACCCGTGCAAAAACATTGGCATTGGATACCAAAACGCACAAAATATATTTAAGTGTTGCCCAAATGGAGCCAGGCACACGTAAAGCCCTGCCAAATACGTTTACTATCTTAGTGTATAAGCAACAATAAAATTTTCAAATACACGATATTTTCAATATTAATTTTTAATATTGAAAATATCTTTTACAGATTATTTAACCCGGACAGCAATAGAAAGACGCAAAACGGGTTATTAATTTAACAATATATTAACATGGCAGTCAAAACCGATTTTATACACTCAACAGAATCTGAACCGCACCGGATAAGAACGAAGAAGATTTTAAAACAGTTTCCAGAGACAAGGGGTCTGATCGGTAAAAATCCACTAACCTTTTTAGTTATTTTGGGCATCGTAGGATCGATGATTGGCATATCGTGGTTGGTTCGCGATCAATCATGGTGGATTATTTTTGCAGCTGCATACTTGTATGGCGCCTTTGCCAATCATGCGCTGTTTGTGATGATACACGAGTGTGTACACCAGCTTTTGTTTAAGAACGCATTGGCCAACCGTTGGGCGGGCATGATCGCCAATTTGCCTCACATCATACCGGGCGCCATTTCATTTGAAAGGTATCACATCAAACACCATTCTTTCCAGGGGATCCATGAACTTGATGCCGACCTGCCTAACAAGTGGGAAGCTAAACTCATCAATAATTATTTCCTGGGAAAAGTACTTTGGCTCTTTTTCTTTCCGGTGTTCCAGGCAACGCGTGTATCACGATTAAAAGAGATCAAATTTTATGATGGCTGGCTTTTAGTTAACATCCTGATGCAGATCGCCTTCACAACTGCTATCTGGTATTTCTTTGGGATCAAGGCTGTCGGGTTTATGTTTATTAGTTTCTGGTTTTCGATAGGTCTTCACCCTGTTGGTGCCCGCTGGGTACAGGAGCATTACATGACTTTTGAAAGTGAGCAGGAAACATACAGCTACTACGGCCCTTTGAACACCGTTGCTTTTAATGTGGGCTATCACAATGAACACCATGATTTTCCATCGATTCCGTGGAACAGGCTGCCCCAGTTAAAAAAGGCCGCTCCTGAATATTATGATACCTTATTATATCATGGTTCATGGTTCAAGCTGTTCTTCCGTTTCCTTTTTGAGCGCGAAATATCACTTTTTAATCGCATCGTGCGAAAGGAACGCGGCAAAGTTGCATTAACTGACGTATCAAAACCTGATGTTGAAGTAAATGTATTGGTATAAAACTTATATTTGTGTCCTTAATTGATTTTCACTATGGCAAACCTGCATAGTTTTTTTTCGGTACATGAAGATGCGGCACAGGTAATTTTGTATGCCGGTATAATAACCTCTTTATGGGTTGCAGAAGTACTTGTTTCAACTGACAGTTTAAAAACAAAGTTTAAACACTCATCAGTTAACATGCTGTTTATTTTCACAGCACTGCCTATACAGCTCTTACTCACTACTTTTATTATCATTGCCTCTAAATGGGACAATAGTCACCACTGGGGCCTGCTCAATTTAATGCCATGGCATGGTAAGGGGGTGGCGTATTATATTGTCGCATTTGTATTGCTTGATTTTTGCGAATATACCTACCATGTGATCATGCATAAAGTTGATGCGCTGTGGAAATTCCACCTGGTGCATCACAGCGACCTTAAAGTTGATGTATCAACTACGATAAGGGAGCATCCGGGCGAAACAGTTATACGCACCACATTTTTAATACTTTGGGTATTTTTACTCGGCCCTGTTATTGGTGTTTTAATAGTACGGCAAATATTTCAATCATTCTCCAACATTGTAGCGCATACCGAATTCAGGCTATCAAACACTGCCAATAAGATCATCGGGTTGATTTTTATCACCCCAAACCTGCACCATGTACACCATCATTACAAACTGCCTTATACCGATTGTAATTATGGCGATGTGTTGAGTATATGGGATAGGATGTTCGGTACGTTTAATGAGTTGGAAAGAGAGGATACTCATTTCGGTATCGATACCCACATGGACGAAAACATCAACTGCAAGTTTGCAAATATCGTTAAGATACCATTTCAAAAACTGGAACGTAATGGTTATGGGGACGACCATCCCTCAAATTAATACTTTATGCTATCCAAAAGAGGCATTGTTTTATTAATTGTTATTGTTCGTATTTCGATCTCAGCAGCTTTTGCACAAACCGAGGATGTAGCTTCGAGATTTTATTTCCCGGGTTCGTTGGGTATAAGCCTCCCTTTTAGAAATATCCATACCCATTTAAACGACGGGCTTGTGGTTAATACAGCCATTGAATACCGGCCCACTTATATCAACGATATATTCTACAGACTTGATTATGACGCCTTAAGCAATAATTATATAAGTTATGTACCTACCATACCTACCAATATTATAAAGGGCAAACTATCAACTGATTTCATAGTAATAGGAGCCGGGTACCGTAAGAAATTTAATAAATGGGGATTTTATGGCTTAATACAACCCGGCCTTGGCATACACTCGTTTGAACGGGCCACTGTAAGCCAGGGTGGTGTTACATTGAATAACGTGACAAGCAGCAGCTTAGCTGTAAAAGCCGATATCGGGATCGAGTATTATATCACCAAACATTTTGCAGCAGTTTTTGATCCCTCATATTATAAACTGTACTCCAACAAAGGCTTTAACACATCCCATTCGCGATTCGCGGGTTTTAATATCGGTATCACCACCACTATTTTGTAGTAAAAAACTACCATTCCTATTGCATGTTTGATATTTGTTTCTTTATATTTGCTAATATATTTAGTAATATGGAACAAGTAAAAGCAGCAGAGCAGTTAATAATTTTCAGTCGGTACATCGGTCAGCAGGTAGTAGTGAAAAGCTTATTGAATAATGATAACGAGGTTATTGGCACGTTGATGGGCATCAGGCAAAATGCCTTGCTTATTGATATTGATGGTGTAAACCGCTGGATACCCCTTAATGATAATTTTAGGGTTTGTGAGATACGATTGATACTAAAACCCCTCAAGAGGCTTACTACCGCCATTATTAAAACCGCTAATAATTTACCTGTGCAAGCATTTATTACCCCTTATTATCAGCAATTAGGCTTTGATATGCCCGTATTTATAGCGCCGGGTAGTAGCTGCAATTGTAAATACGTGTATGAGCTTGACCTTGCTGACTACAGAACCCCCGCTGAAATATTAGGCAGTCAACTAATTTTGGCAGCCCAGGGAATATGATTTTAATTTTTTCTATAACATATCACCATTGTTAATCGTTTCAATGTCAAGTCTGGCAATAATTGATAAAACGTCATGTTTTTTGGTTTTCTTTGCCTGATTTTACAAGGTTTTGAGTTTAAATTTCTTAGGGTTTAGATTTTAGAGCTTAGAATTTAAGATTTGAATGAAGCTATAACATGAGCCGGTCAAAAAAAATAAAGATCATATTACCCATCGTAATCATTCTCTTTTTTGGGGCCTATGCCGAACACAGGTATGTTCAGCAAAAATGGAATATAACAGGCCATCTGCAAAATAAAGAGATGGACGAGATATCGGGCATCGCGGCATCGGGAATACATAATGATATTTATTATGTAGAAAATGACAGCGGGGATACCAGCCGTTTTTTCGCTATAAACCCCCAGGGGGAAATAAAATCCGTAATTTATTATAAAGGCGATCCCAAAATCAGACTTGGTGTACATGATTGCGAGGACATAGCCGTAGGAATTGGCCCGGTTAAAGGGAAAAGTTATGTGTATGTAGGCGACATAGGCGATAATAATGCAAAGTATCCATACATCACCGTTTACCGGCTGGAGGAACAAAAAACATGGATAGGTAAGGATAGCATCATAAAGGCCAATGCTGTACCTATACACCTCAAATATCCCGACGGCCCGCGTGATGCCGAATCGCTGATGATCGACCCTATTGAAAAACTGATCTATATTGTTTCAAAACGCACTGACTCGGTAACCGTATATACCACTCCTTTAAATTTCAAAGCTAACGATACCCTGATGCTTACTAAGCGCTGCAAATTGTATTTTAATGGTTTCAGGCCCTTTAAATGGATCACTGCCGGGGATATTTCAAAGGATGGGCAGCAGGTGCTTTTGAAGGATTATGTTAAAGTATATTACTGGAAACGCAAGAATAATGAGCCTATATGGAAAACCATGCAAAGAAAGCCCACCGAGCTCCCTTACGAGGCGGAAAAACAAGGTGAGGCCATTGGCTTCACTCCTGATGGCAAAGGTTATTATACCACCAGTGAGGGCGTTTTCGCACCTATTTACTATTATAAAATTCCGGGGAATTAATATCTACTTTATAATAGTTACTGCCCCTGCGTGTTTTTTTCTGCCATCTTTCAGGTCAATAACATAATAATAAGTGCCTGTTGGTAGTGGGTTACCGTTGTAAGTTCCACTCCAGGGTTTACCGTAGCCAACGGAGTGAAAAACTAATTGCCCATTACGGCTAAATACATCCACTGTGCAGGCAGGGTATTCGCTTAAATTTGCAATATTCCAAAGATCATTGACCCCATCCCCGTTTGGGGTAAAAACATTGGGGATCGTAATCTGTTCAAGCACATTAACTGTTACATTTGCGCTTGCTGTACACCCCCCGGCCAGGGTAACTGTCAATGTATAAGTTGTTGTAACCGATGGATTAGCTATTGGGTTTTTACTACCGGCATCACTCAGACCAATAGCCGGCGACCAGCTATACCCTGTTATATCACCGTTTATTGCGGGGTTTAATCGCACACCGCTTCCTGCAAATATCGCCGGGTTATTATTAAAAGTCAACGGATTATTAGTTGAGTTTACCACATTTACATTGAAAGTGACATTTGCCGTACCGCCCGAAGCGTCAGTAGCAGTTAAGCTGACATTTACAGGAACGCCTACCGTTAAAGAGGTCCCTGCAACCGGTAACTGGGTAAATGTAATGGCGCTGCTTTTGCAGTTATCGCTCGTAGTAGCGCTCGTAGCATAATCAGGGAGTGTTGGGGTGCAATCCTGGTAAGCAGAAACAGTAATATTGTTGTAGGAAGAGGTGATAACAGGCTGGCTCAGCACACTTACAGTAACCGGTAAGCTTGCTGATTGGGTATTTGTACCATTAACACCAGCTAATTGCAGCGTAGTTACAACGCCGTCAGGCGTTATCTTCCTGATCTTATCATCAGGGGCGTCCGTTACATATAAATTTCCTGCTGCATCTAAACAAATACCAATTGGAGCATTAAAATAGGCCGCGGTTCCTTTGCCATCGATCGAATTAATAGCGCCATTACCGGCAAAGGTGGTTACTATAGCATCAGGGGTCATCTTTCTTATCATATTATTGCCCGTGTCGGTAATGTATAAGTTACCAGCAGCGTCAATAGCGATCTCGTTTGGAAAATAAAAGCTGGCCGCAGTACCTATCCCATCATTATGCCCTGAACCATTGCCGGCAATTGTGGTTACTGTACCAATCGGGCTGATCTTCCTGATCCTGTTATTTCCATCAGCTATATACAAGTACCCCGAACCATCAATAGCGATACCATGCGGGTCATAAAAGCCCGCTATTGTACCATATCCATCTAATGAGCTATATTGACCGTTACCTGCAAAAGTTAAAACATATCCGCTGGATTGAATCTCCCTGATTCTGTTGTTGTCGGAATCTACCACGAAAATATCCCCCAAAGCATCAACCGCAACACCTGATGGGTTATTAAAACTGACGACAGACCCTATACCGTCATGATAGCCTTTGGTGCCATTGCCTGCTACGGTGCTCACCTGCCCGGATGGGGTAATTTCCCTGATCTTATTATTACCTGCGTCGGCAACATAAATATTCCCTTTTGCATCAATGGTCATACCCCAGGGCCGGTTAAAACTGGCGGCTGCACCGGTGCCATCTACCGAGCCTATTGTTCCCGAACCGGCAAAAACGGTTACCACACCTGCCAGGGTGATCCTTTTAATTTGGTTATTGCCTGCATCAGCCACATAAATATTCCCGGAAGCATCAGTAACTATCCCGTAAGGGTAATTTAATTTTACAACCGGATCGGTACCAGTAGAATTGCTTGCATTAACAATTACAGCTTGCGCGCCCGTGCTTGAACAATTGAAACTGGAAGGCGAAACGCTGACCGAATTATAAGTACCGCTTACAGTAGCCACATCACTTACCTGTACCTGGTAATTACCCGTAGCATCCAAATGCAATACAATGGGGCCGGGTTTAGGAGTGATCACCGGGGCCTGCGCATGACAAACAGGTACACCCAACAAGCATATTAAGATCAGTAACAAAAAAATCAGCCGGTACGCTTTCATTGCCGTTGGTATCCAACTAATTGGTTATTGGAGTAAAAACGCAGGATCTAAATCCCTATCAATATTACTCAAAAAAAGTCATGTTGTGATACACCAGTACATACGGGAATAATGGGCGATCAGTGGCCTGATTGCAGGTGAATTTTTTAGGCGACAGGCCTTGATAGATACCGGTATTTTTTAAAAGCCCTGCTATTGGAATCTTTGTACTGAAAACGGGGTGATATTCATAGCCGTTTTGGTTCCGTTCAACACCTCGTCGATCAATTTACCGGTTGCCGGGCCAAGGCTTAACCCGATCATGGCATGACCAGTAGCAATAGCCAGGTTTTTATATTTATCAGAAAGACCGATATAAGGCATACCATCCGGCGATACCGGGCGGAAGCCAAACCAAATATCTTTTTTCTGCGGAACATCCGGCTTAAAATCAGGGAAGTATTTGGGCACCGATTCTACAATACCTTTAACCCGGTTCATATTAATCTGGTCGTTGATCTTTCCCACCTCCATCGTACCACCATAGCGTATGCTGCCGTTCATTGGGGTAACGGCTACCCTCGCTTCGCATAATATGGAGGGGATGGTCATTTGTTTTGACGGATCCTGCTTCACCATAAATGAATAGCCTTTGCCCGGCATCAATGGCACTTTCAACCCGGTCAGCTTCGCGATCCCCGGCGACCAAGACCCCCCGGCAAGTACAAAAGCATCGCCCTTAAACTCTTTTTCAGCACTGCTAACCGAGGTTATTTTATTACCCTCATGATCTATTTTCACAACTTCCGTATTTGGGTGGATATTGATACCCTTGGCATTATCCAGGTATTTGATTAATCCGGACATTAATTTATTAGGGTACAGATGCGCATCGCAATGGTAATGCACCGCGCCTAAAATATCCAACTCAACACCGGGCTGCAGTTTACTACATTCCTCAGGGCTCAGATATTGAGCGTCAAGACCGAGGTTGGTGGCCTGCTCGGCCAGATGCTGTTCTTCTTCCACCATCTTAGGCGTTTTAAAAAGCATCAGGATACCTTTATCTTCTAAACCAAAATCGATGTTAGTATCCTGCTCAAACTCTTTAAATAGTGTTTTACTCAGCATGGATATATCCCTCAATGCTCCCGCCGACCTATCCACATGTTTTTTGGTAGCGCTTTTTAGAAACTTCAACCCCCAGCCAAAAAGTTGGGCGTCCAATGATGGCTTTACATAGAACGGGCTTTTACTATTGAACATCCAGCGGATACCCTGCTCCACCATGCCCGGTGCGGCCAGCGGCACAAAATGGCTCGGGGTGATCATACCTGCATTGCCATAAGAGCAATTGTCTAACAAGTCGCCCTTGTCCAATATTTCTACTTCCCAGCCTGATTTGTGCAGGTAGTAGGCTGAGAATAGACCGATAACACCACCACCAATTATAATTACTTTGCTCATGAGCCCAGCCCCCTCTAAATCTCCCCCGGTAGGGGAGACTTAGTATTTTTTATTATTGAATTTATTAATTGTCCTTTTAAAGCCCCTCTCTACCGGAGAGGGGTTTGGGGTGAGGCTGTCTTTATATCACCTGGAACCCATACGCATACGGATCCTCATCATCTATCTTGATGGTGTTGTAGCCATACACCCTTGCCCAGCCTTCTATGCTTGGTATAATGGCCGGTATTTCACCAATTTGTACCTCATCCTCCACCCTGCCAATAAACTGGCTTCCTATAATACTTTCGTGTATAAATGTATCGCCTTTTTTCAACTTACCTTTTGCGTGCCATTGCGCCATTCGGGCTGATGTGCCTGTTCCGCAGGGTGACCTATCAATAGCCTTATCACCATAAAAAACTGCGTTGCGGGCAGTAGCCTCCGGTGATATGGTAGCACCATCCCAAAGTATATGTGTACATGTATTGATGGTTGGGTTTTCAGGATGGACGAAAGTATATTTTTCGTTGATCCTTTGTCTTATCACCCTGCTCCACGAGATCAGTTGATCTGCACTGTAATTTTCCAGGCCCGTAAAGTTCGGTTGCGGATCGACAATGGCATAAAAATTACCGCCGTAGCTTACATCAAAGCTGAGCATTCCCAAATCAGGGCATTCTACTTCTAAATTTTCGGCTGCAAGGTAAGCTGGTACATTAGTCAACTTAACGGATTTTACTTTAGCTCCTTCTTGTTTGTATTCGATCATTACTAAACCGGCGGGCGCTTCCATACGCACTATACCGGATGTTTTTGGAATGATCAGCCCTTCCTCAATAGCAATGGTAATCGTGCCGATGGTACCGTGCCCGCACATGGGCAGACAACCACTGGTTTCGATAAACAATACGGCCACGTCATTTGCGGGATCATGAGGTGGATACAATATACTGCCCGACATCATATCGTGCCCTCTCGGTTCAAACATCAGGCCTTTGCGTATCCAGTCGTACTCCTTTAAAAAGTGCTGGCGCTTTTCGCTCATGTTGTTACCCGTCAAATTTGGACCGCCACCGGCTACCAGCCTTACCGGGTTACCGCAAGTATGCGCATCTATGCAGAAAAAAGTTTTACTCGCCATTTTTTTGAGTATTGGGTTTTGAGTTTTAAGTTTTGAGTAAGAATCAGGTACTGACTACTCAAAACTCACCACTCACTACTCCTTAATATATTTACCATCAACCAAAAGCCATATTTCAAGCGGGTTATCATTTTTCAATTCATCAGGCAACAGCTCATGACTCCAGTTTTGCCAGCTTACCGGTCTAACAAAACGTTTGATGGCGCCTGTGCCGACAGAA